>NZ_DATIMC010000035.1:0-85963 GCF_035475775.1 Phenylobacterium sp. | reverse complement strand
GCCACACCGCATCCCAACCCTTCCCCATCGAGCGGAAGGGCGAAAGCCAGACACCTCACGCCTCGCCCCCCTCGTTCGCCACCCAGGCCTCGGCGCACATGCGGGTCAGCTCGCGGATGCGGCCGATGTAGCTCTGGCGCTCGGCGACGGCGATGGCGCCGCGGGCGTCCATCAGGTTGAACAGGTGGCTCGCCTTCAGCACGTGGTCGTAGGCGGGCAGCACGGTCGCCTGGCCCTGCGGCGCGCGGCCGTTCAGCAACTCGGGGACGGTGCGCTCCATGTCATCGAACTGCCGCTTCAGGGTCTCGACGTCATAGAGGTGGAAGTTGGCCTGCGAATGCTGCCGCTCGTTCTCCAGGAACACCTCGCCATAGGTCATCGGCGCGGGCCCGTCCGGGTCGTTGAAGGCGAGCTCGGTGAAGTGGTCGACGCCCTGGAGGTACATGGCGAGCCGCTCCAGGCCGTAGGTGATCTCGCCCGCCACCGGGTGCACGTCGAGCCCGCCCACCTGCTGGAAGTAGGTGTACTGGCTGATCTCCATGCCGTCGCACCAGACCTCCCAGCCGAGGCCCCAGGCGCCTACCGTGGGATTTTCCCAGTCGTCTTCGACGAAGCGGATGTCGTGCAGCCGGGCGTCCAGCCCGATCGCCGCCAGCGAGCCCAGGTAGAGCTCCTGCTGGTCGGGCGGGTTGGGCTTCAGGATCACCTGGTACTGGTAATAGTGCTGCAGCCGGTTGGGGTTCTCGCCATAGCGGCCGTCGGCCGGCCGGCGCGAGGGCTGCACATAGGCGGCCCGCCACGGCTTCGGCCCGAGCGCCCGCAGCACGGTCGCCGGATGCAAGGTGCCCGCCCCCACCTCCACGTCGTGCGGCTGCAGGATCACGCAGCCCTGACGGCTCCAATAGTCGTGCAGCTTCAGGATCAGGCCCTGAAACGAAAGCGGCTTGTCAGGCATCGGGGCGGCCAGGCCTTCGCAGGCGCAAAAAGGTCGGCGGACCTATAGGGCCCGCCGACCTGGGCATCAAGGCGAACCGGCCCGAGGCCGACCAGCCGGATCAGTTGCCCGCGGGCTTGGTGTGCTTGCCGGCGCGCGACATCGGTCCGCCGTACTTGGCGCGGTTCTCAGGGGTGTCCGGCACCGGTCCGTTGGTCAGCGTCATGTTGGTGAAGCTGGCGTTGGAGCCGGCGCCGGTCGCCGAGGTCGCGCCCGTCGTCGTGGTGGTGGTGGTCGAGACCCCGGAGTCGCTGGTGGTCGAACCGCTGGTCGAGACCGAACCGCTCGCCGAGGGCGGCGCGCTGCCGGGGACCGGCCCGCCGGTGGTGGCGCTGGGCCCGGCCACGCCGCTTGTGGTCGGATTGGGGTTGACCGCCGCGCCGTTGCTGGAGCCGCCGCTTCCCGTCGCAGGGGCGCCGGCTCCGGTCTGGGCATAGGCGACGCCGGCGGCGAGCAGCGAGGCTGCAGCGGCGCCGGCAAGATACTTCAGGTTCATGGCTCTGGACTCCTCTAGCCGCGTCCGAAGCCCCACCCCGTTCGCCCTCTCCTACTCCTAGCGGCGCCGCTTGGTTCCCGATGGCTTCGCCGGAGTCGCCTTCTCGGGCTCGGCGGCGGGCTTTTCTTCCGTGACCGGCGCGTTCGTGGAGGCCTGGGCGGCGGCCGTCGCCGCGGCGATCGCCTCGGGCGACATAGGCTGCAGGACATGATCGACGACGTGGATGACGCCGTTGGAGGTGCGCACATCCGCCTGGACGATGTCGGCGTTGTCGGCCTTCAGCGGCTGGCCCGTGCCGTCCAGCAGGATCTGGTCGCCGGCCACCGAAGTCACCGGACCCTTGGCGTTCTTGAACTTGGAGGTGTCGACCACCGCATTGATGATCTGGTGGGTCATCAGCTTCTGCAGCTGGGTCGGGTTGTTCATCAGCTGGCTGAGCTCGCCCTGCGGCATGGACGCGAAGGCCGCATCGGTCGGCGCGAACACGGTCAGGTTCGAGTGCGTCTTCAGCACCTGGGTGAGGTTGGTGGAGTCCAGCGCCTTCAGGAAGGTCTTGAACTGACCCGAGGCGGCGAGCGTCTGGACCAGGTCGCCGCTGGGGGTCACCGGCGCGGCCGCGGCCGTCGCGGCGGCGGCCGGCGGCGTGGCGGGCGCAGCGCCGGTCCCTTGCGCCACGGCTGCGGCGGCGCCCTGCGGCTGGCTCGCGGCCGGCGCATCGGTGGTCGGGCGGCCGGTGGCCCGGGCGGCCTGGCCCTGGGTGGTGGCGTTCCGGGCGTTCGGCGCCGCGGCCGTCTGGGCGAGCGCGCTCGGCGCGAGCAGTCCGGTCATGAGAACGGCGGCGGAGGCCGCGGTCAGGGCGCGATGGATGGTCATTCGTTTCCTCTAAGAACTTGGTTTTGTGGGCTCTCGCCGGCGGGACCGGGATCGGCTTGACTACTCCGAGATCGGCGCCGAGTTCCAGCCTCACCGGTTCGTGAAGGATAACCGTGGCGAACCCTTGGCGCCTAGTTTCCGGGCGCTTCTCCGGCCCCGCGCCCAAAGTTCGGGCGCATCCCCGCTTCTTTCACCGGCTCACCGCTTCGTCCGCGCAGCGGCCACCGCCTCGCCGCTAGCTAGTGGCGGCGTCGCGGCGGGGGACCCGAGGGCGGCGGACCATCGGGAGCGAACGGATGAAACTCATCAAGGCGATCGTGAAGCCTTTCAAGCTGGACGACGTGCGCGAGGCGCTCGTGGCCGCCGGCGTCGAAGGGCTGACGGTCTCGGAGGTCAAGGGCTACGGCCGCCAGCGCGGCCAGACGGAGATCTACCGGGGCGCGGAGTACCAGGTGAACTTCCTGCCCAAGGTGCAGCTGGAAGCGGTGGTCGAGGACTCCGCGGTCGGCAAGGCGGTCGAAGCGATCAGGTCCGCGGCCGCCACCGGCAAGATCGGCGACGGCAAGATCTTCGTCCTCGATGTCGAGGACGCGGTGCGGATCCGGACGGGCGAGACGGGCCAGGCGGCGCTGTAAGCCGTCCACCAGCCAAAAGGGACAAGGGGAACCCAACGATGACGAACTCGAAGTTGCAGCGGCTGGCGACGCTCGGATCGGCGCCGCTCATCGCGGTCCTGATGGCCGGGCCTGCCTTCGCCCAGGCCGCGGCGGCGGCGCCTGCGCCCAAGATCGACAGCGGCGACACCGCCTGGATGCTCACCTCCTCGGTGCTGGTGCTGATGATGACCATCCCCGGGCTGGCGCTGTTCTATGCCGGCATGGTGCGCAAGAAGAACATCCTTGCCACGCTGGCCCAGAGCTTCGGCGCCACGGCGCTGATCACCGTGCTCTGGATGGTGATCGGCTATTCCATCGCCTTCACCGACGGCGGCGCGAACAACGCGCTCATCGGCGGGGTGAAGTACCTGCTGCTGGGCCCGATGGGGCTGACCGCCACGAGCCCGCTCGCCGCGACCATCCCGGAGAGCGTCTACATGTTCTTCCAGATGACCTTCGCGATCATCACGCCGGCGCTGATCGCCGGCGCGCTCGCCGACCGGATGAAGTTCTCGGCGTTCCTGGCGTTCATGGGCGCCTGGCTGATCCTGGTCTACTGCCCGATCGCCCACTGGGTGTGGGGCGGCGGCTGGCTCGGCAAGGCCGGCGCGCTGGACTTCGCCGGCGGCACGGTGGTGCACCTGAACGCCGGCACCGCCGGCCTGGTGGCGGCCCTGATGCTCGGCAAGCGCAAGGGCTTCGGAACCGAGAACATGGCCCCGCACAACCTCGCCTACTCGGTGATCGGCGCCTCGCTCCTGTGGGTCGGCTGGTTCGGCTTCAACGCCGGCTCGGCGGTGACCTCGGGCGCCCAGGCCGGCATGGCCGCCGCCGCCACCCAGATCGCCACCGCCGGCGCCTCGCTCGCCTGGATGGTCGCCGAGTGGATCGTCGCCAGGAAGCCTTCGGTGCTCGGCATGATCTCCGGCGCGGTGGCGGGCCTCGTCGCCATCACCCCGGCCTCAGGCTTCGTGAATCCCGGCGACGCCTTGCTCATCGGCATCGCGGCAGGCGTGGTCTGCTACCTCTCCGCCGTCCATGTGAAGCACATCTTCAAGTACGACGATGCGCTGGACGCCTGGGGCGTGCACGGCGTCGGCGGCGCGCTGGGCGCGCTGCTGACCGGCGTCTTCGCCTCGAGCGCCATCAACTCGGCCTCCAAGGGCTGGCTGCACGACGGCAACCTCGGCCAGATGGTCCTGCAGCTGGAGGACATCGGCGCGACCTTCGCCTATTGCGCGGTGGTGACCTTCGCGATCCTGCTGGTCATCAAGCTGACCATCGGGCTGCGGGTCTCCGAGGAGGTGGAAGTCGAGGGCCTCGACCTCAACCTCCACGGCGAGGTCGTCCAGGCCTAGTTCAAGGCGTACCGGAGAGTTGGGAGCGGAGGGCCTTCGGGTCCTCCGCTTTCATTATTCTCGCACGGGCGCGGAGGGCTGACAGGCGGCCCGCCATGTGGTATATGCCGCATGTATATCCCATGGAAGGCGCGCGATGACGCGAACGACATTGTTCCGCTCCAACCGCAGTCAGGCGGTGAGGATCCCCAAGGACGTCGCCTTTCCGGAGACGGTCCGCTCCGTCCTCGTCCTGCGCGACGGGAACAAGCGCCTGATCGTTCCCGCCGAGACGGCCTGGGACGACTTCTTCGCCGCGCCCGGCATTGACCTGCCGGATCGCGAGCAGCCCTCGCCCGAGCGGCGCGCCGCCTTCTGATGCTGCGGTATATGCTCGATACGAACCTGTGCATCCGCGTCCTCAGGGACCGTCCAGCAGGGCTGCGTCCTCGCTTCAACCAGGAGGCGGAGGGCCTGTGCATCTCGACCATCGTCCTCACTGAGCTGCTTCACGGCGCAGCACGATCGGCTCGGCCGCAGGAGAACCGCCGAGAGGTTGAAGGCTTCGCCTCCCGCCTCGACGTGCTGCCGTTCGACGCCTCGGCGGCTGATCATGCCGCCGAGATCAGGGCCAGCCTGGAGCGATCCGGAGCGCCCATCGGCGCCTACGACGTGCTGATCGCGGGTCATGCTCGCAGCCGCGGCCTCGTCGTGGTCACTGGAAACCTGAGGGAATTCGAACGCGTGGACGGGCTCAGGTACGAAGACTGGCTCACGCCGTCCTGACGACGCCGCTTCAATAGTCCTCCACCAGCTCCAGCATGTCGCTGGCGTGGTCGAGCGGCTCGGGCTCGAGTTCGCAGGGCTCGCGGCTCTCGGCCAGCACCGAGACCATCTCGGAGCCGCGCGCCAGCGTCTTGTGCACCGGGCAGCGCTCGGCGATCTCCAAAAGCCGCCGCCTCTGTTCCGGGCTGAGCTCGCCCTCCAGCACGATCTCGCGGGCGAAGCGGTCCTTCACCTCCAGGCCGCCGCTGCGGTGGGCGACGCGCACCAGCGTGGATTTCAGCGGCCAGGCCTTGCGGTCGGCGTAGAGCCGCAGCGTCATCGCCGTGCAGGCGCCGAGCGCCGCGCCCAGCAGATCGTAAGGCGTCGCGCCCGAGCCCAGCCCGCCGGCCGCGGCGGGCTCGTCGGCGAGAAAACGCCCGGCCGCCGTGCGGACCTCGACCTGGAAGGTCCCTCGCCCGGTCTCCCGGACTTCGACGCCCTCGATCGGCGGAGCGGGTTCAGCGCGCGGCATCGGCTCGTCTCCTTGGCTTCTAATCTCCGTCCGCCCACGGGCCGCCGAGGCGGCAGCGGCGGACCCACCAGCGGGGTTCCAGCGCCACGACGCGCTGGGCCAGGCTATCGGCCTCGATGTCGCTGGCGCACAGCGCGAACGAGGTCGCGCCCGAGCCCGAGACACGGGCCAGCAGGCATTCGGGCTCGCCGGCCAGCGTCTCCAGCGCCGCGCCGATCTCCGGCGCAACGGAGATGGCCGCGCCCTGCAGGTCGTTGCGCTGGCCAGCCAGCCAGCCGGCGAGCTCGACGGCGCTTTCGAAGCTTTCCGGCGCCGGCGGCGGCGCCACCTCGCCAAAGCGGCCGATCTCATCGAACCTGCGGTAGACCTGGGCGGTGGGCGCCGGCGCGCCGGGATTGACCAGCACCGCGTCGAGGACCGGCAGGCCCGGCGCGGGCGACAGCCGTTCGCCACGGCCCTGCGCGATGGTCGGCCGCGCCCACAGGCAGGCGGGCCCGTCGCTCCCCAGCGAGGCGGCGACCGCTTCCAGCCGCGCGTCGGAGATGTCCAGCTCCAGGGCCTGGCGGATCAGCCTGAGGGCCGCCCCGGCGTCCGACGAGCCGCCGCCCAGGCCGGCCGCCACCGGCAGGCGCTTGTCGAGCGACAGCCCGAACGGCTGGATGGGCCGCCGCGCCTCGGCGATCAGGGCGCGCGCGGCGCGCAGCGCCAGGTTCTCCCCTTCGGCGGGCAGATCGCGGGCGAAGCGGCCGTGCGCCATCAGCCCGAGCGCCTCCGCTTCGTGGATCAGCAGGCGGTCGCCGAAGTCGGCGAAGGCGATCAGGCTGCAGAGCGGGTGATAGCCGTCCGCGCCGGGCGCGCCGACGTGCAGGAAGAGGTTGACCTTGGCGGGGGCGAGCGCCGCGCCCGCCATGATGCTATTCCCCGGCGACCTTGCGCGGCGGCCCGTCGGGGCCCGCGCCCGAGGCGATCTTGGTCTCGGCGTCGGCCTTGATCTTGGCGTCCGGTTGCAGGGTCAGCACGCGGCGCCACTGGAACAGGGCCTCGTCCTTGCGGCCCACCTTCCAGTACGCGTCTCCCAGGTGGTTGTTGATCTCCGGATCGCCGGCCTCCAGCTCGACCGCCTGCTCCAGCTTCTCGACCGCCTGCTTGTAGTCGCCCAGCCGGTAGTAGGCCCAGCCCAGGCTGTCGACCATCGCCCCGGAGCGCGGGTCGGCGGCGACCGCCTTCTCGACCATGGCCATGGCATCCTTGAGGTGCTCGCCGCGGTCGATCCAGGAATAGCCAAGGTAGTTGAGCAGCTCCGGCTCGTCCGGCGCCAGCTTCAGCGCCGCCTTCAGGTCGGCCTCCGCCTCGGGCCAGCGGCCGAGACGCTCGTAGGAGACGCCCCGCGCATAGAGCAGCCGCCAGTCGGGGCTCTTGTCGTCGCCGATCAGCCCGCTCAGCACCTGGGCCGCCTCGGCGTACCGCTCGTCGGCGCGCAGCAGATCGGCGAGCGTCATCTTGGCCTCGTCGGCGCCGGTGGCGGCGCCGGCGCGCGCGAGCTTCAGCGCCGTCTCCTTGTCGCCGGCGTTCTGGTAGGTCCAGGCGAGCTTGGCCTGGGCGGCGCCATATTCCTCCGAATCGGGCTTGATCTTGGCGTAAGCGTCGCGCGCCGCGGCGTCGTCGCCCGCGCCGGCGAGCACGTCGCCGACCATCACCCACGCCTCGTCGCGCTTCGGGTCGAGCCGCAGGGCCAGGCGCAGGTAGGCGAGCCCGAACTGGTTCTGCTTGGCCGCGACCATCTCGGACGCAGGCCCGAGGATCGCCTGGGCGGCTCCGACCTTGATGGCTGGGGCCGGCGGCGCGCCCCTGCGCGCCTGCGCGCGCGCCCTTGCGGCGATCAGCGAGGTCTCGCCGGGAGTCCGCTCGAGCGCCTCGTCATAGACGTGGACGGCGTCGGCGCGCCGCCCGCGCCGCTCCAGGAAGCCGCCGTAGGTGAGGCTGGCGAGCGTCGTGCGCACGGGCCCCTCGGTCAGCGCCTTGAAGTCGGTCTCCGCCTCGTCGTAGCGCCGCGCGCGTTCGTAGAGCAGAGCCTGGCCGAGCTGGCCGAAATAGTCGACCACGCGGTCGCCGCGCACCTGCGGCCGCACGAGCGAGCCCTCCTGGTCGCCGGCTTCCGCCGCCGCCCACGGCGCGAGCAGGGCCGCCACGGCGCGATGCGGGAACTGGATGGCGTCGCCTGCGAGCTGGGCCTCGGCCTCCTTGCCCTTGTCGTCGGCGATCGCCTTGACCGCGAGCACCAGCTTGCCGAGCCGCTTGGCGGCTTCCGAGGCGTCGTCGCCGGCGGGCGCGAGGGCGGCGGCCTTGTCGATGTCGCCCGCCAGGATCGCGGCGGTGAAGGCGCGCTCCTCGACCGTGGCGTTGTCGTCGGAGCCGAGCCGGGCCAGATCGAAGAACTGCGCCGCCTCGCTGCTGCGCCCGGCGTTCATCGCCGCCTCGCCCGCCAGGAACAGGCCATAGGGCGAGGCCGCCGGTGGCGGCTCGGCCTGAGCGACCGGCGCGCCCTTGCCGCCGATCGCGGCGCAGCCGCCGAGGATCACGAGCGGGGCGGCGGCGAGGAGCAGGCTCAGGCGCATGATCGGACCTTCTGCGGTTCCAGCCCTCACGGCAAGCGCGGCCGAACCGCGCGCCGGCTGAGGCCTACATATTGGGGTAGTTCGGCCCGTCCCCGCCCTGCGGCGTCGTCCAATCGATGTTCTGCGACGGATCCTTGATGTCGCAGGTCTTGCAGTGGACGCAGTTCTGGAAGTTGATCTGGAACCGCGGGTTCTTGCCGTCGTCGTCGTAGAGCACCTCGTAGACCCCGGCCGGGCAGTAGAGCCGGGCGGGCTCGCCGTACTCGGGCAGGTTCACCTCGATGGGGATGGCGGGATCCTTCAGCTTCAGGTGCGCCGGCTGGTTCTCGTCGTGGTTGGTGTTCGACAGGAACACCGAGGAGAGCTTGTCGAACGACAGCACCCCGTCCGGCTTCGGATAGACGATCGGCTGATAGTCCTTGGCGTGGCCGGTGGCTTCGGCGTCGGTCTTGCCATGCTTCAGGGTCCCGAACGGCGAGAAGCCGCCGAGCAGGCTCGCCACGTGCAGGTCGGCCACGGCGATCGCGCCGCCCGGCATGGTGCCGAGCTTCGACCACAGCGGCTTGAAGTTGCGCACCGTGTGCAGCTCCTTGCGGATCCAGGAGCGCTCGAACGCCTGCTTGTATTCGGTGAGCTCGTCGCCGGCCCGGCCGGCCCTGATCGCCGCCGCCGCCGCTTCGGCCGCCAGCATGCCGCTCTTCATGGCGTTGTGGCTGCCCTTGATGCGCGGCACGTTGAGCAGGCCTGCGGAATCCCCCAGCAGCACCCCGCCCGGGAAGTACATCTGCGGGATCGACTGGAAGCCGCCTTCGCTGATGGCGCGGGCGCCGTAGGCGATGCGCTTGCCCCCGGCCAGGTGGGGCGCGACATCGGGATGGTGCTTGAAGCGCTGGAACTCGTCGAACGGCGAGAGCCACGGGTTCTTGTAGTTCAGGTGCACCACGAAGCCGATCGCCACGTAGTGGTCGCCGAAATGGTACATGAAGCTGCCGCCGCCGGTCTGGTTGTCCAGCGGCCAGCCCAGGGTGTGGACCACCAGCCCCGGGCGGAACACCTCATCGGGAACCTGCCACAGTTCCTTCAGGCCGATGCCGTACTTCTCGGGCTCGCGCCCCGCGCTCAGGCCGTACTTGGCCTTCAGCACCTTGGCGAGCGAGCCGCGCACGCCTTCGCCGATGAACACGTACTTGCCGCGCAGCTCCATGCCGGGCTCGTAGTTGGGCCCGGGCGTCCCGTCCTTGTTGCGCCCGAACTCGCCGACCACGACGCCGGCCAGCCGCTCACCCTCGAACACCGGCTGCGAGGCCGCCATGCCCGGATAGATCTCGACGCCGAGCGCCTCGGCCTGACCCGCCAGCCAGCGGCAGAGGTTGCCGAGCGAGGCGATGTAGTTGCCGTGGTTCTGCATCATCGCCGGCATCGCCCACATGGGCGCGGCGAGGCTGCCCTGCGCCCCGAGCAGCAGGAACCGGTCCTCGGTCACCGCCGTCTCCAGCGGCGCGCCCCGCTCCTTCCAGTCCGGGAAGAGCTCGTCGATGGCGATCGGATCGATCACCGCCCCGGAGAGGATGTGGGCGCCCACCTCGGCGCCTTTCTCGATCACCGCGACGGTGATCTCGGGATCGATCTGCTTCAGGCGGATCGCCGCGGCCAGGCCCGAGGGTCCCGCGCCGACGACGACGACGTCGTACTCCATCGACTCGCGTTGGACGCCTTCGCTCATGGCCCCTCTCGTGCGGCTCGCCGGGGCGGCGCAACGCGGCGGCCCCATCGGTTGGCGCGACTTATCGGGACCTCACCCGGCGGCGGTCAAGCAAAACCCCCGCCGAGCGGGGGCTGGGCGGGGGTTCGACGCGGTCCGGCTGGGGGAATGCGGGCCGCGTGGGCCCGGGCGCGCAGGACCGGAGAGACGGCGCGCCCGGTGGGGTCTAGATGATGTCGCCCGGCGCAATGTCGGAGAGCGACTTGCCCACCAGCACCACGGCCGCATCGGCCTCGTTGGTGTTGTCCTCGTCGGCGAAGACGATGACGTCGGCGCCGAGCTGCACCGCCACGAAGTCCACCGTCCCGGCGCCGATCTGCGCCTGGGCGGCGGCCAGCGCGTCGGCGAAGGTGGTCGCCGTCGCGGTCGAGAAATTGGCCGCCGTGACGGTCATCAGCCCGTCGTCGTCGAACGCCAGCTTGTCGGCGCCGGTGGTGAAGTCGCTGATGTGCGTCAGGCCGTCGGCCGAGGTGGCGTGTTCGTTCCCGTGGATCAGGAACATGTCGTTGCCCTGGCCGCCGGTCAGCATGTCGACGCCCTTGCAGCCGTCGAGGGTGTCGTCGCCCGCGCCGCCGTCGAGGGTGTCGTTGCCGGCTTCGCCGCGCAGGAAGTCGTTGCCGTCTCCGCCGGTCAGGACGTCGTCGCCCTTGCCGCCGCGCAGGAAGTCATCGCCGGCGCCGCCATCGATGGAGTCGGCGCCGTCGCCGCCGCGCAGCTGGTCGTTCCCGGCCAGGCCGGTGATGCTGTCGCCGGCGTCGTTGCCGCGCAGGACGTCGTCGCCGGCCGTGCCGGTGAGCGTCATGGCGAGCGCGTTGTTGTCGCCGCCATCGCCGCCGGGGCCGCCGCCGCCCTGGCCGCCGTCCGCGCCGTCGTCGCCCGAGTCAGGATTGGGGCCGTCGTCGTCCGCGGTCGTGACAGGCGTCGTCGAGGTGAGCGAGAAATTGCGATCGTCGTCAAAGTCGACGTCTTCCATCGAGCTGAGGCCTTGCATGGGGTTGTCTCCGTTGAGGTGAGCCGCAGGCGGTCGGGCCGTCGCCGGGCCCGACCGATCGCGAGACTGCTGTGACGTGTGACGCGCTACTCACCTACGCGGCGCGATGGTCCGCGCCCCCTCAGACCGACAAACGTCCAAGCTGCGCCGTTTCATCCGGCGGTCCTTGAAGAAACACCCCATCCTGCCGATCGATTTGCCGCGGCTCGGGAGCAAGACGCCGGTCCCGCGCCGGACGAGATCATTGTCGGGGGGAGGCGCAGCCCTACGTCCTGGGAGGCAGCGGCGCAGGCCGCAAACCGCCAACCAAGGAGAAGCACATGGCGAAGTTCCTGGCCGTCTATACCGGCAGCCCGCGCGAAGGCCCCCCGCCCGCCATGGACGAGGCGGCGATGGCCAAGGGCATGCAGGCCTGGCGGGACTGGATGGACCGCCATGCCGGCAGCGTCGTCGATTCGGGCGGCCCGCTCGGCAAGACCAAGAAGGTCACCGGCTCCGGCGTGGCCGACGTGCGCAACAATCTCGCCGCCTATGTCATCGTCGAGGCGGACAGCCAGGACGCGGCGGCGGCCATGTTCAAGGGCCATCCGCACTTCACGATCTTCCCTGGCGACGGCGTGGAGATCATGCCGGTGCTGCCCGTTCCGGGCGGCTGAGGCCGCGCAACCTCGCGACGAGGATCGGGCGTGACGCGCGGCCTTCGCGGAGCCCCGCCCAGCATATAGCATCGGCTCGTGACGCCATCTGCCGACCGATCCGCCGCCGAGAGCCTGCTCGCCTTCTGGGCGGAGGCGGGAGTCGACGCCATGCTGCTGGAGGCGCCGGTCGACCGCATCGCCGCGGGCCGCCTCGCCCCGCCCCAGCCGCCGACGCGCAAGGGCCCGGCCGCTGCGGCCGCGCCGCCGGGCGCCGCGCCGCCCCGGCCCGAGGTCTCAGCCGCCATCGCTCAGGCGCAGGCGCTCGCCGCCGAGGCGCAGGGCATCGAGGCGCTCGCCGCCGCCATCGCGGCGTTCGACGGCTGTCCGCTGAAGTTCGAGGGCGCGGCGCGCCAGGCGGTGTTCCACCGCGGCCGCAGCGACGCCCCCGTGATGCTCATCGGCGAAGGCCCGGGCGCGGAGGAGGACGCGCAAGGCCAGCCGTTCGTCGGCCGCGCCGGCAAGCTGCTGGACAAGATGCTGGCCGCCGCCGGGCTGAGCGAGCGCGTGTTCATCACCAACACGGTCTTCTGGCGCCCGCCCGGCAACCGCACGCCCTCCGCGTCGGAGCAGCTGGTCTGCGCACCCTTCCTGGAGCGGGCGATCGCTCTGGTGAAGCCGAAGATGCTGCTGCTCGTGGGCGGCGCCTCGGCCAAGGCGATGCTGAAGACCGAGGAGGGGATCCTCTCGCTGCGCGGCCGCTGGTTCGAGTGGCGCTCCGCCGACGGCGCGCTCGAGCTGCCGGCGCTGCCGACCTTGCATCCCGCCTTCCTGCTCAAGCAGCCTGCGGCGAAGAAGCGCGCGTGGTTGGATCTCCTGAGCCTCACCGAGAGGCTTGATCGTTCGGACCGCCCCGCCTAACCGTTGCCGTGGGACGCTAGAGAGGACCGCGGGGCGGCTCGCTTGGGGGCCTGATCGCGGAAGACGGCATGACGCTGACGAAGCGCCTGCTGGTGGGGGGCGCGATCCTCGCCTGCGCAACCGCCATGGCCGCGAGCGCCGCGGCCGCCGCGCCCCAGGCGCTCTCGCCAGACGACGTGCAGCACTACGTGGCCGCGTTCGGCGACGTGGACCGCGGCGACTTCATCGACGCCCAGGTGCAGACCGCCGCGGTGCGCGACAAGTCGCTGCTGGGCTATCTCTCGTTCAGCCAGCTGATGCATCCGAGCGCCCACAAGGCGGCGTTCGAGGAGCTCGCCGCCTGGCTCGGCAAGTTCCGCGACCTGCCGGTCGCCGACCGCATCTTCGCGCTCGCCGCCAAGCGCAAGCCGCCGCAGGCGGCCGATCCGCCGCAGCCGACCCTGCTGCTCGGACCCGATCCGACCCGGGCCGGACACGGCGCGCCCACGGATGAGGCCCAGAAGGCGCGCGACGCCTTCTACGCCGGCGATGTGGCCCGCGCCCTGCAGATTGCGACCGAAGCCCACGAGCGCTGGATCGCCGGGCTCGCATCCTATCGGCTGGGCGACTACCGGCGCGCCGAACGCGAGTTCACCGCCCTGGCGGGCGATGGCGACCAGGACCCCTGGAGCCGCGCGGCCGGCGGGTTCTGGGCCGCGCGCTCGGCCGATGTGCTCGCCGACGTCGAGCGCGAGAAGGTGTTCCTGCGCGCCGCCGCCCAGCTGCCGGACACCTTCTACGGCATGCTCGCCGCGCGGCGCCTGGAACTGCTGCGCGCGCAAGGCGAGACCCCGAGCATCGACAGCCTCATCCAGGCCGCCTACGTCCAGCCCGCGCCCGAGCTCGTCGCCTTCATCGCCGGGGACGATCGGGCGCACCGGGCGGCCGCGCTCGCCCAGATCGGCCGCCTGCAGGAGGCCGCCCAGGAGATCCGCGCCGGGCTGGTGCTCGCCCGCAACGATGCCGAGCGCCGGCGCTGGACGGGCCTCGCCGGGGTGCTGGGCGTCGCGCTGGCGGCTCCCGGCGGCGGGATCTCGACCGGCCGGACCCGCCCGATCGACTATCCGCTCCCGCCGCTGGAGCCGAAATCGGGCTTCACCGTGGACAAGGCGCTGGTCTACGCCATCGTGCGCCAGGAGAGCGGCTTCAATCCGGGCGCGCTCTCGCCGAAGGGGGCGGTGGGCCTGATGCAGCTGATGCCCGAGGCCGCCGTGCGCGCCGCCGGCGACGACAAGCTGCGCGCCGACATGAGCCCGCTGTTCGATCCCGGCTTCAACCTGCGCGTCGGCCAGGACTATCTCACCTGGCTGCAGCAGAAGGGCGTCGGCTACGACCTCGTGAAGACCGTCGCCGCCTACAACGGCGGGCCCGGACAGGTGGCCAAGACCGCCCAGCAGGTCGGCCCGGGCGCCGACGACCTGCTGCTGATGGAGTGCCTGCCCGCCGCCGAGACCCGGGCCTATGTGCAGCGGGTGATGGCCGGCTACTGGACTTACCGCCAGCTGTTCGGGGAGGACACCCGCTCGCTGGATGCGCTGGCGGCCGGCGCGCGCGAGGTCGACGCCCGCCTCGACCTAGCCGATGCGCAGGGCGGCGAGGCCCAGGCGGCGGCCCAGCCGATGCAGGTCGGGCTGCGCTAGCGCCTCGGCCCGGCGCACCAGCACGCCGCGGGGCGCAGGGCGGAAGGCGCCCGGCTTCATGCCCACGAGCCTCGCGGGCCGAGGGCCGCGGGCCAGCGCATCCTGCAGCCGCTCGACCCAGCCGTCGCGCAAGCGCAGCTCGGCCGGCAACAGCAGGAGCCAGTCGGCCCTGGTCCGCTGCAGGGCCGTGGTCAGGTCGCCCTCGATCAGCGCGCCCGTGGCCTCGCAAAGCGCTTCGGCCCCGCCGTGGCCGCGCGGCGTCGCCACCACCACCTCGCGCACCAGCCCAGCCACCGCGAGCGGCGTCAGCTGGGCCAGCATCCCGGCCAGCCGCTCGGGCGCGCGCTGCGCATCGACGACCACCGAGAGCATGCCGCCACCAGCGGCCCGGAACCGCGGCCCGTCAATTGAGTTCTTGTTTCGTTCCACCTGAGACGCTAGCCTTCGGCCGTGACCACCTTCACCCAGCAGATCCGCGGGCGCGGCGCCCGCTCGAACCGCAGCGGCCGCTTCGAGGCTGAGGCGCGCGAGGCCTTCGACGATGGCTGGACCGCCGACGAGGCGCTGCCGAGCGCGATCGCCACCACCGTCACGCCGGAGCGGGCGAAGACCATCATCACCCACAACGACAGCCCCGACGTGGGCTTCTCCGCCTCGATCAACCCCTATCGCGGCTGCGAGCACGGTTGCATCTACTGCTATGCGCGCCCCGCCCACGCCTACATGGGCCTCTCCCCCGGGCTCGACTTCGAATCCAAGCTGTTCTTCAAGCCCGAAGCCGCCCGCCTGCTCGAGCGCGAGTTGAGCAACCCACGGTACAAGCCTGAAATCATTCACATCGGCGGCAACACCGATCCCTACCAGCCGCAGGAACGCAAGCTGCTTGTCACCCGCCAGGTGATCGAGGTGCTGCAGCGCTTCGACCACCCCTTCTCGATCATCAGCAAGTCGGCGCTGATCCTGCGCGACCTCGATCTCATGACCGCGATGTCGGCGAAGAGCCTGGTGCGGGTGGCGATCTCGATCACCACGCTGGACCGCAAGCTCGCCCGCTCGATGGAGCCGCGCGCCGCCACGCCGGAGAAGCGGCTGGAGGCGGTGCGGCGGCTTTCCGAGGCCGGGGTGCCGGTGGTCGTCATGTTCGCGCCGTGCGTCCCGGGTCTCAATGACCACGAGATGGAGGCCGTCCTGCAGCGGGCGGCCGAGGCCGGCGCGAAGGGCGCGGGCTATGTCGCGCTCCGTCTGCCGCTGGAGATCAAGGATCTGTTCGAGGAGTGGCTCGCGACCGACCACCCGGACCGCGCCTCGCGGGTGATGTCGCTGATCCGCCAGATCCGCGGCGGCAAGACCTACGACAGCCAGTGGGGCAGGCGGATGAAGGGCGAGGGCCCGATCGCCGCCCTGATGTCGCGCCGCTTCGCGACCGCCAGGCAGCGTTACGGCCTGGCCGAGCCCCTGCCCCCGCTCGACCTCTCCCAGTTCCGCATCCCACCTCGGCCAGGCGACCAGTTGGGGCTGTTCGGGTGAGGGATCTGCGATTCAAGAACCTCCCCCGCGCCATCGCGGGGGAGGGGGACCACGACGTGGTGGAGGGGGAGGCCCAATCATGAGGACCATGGAAAAGACCCTCAAGCGCGCGCGCCGACTTCGAAAGGAGATGTCCCTGCCGGAGGTCCTGCTCTGGAAGCGGCTGCGCGGGCGGGAGGCCGGCAAACCTGTATTCCGGAGGCAGCACCCGATTGGCCCTTACGTGCTCGACTTCTTCTGCGCGAGCGCTCGGCTGTGCATTGAGGTGGACGGCGGAAGCCATGGCTTTGGTCAGCGGCCGCAGGGCGATCGCCGTCGCGACATCTTCCTGATCGATCAAGGCATCTGCACTGTCCGGGTGGCGGCGCGCGAGGTGCTTCGCGATCCCGAGGCTGTTGCGGGCTACCTGTTGAACCTGGCGGGGTCCGCCTCCCCCTCCACCACTTCGCGGTCCCCCTCCCCCGCCCGCTTGGCGGGTGAGGTTCTGTGACGACCCTACCGCTCGAACACGCCGACCAGCTCGATGTGCGGCGACCAGAGGAACTGGTCGACGGGAAGCACGCGGGTCAGCCGGAAACCGGCCTCCACGAGCGTGCGGGCGTCGCGGGCGAAGGTGGCGGGGTTGCAGGAAACGCCGACCACGCGGCCGACGGCGGAGCGGGCGAGCTCGGCCGTCTGCTCGGCCGCGCCGGCCCGCGGCGGATCGAGCACGGCCACGTCCACCCGCTTCAGCTCCGCGGCGAGCACGGGGCGGCGGACCAGGTCGCGCGCCTCGGCGGCGATGTCCTTCAGGCCGGGCGCGCCGGCGAGCGCGGAGGTGAGCGCGCGGATCGCATCGGCGGCGACGTCGGCGGCGTGGACGGGGGCGATCTGCGCCAGGCGGAAGGTGAAGGTCCCCACGCCGCAGTAGAGGTCGGCGATGCGGCCCGCGCCCGCCGCGGCCTCGGCGACGAAGCCGGCCATGGCGGCCTCGGCCCCGGCCGTGGCCTGCAGGAACCCGCCCGGCGGCAGGCTGACGACGGCCGGCCCCAGCCGCACCTGCGGGCTGCGGGCCAGGTAGGCGACCTCGCCGTCGAGGGTGACGCGCGCCACATCGGCGGCCGCGGCGCGCTCGGCCAGGAGCACCCGGGCGTCGGCCGAGAGCCCGCCGGACCGGCGCTCGACGCCGGAGATCTCGACATCGAGGCCGCTGTCGGTGAGCGTCACGTGCAAGGTGGGCGCCGACTTCGGATGCTCGAACAGGGGCGCGGCGAGGCGCTTCAGGGCCGGGATGGCCGCCTGCAGCCTCGGGTTCGCGATCGGGCAGACCTCGATCTCCACCAGGTCCCAGGACCTGCGGGCCTTGTAGCCGAGCCGGGCCGCCGCAGCGGTCCCCTTGCGGGCGTGGAGCGCGAGGCGCCGCCGCGTGGCGGGCTGCGCAGCGAAGGGCGCCAGGAGCTCGGTCTCGATCCGCTGCCGCGCCAGCGTGGCCCTCAGCCGCTCCAGCTTCCAGGCCAGATAGGGCGCGTGCGCCCAGTGCTGCAGCGCGCAGCCGCCGCAGGCGAAGAAGTGCGGGCACGGCGGGGCGATGCGCTCCGGGCTTGCCTCGAGCACCTCGACCAGCGCGCGCCGCTCGCCGGCGCCAGCGGCGCGCACCCGCTCGCCGGGCAGGGCGAACGGCACATAGACCGGCCCCGCCGCGACGCCGTCACCCTCCCCGCCCACGGCCTCAATGAGGAGCTCGACGGGCGGTCCGGCGGGCGGCGGCTGGGGTCGGGGACGGCGCATCTCGGGCGTCATGCCGCAGTGCTGCGCAGGTTTGGTCAACCGATGATGAAGGAAGATGAACGGGGCGATTAACGACCGTTCAGATAACACCGGCCATATTCGGCCAGGAGAGCGGCGCAGTGGCCGCCATCGCGCATTCGAGAGAGGGATGAGATGAACCGCAAGACCTTGGCCAAGGGCGTAGTCGCCGCCATCGCCGGCGCTGCGGCGCTGGGCGCGGTGGGCGTCACCGCCCAGGCGCAGCCCTATGGCCAGTACGGCTACTACGGTGACGGCGGCTATGCGGGCTGCCAGCAGCAGTCCAGCAACCGCGGCCTGCTGGGCGCCCTGATCGGCGGCGGCCTGGGCGCCGTGGTCGGCTCCAACATGGCCGCGAACCACCACCGCTCCGACGGCGGTCTGGTCGGCGGCGGCGTGGGCGCGCTGGTGGGGGCCGGAATCGGCTCCTCCTCGGCGCCTTGCCGGCAAGTTCCGCCGCCGCCGCCAGGGCCGCCCCCGCCGCCCGGCGCCTACAATGGCTACGCGCCCTACGGCGATGAGTATCGCTATGAGGGCCGCTATGACGAGGGGCCGGGCTGGGCTTATGGCCATCACGGCGAGCGCTACCGCCTGGCCGAGGGCCGCGCCGACGCCGACGGCTGCACGCTGGCCGAGAGCCCGGTCTACCTGCCGGACGGCCGCGTCCAGAAGCGCTTCGTGCGGGTCTGCCTGGATGCCGACGGCCGCTACCAGGTCGTGAACTGAACGCACCCTGCATCTGTGCGCCTCGGCCGCTCGCCTGACCGGCGGGCGGCCTTCTTTTCGGCCGATCGCCTTCGACGCCCGGCGGATTCGCCTATAGTCGGGCCATGACTCTCGCCACGACCAACAGCTTCACGGCCCACAACGTCCGTCTGGACGACGGCTCCTACACCTTTCCGCAGGCCGACCCGGTCGACACCATGGGCGACTATGTCTGCGTGAGGAATCTGCTGCCGGTGCTCTATCCGCAGGGCTGGACCGGGCGCTCGATCGTCGACCTCGGCTGCCTCGAGGGCGGCTTCGCCACGGAGTTCGCCCGCCTCGGCCTCGACAGCACGGGCATCGACGTCCGCGAGGCCAATATCGCCAATGCGGAGTTCATCAAGGCCAGGACCGACCTGTCCAACCTGCGGTTCATCCGCGACGACGCCTGGAACGTCGCCCGCTACGGCCCCTTCGACATGGTCTTCTGCGTGGGCCTTCACTACCACATGGAGGACCAGCACCGGTTCCTGCAGGAGATGGCGCGGGCGTGCCGCAAGGCGATCTTCATCGACACCCACGTGGCGCCCGAATTCGACCACGAGCCGGCGGTCCGAACCTTCGACCTGGGGCCGCTCACCACCCACGAGGGCCTGCCCGGCCGCTGGTACGCCGAGCACGATCTCGATCCGCAGGCGGACAAGGCCCAGCTGGAAAGCCTGAAATGGGCCTCCTGGGAGAACCGCCGCTCGTTCTGGCCGACCAAGGGCGCGCTGGTCCGCTCGCTGCGCGAGGCCGGCTTCTCGGTGGTCGTGGAGGACTTCGACCAGCTGCTGAATCTCTCGACCCACTACCTTTCGCCGGAGGGCTGGCACTATCAGACCTCGCGGGCGATGTTCGTCGGGATCAAGGCCGGCGCGACCGAGATGCCGGGCCCGGCGGCGGCCGAGGCGGCGCCGCACCGGCTCGACGGATCGCTCCGATCCGACGGCTCGCCGGCGGCGACGCCCGGCGAGACCGCGGAGACCGAGCGGCTGCGGCAAACCCTCGAGGCGGTCTACGCCTCCACCTCCTGGCGGGCGACCGCGCCGCTGCGCGCGCTCTCGCGCCTGCTTGGTCGTTAGGCGCCGCGGCGCGCCCAGATCAGCCACTCGCGGTTGCCGTCGCCGCCCCGGAGGGGGCTTTCGCCGCTCGCCCGGACCGGCCAGCCGGCCTCCGCAAGGAACCGCGCGACGCCGGCCAGCGCCTCGGCGCGCGCCGCCGCGTCCTTCACCAACCCGCCGCGGCCGACCCGCCCGGGCCCGACCTCGAACTGCGGCTTCACCAGCGCGACGAGATCGGCGGCCTCGGCCGCCAGCTCCAGGGCCGCCGGAAGCGCCTTCTGCAGGCCGATGAAGCTGAGGTCGGCCACGATGAGCTGCGGCGGCTCCTGGATGAGCCGGCTCGTCAAAGACCGGGCGTCGAGGCCTTCCAGGCTGACCACCCGCGGATCGGCGGCGAGCCTGGGGTGCAGCTGACCGCGGCCCACGTCAACCGCATAGACCTTGGCCGCTCCGCGCGCCAGGCACACCTCGGTGAAGCCGCCGGTCGAGGCGCCCAGGTCCAGGGCGACCCGGCCCGCGACCTCGATCGGCCAGGTCTCCAGCGCGTGCAGCAGCTTGAGCGCGCCTCGGCCCACCCAGGGATGCGCCGGCGATGCGACGATCTCGGAGCTCTCGTCGAGCGGCTCCGAGGCCCTGGCGACGCCGCGGCCATCGGCGGTGACGCCGCCCGCCTCGATGGCGGCGCGGGCCTTGGCGCGGCTCTCGAAGAGGCCCCGCTCAACCAGCAGGACGTCGGCGCGCTTCTTCGCCAAGCGCGCGTCAGGCGTTCGCCTGCGCCGGGACGAACAATTCCTTGAGCTCGCTCTTGAGGATCTTGCCGTTCGGATTGCGCGGCAGGGTCTCGTGGCGGATGAGGATCTCGACCGGCACCTTGAAGGCGGCCAGGCGCTCGGCGACGAAGGCCCGCAGCTCCGCCTCGGTGGCCGCGGCGCCCGGCTTCAGGGTCACCACCGCGGCGGGCTCTTCCCCCAGCGTCCGGTGCGGCTTGCCGACCACCGCGGCGTCCATCACCGCGGGGTGGTCGTAAAGCACGTTCTCGACCTCGACGCAGTAGATGTTCTCGCCGCCGCGGATCAGCATGTCCTTGGCCCGGTCGATGATGAAGCAGAAGCCCTCCTCGTCGAGGCGCGCCAGGTCGCCGGTGCGCACCCATCCGTCGATGAAGGTCTGGGCGGTGGCCTCAGGCTTGTTCCAGTAGGCCTTGCAGTTCATCGGGCCGAACGACCAGAGCTCGCCCACGGCGCCGGTCGGCAGCACGGTCCTGCCGTCCTCGGGATCCCGGATCTGCAGCTCGGCGACCGCCGCGGCCGGACCGCAGCTGTCGGGGCGGTTGATGTAGTCCTCGGCGCCGTTGGAGGTGACGGTGGCGCAGGTTTCGGTCATGCCCCAGCCCTGGCCGGGCTGCGACTTGGGGAAGGTCTCGCGCAGCCGCCTGACCAGCTCCGGCGCCGAGGGCGCGCCGCCGTAGGCCACGCTCTCCAGCGAGGAGAGGTCGTAGTTCTTGCGCGCCGGATGCTCGATCAGCTGCCAGGCGATGGTGGGGACCCCGCCCGCCGCCTGGATCTTCTCGCGCTCGATCAGCTCGAAGGCGCGGATCGGATCCCACTTGTACATCATCACCAGCTTGCCGCCGGCGAAGGTGGTCGGATTGAGGATCGCCATGTTGCCGGTGACGTGGAACAGCGGCACGGAGATGAGCGAGGAGCGCTGCGGCGCGTTCGGGTCCGGCGCGGGCGGCGCCTCGCCCCGGCGCAGGAAGCTGCGCGCCCCCGCCGCCGCGCCGGTCATCACCGCGGTGTTGACGGCGCGGTTGGTGGCCAGCGCGCCCTTCGGCTTCCCCGTGGTGCCGGAGGTGTAGCAGATGGTGGCGTCGTCCTCGGGGCCGACCTCGGCGGGCGGGAGCTGAGCGTCCGGGAGATTCTTCCAGTCGTTGGGCGCGCCGATCAGGTCCTCGAGCTTGGCGACCAGCGGATGGGCGAACTCCTCGTCGCCGCGGCAGCGGGAGACGTAGACGCGGACCAGGTCGGGGCAGTTGGGGATGTGCTCGGCGAGGCGCTCGTAACGCTCGGCGTCGACCACGGCGAGCTTGGTCCCGGAATCGGTCAGGCCATACTCCAGCTCGGGCCCGGTCCACCAGGCGTTCAAGGGCGTGACCACCGCGCCCAGCGCGGCGGCGGCGTAGAAGGCGGCCACCCATTCGGGCAGGTTGCGCATGATGACGGCGACCCGGTCGCCCTTCGTCACGCCCTGGTCGGCCATGGCCTGGGCGAGCCGGGCCGTGGCGCGGAAGAACGCCTCGTAGGACACCCGCTCGTCCTCGTAGACGAGGTAGATCTTCTCCCCGTGGCTGCGGGCGTGCTCGACCACGGCGCGCAGGCTGGGCGGGGTGTTCTTCCACACCTTGGTCGGGACGCCGCGGATGGTCAGCTCCTCCGTCTCCAGCGGACTGCCCGGCTGGGTCAGGAGCGCGTGCGCCTGCGCGATGGACATGGCGGGCCAGCCGGGCGGCAGATCGGGGTTCGACATCGGATGCGTCTCCTACTTGCGGCGGCGGGTCCGCCCGCGCGGCGCGGTAGGTGAACAAGCATAAGCCACCGGCGGACGCAAACGCCCTCAGGTCAGCGCGCGCCGTAGAGCGCCATGACGTCGCGGCGGAAGGCGGCCTGGCTGTCGGGGCGGGAGTAGAACATGTGGCCGCCGGGATAGACCGCGAGCCGCACCCGGCCGGGAGCGCCCATCGGCGGCATCTGGTCGACGATCAGCTGCGAGGCGAAGAACGGGCAGGACAGATCGTCGTAGCCGTGGGCGATCAGCACCTTCAGCTTGCCGTCCGCGGCCACCGCCTTCCTGAGGTCGGAGACGGACTCGACCTGGCTGAACCAGTTCTTCTCCCAGGCCTGGTTCACGGCGTTGGAGAGCGCGTTGTAGCGGCCCTCCACCTTCCAGCCGACGGTGCGGGTCATGAAGTCGACCATGGCCGAGGTGGTCGGCGCGATGATCGCATCGAGGATCGGATCGCCGGCCCGCTGCGCCTGCGACCAGGGATAGGGATCCCAGGTGGTCACGTTGGAATCGTAGATCGAGGCGAGCTTGCCCTCGTCGCGATAGAGCTCGCGCAGGAAGACGCCGGGATCGACGCGGCCGCCCATGTGCTTGACGAGCTCGGGACGCAGCCCCGTGTAGCGGGTGACGTGGTCGACGATGCGGTCCACGGCGGCCGGGTCGGAGCGGCCCTTCAGCAGGTCCACCGCGAACTCGGTGCGGGCGTACTGCTCGACCTCGGCGAGCGTCTCGGGGCTCAGCGGCTTGCCCTGCCGCTCGTAGTTGGCGGCCGCCTCCGAGGGCAGCTCGACGATGTAGGGCAACGGCGAGATGTCCTCGAACGACTGGGTCCGCGCGTCGAGGAACGGCGAGACCATGACCACGCCCGAGGGGCCGACGCCGAGCTCGGTCTGCAGGAAATGCGCGATGGCGGGCGCGCGGTAGCCGCCGTAGCTCTCGCCGACCACGTACTTTGGCGAGGCCATGCGGCCGTTCTTCACCAGCCAGTCGAAGACGATGCGCGACAGGTAGGCCACGTCCTCCTTGACTTGGAAGAAGTCCTTCTTGGTCTGCTCGGGCTCCTCCAGCGAGCGGGAGTAGCCGGTGCCGACCGGATCGATGAACACCAGGTCGGTGAAGTCGAGCCAGGCGCCGGGGTTGTCGATCAGGCGCACCGGGTCGGAGGGGCTGTCGCCCTGGGCGCCGAACTGGATCCGCTTGGGCCCGATGGCGCCCATGTTGAGGTAGACCGAGGCCGCGCCGGGGCCGCCGTTGAAGGCGAAGGTCACCGGCCGGGCGGGAGCGCGCGCGCCGTCGAGCACATAGGCGGTGAACACCACCTCGGCGATCTTCTTGCCCTTGGCGTCGCGCACCGGCAGCGAGCCGACGGTGGCGGTGTAGCTCAGCGTCTTGCCCGCCACGTGCGTCACCTGCCTGACCGAGGCGTCGGCCGGAAACGGCGGCAGGTCGATCTTCTCCTTGGCGTCGGACTTGGCGGCGTCCGGCTTGGCCGGCTCGTCGGCCGCGAGCGCGTGCGACGAGGCCGCCGCAAGTCCCAGGCACAGGGCCAGGACGGACGCGGCCGCCGCGATCGATCTATGCATGCAGAAACACCCCACCGATCTTCGCATTTTGGCCAGGATCGGGCGGCCCGCAAGTGAAACCGAGGTGAGGTTTCGCGGCGGCGAGGGACCGAGGCGGCAAGGCCCGCCGCCCCGCGTCCACGGGCTAACTCCGACACACGCGCGGCCCAACTGCCGCTGGGCAAGCGCGGCCCCGCAAAACGCGGGCTATGGCCTAGGCAGGTTCGCGAGCGCGCGTGAGGCTCAGGTTGAAGCCCAACGCATGCGCGACCTTCATGATGGTCGCGAACCCGGCGTTCCCGTCAGCAGATAGCGCCTTATAGAGCGCTGGCCGGGACAGGCCCGTTTGTTCGGATAGCCACGTCATGCTTTTTGCGCGGGCGACCACACCCAGCGCGTCGGAGATGAAAGCCGGGTCTTCCGTTTCGAAGGCGGCAATCAGGTACTCTTCTTGCGCCTCGGCCGTGTCGAGGTAGGCCGCGCCGTCATGGGTATAGGTCTTAAGCGCCATTTTCCCACTCCTTTGCCAGCGCCTTCGCTCGATCGATGTCGTCCCGTTGTGTGGATTTGTCGCCACCACACAGGGGCAGAACGACTTCGGAGCCACGTTCGGCGTAATAGACGCGATAACCGGGACCGTAATGAATGCGCATCTCGCTTACGCCTCCGCCGACGGGGCCGACATCGCCTGGATTGCCCATTCGCAATCGACTGATGCGGACTTCGATACGCGCGGCGGCTCTGCGATCTCGCAGAGCGAACATCCAGTCGCGATAGTCATCGGTCTCGGTGACCTCGATCACGGGCGTCGCTGTATCCTATGGGCGACAGATGAGCAAACGCTGAATGTAGCCATCGGTTCATCACGCCGCCGGGAGTGGCGGCCCGGCAACACGCGGTCCGGGGTGATAATTCAAACTGAGACATGAACATAATGGGAACACGAGATCGCGCGGATCGCCAAATCTTATCGCTGTTTTTTTGGCTCCCACGCAGCGGCGGGAGGGGGCAGGCAGGGATCAGGCCGTCTCCAGCACCTTGTCGATGTCGGCGGCGGCGTGGCGTTCCGGGACGCCGCCGTCGCCGGCGCGGTTGACGCGGCGGCCGCGCTTGACGGCCGGGCGCTTGGCGATCTGGTCGGTCCAGCGCAGCACGTTCTTGTACTCGTGGACGGAGAGGAACTCGCCCGCCCCATAGGTCTGGCCCTTCACGGCCGCGCCGTACCAGGGCCAGACCGCGATGTCGGCGATGGTGTACTCGTCGCCGGCCAGGTACTCGGCCTCGGCGAGGCGGCGGTCGAGGACGTCGAGCTGGCGCTTCACCTCCATGGCGAAGCGGTCGATGGCGTATTCGATCTTGAACGGCGCGTAGGCGTAGAAGTGGCCGAAGCCGCCGCCGAGGTAGGGCGCGGCGCCCATCTGCCAGAACAGCCACGACAGCGCCTCCGCGCGCGCCGCCGGCTCGGTCGGCAGGAAGGCCCCGAACTTCTCCGCCAGGTGCAGCAGCATGGCGCCGGATTCGAACAGACGGATCGGCTTGCGGCCGGAGCGGTCGAGGAGCGCCGGGATCTTGGAGTTGGGGTTCACCTCGACGAAGCCGGAGCCGAACTGCTCGCCGGAGCCGATGTTGATCAGCCAGGCGTCGTACTCCGCGCCCTTGTGGCCGAGCGCCAGGAGCTCCTCGAACAGAATGGTGACCTTCTGGCCGTTGGGCGTGGCCAGCGAATAGAGCTGGAAGGGATGCTCGCCGACCGGCAGCTCCTTCTCGTGGGTCGGGCCTGCGACCGGGCGGTTGATGCTGGCGAAGCGGCCGCCATTCTCCTTGTTCCAGGCCCACACCTTCGGCGGGACGTAGTCGGCGGGCTGGTTCGGCGGCGGCGGGGCTTCGGACATCGGCGGGCGGGGCTCCGGTGCGGGATGGATCGGGTCCCGTCCCATATCGGGCGGCGGAGCTGGCGGCGCAACGCCGATCCGGAGAGCGAGCGCTAGTTCTGCGCCTGCTGGGCCGCGCCTGGCCGAATGGGCAGGTGGATGACGCCGCCCTCGACGGGGCTGGCCTCCGCCGACCACAGGTTGACCCGCAGTCGCGAGGCGAGCTTCACCGCCGCCTCGTCGAAATCGATGCCGTCGGGGCTGGTGTATTCGATCTCGCAGCCGGTGAGCGCGCCGCCCTCGCCCACCCGGCATTGAACCACGGCGCCCGGGCTGCCCGGTTTGGCGGCGAGGTTCGCCGGCAGCTCGCGGATCAGCGTCTGCGGGTCGGAGCCGGCGATCCAGGCCGGTGCGTGGATCGTGCGGTCGATCGCCGGTCCCGGCGGGGCGAAGCGCACCGGCACGTCCACCTCGATCGGCGCCCCGTGCGGCGCGGCGGCCATGGCCTCGGGCGAGGCGCGGAACTGGGCGGCGAGCGCCACCGCGGCCTTGCCGAAGCCGTGGCCGGCGGGCGACTCCTTGACCGCGGAGCAGCGGCTGAGCCGGCCTTCACGATCCACCTTGCAGTGGGCCACGGCGTAGCCTTCGACGCCGCCGCCCTCGGGCGGATAGGCCTTGGCCCAGTCCTCGAACGAAGGCGCCGCGGCCCAGGCCGGCTCGGTCATCATGGTCAGCCGGCGCATGGCGACCGGATTGTCGGATATCCGCAGGTTCGCCGCGCTGATCTCGTGATTGCCGACGTTGGGCGCGGAGTCGCCCGTCATGGTCCCGACCGGCGGGGCGCGCGCGAGGGCGATCTCCTGCAGGTTGCTCACGACCTGCGGCATCTTGAAGTCGACCGCGATCCGCATCTCCGAATCCACCGGCCCGTCCGGCCCCCGGCGCGGCGCGACCTTGAACGTCGGGCGAAGCGCCAGCGCCGCGGCGCCGAAGCCCTTGCCGGGGGGCGCCTCGAAGATCACGCGGCAGGTTTCGGCCAGGCCGTGAATGTCGACGAGACAGGCGAGCGTCGCGTAGCCCGAGAGGCCCGCCTCGCGCGCGGACACGGGCCATATGGCGACGTTCTGGCCGATGCCGCCATCTCCGCCGTTCACCTGCATCGTGACGTCCGGCAAGGGCGCCCCTTTCGGCCGTGGGCTCACCACCAGCGGCGTGACCTGGTTCGTCGTCTGCGGCGCGGGCGCTGCGAAGACGGCGGTGGCCGCGCACCCGATCACGAGCGCCAGGAGCGCGCCGCCGATCGCACGGCTCACCGGTGCGGCTCCGTCGGCGGGGACACCGTCGGCAGGGCGTCCAGCGGATGGCTGACGGTGAAGCGGGCGAGCTGCTGCTTGACCAGCGGCCAGTCCGGGGCGAGCTGGAGGGCCTTGTTGTAGTCGAGCCAGGCGTCCTTCTCGTCGTCCAGGTATTCGTGGGCGACGGCGCGGTTGTAGTAGGCCTTCTCGGGCTCCTTCACGTTCAGGATCAGGGCGTTGTCGATGTCGGAGAGGCTCTCCTTGAACTGCCTAAGCCCGATGCGCGCGGCGGCGCGGTTCACGTAGGCCTCGGCGAGGTCGGACTTGTAGCGGATGGCGGTGTTGAAGTCGGCCAGCGCCTCGGCGTATCGCTTGCCGTGCAGCTTGATGATGCCGCGGTTCACATAGGTGCCGGCGCGGTCGAGCGGCACGAGCTGCTCGGTCTCGATCGATTGGGTGCAGACCTGCTCGTCGCGGAAGCTGGACGAGCCGCCCTGCGCCGCCGTCGAGCAGGCCGAGGCCAGGCCCCCGCCCCAGACGTCCACCGCCTGGGCGCCCGCAGGGCCGGCCAGCGCCAGCAGGCCGGTCGCAATCAACGCAGCAGAGCCCCGCATGCCCATCTCCCCGGTTCGGCGGCCTCGCATACCGCCGTTTCCGGAGACTCCTCCTGCCCCCGAGGCAAGTCAACGGGCGGCGTCGCCGCGGACTCCCACCGCCGGGCGCGTCAGGCCACAGATTCAAGGCGGCTGAGCGCGGCTTCGAGCTTGGCCCTGGCCGCCTGCGCCTCGGCGAGGCGCTCGCGGTTCTCCTCCACCACCTCCTCCGGCGCGCGGGCGACGAAGTCGGGATTGGCGAGCTTGCGGGCGAGCTTGTCGATCTCGCCGGCATGGCCGGCCACCTCCTTGGCCAGCCGGGCGCGCTCGGCGGAGAGGTCGATGAATTCGGCGACCGGCAGCGCGAAGGTCGCGCCCTCGACGACATAGGGGATCGCGCCTTCCGGCGCGGCCTCGCCGATGCGCACCTCGGAGATCCGCAGGAGCTGGGCGATCAGCGGGGCGGCCGCCTGCAGGATGCGCCGCTGGCCCGGCGTGGCCTCCAGCACCAGCAGCGGCGGGCGGGCCGAAGGCGGCACGTTCAGCTCCTGACGCACCGAGCGGCCTTCGCTGATCGCCTCGACGATCAGGCCGATCTCCGCGTCGGCGGCCGGATCGACGAGGCTCTCGGGCAGGTCCGGCCAGGGCGCGGTCATCAGGAAGCCGCGGTGCGCGCGCGGCGCGCCGAGGCCGGCCGTCTGGCCCCAGAGCTCCTCGGTCAGGAACGGCATCACCGGATGGAGCAGCTTCAGCGTCTCGTCGAGCACCCAGGCGGCGGTCGCCTGGACCTCGGCCTTGCCCTCGGGCTCGGCGCCGTTCAGCACCGGCTTGGCGAGCTCGACATACCAATCGCAGAAGCGGTTCCAGATGAACCGGTAGAGCGCCTCGGCGGCGCGGTCGAACTCGCATTCCGCCAGGGCCAAGGTGACCGCCTGGGCGGTGCGGACCGTCTCGCCGACAATCCAGCGGTTGAGCGGCGCCTTGACCTTCGCCGGATCGAAACCCTCGGCCCGGGCGCAGCCGTTCATCTGGCAGAAGCGGGTGGCGTTCCACAGCTTGGTGCCGAAGTTGCGGTAGCCCTCGATCCGCTGGCGCGACAGGTTGAGGTCGCGGCCGCCCGAGGTCATGGCGGTGAGCGTGAAGCGCAGCGCATCGGCGCCGTACTCGTCCACCAGCTCCAGCGGATCGACCACGTTGCCCTTGGCCTTGGACATCTTCTTGCCCTCGGCGTCGCGGACCAGCGCGTTGATGAACACCCGCTTGAACGGGACCTCGCCCATGAAGTGCAGGCCCTGCATCATCATCCGGGCGACCCAGAAGAAGATGATGTCGAAGCCGGTGACCAGGGTGTGCGTCGGGTAGAAGCGGGCGAGATCGGCGCTCTGCTCGGGCCAGCCGAGGGTGGAGAACGGCCAGAGCGCCGAGGAGAACCAGGTGTCGAGGACGTCCTCGTCCTGGCGCAGGTCGGTCGGCCGGCCGTAGTGCTCCTGCGCCTGGCGGCGGGCTTCGGCTTCGCTTTCCTCGACGAACACCCGGCCGTCGGGGCCGTACCAGGCGGGGATGCGGTGCCCCCACCAGAGCTGGCGCGAGATGCACCAGGGCTGGATGTTGCGCATCCACTCGAAGTAGGTCTTCTCCCAGGCCTTGGGGACGAAGACGGTGTCTCCGTCTTCCACCGCCTTGATCGCGGGCCGGGCCAGGATTTCGGCGTTCACGTACCATTGGTCGGTGAGGTAGGGCTCGACGACCACCCCCGAGCGGTCGCCGTGCGGGACGACGTGGCGGGTCTTCTCGACGCCGCGCAGCAGGCCGAGGCGCTCGAACTCGTCCACCACCTTCCTGCGGGCGGCGAAGCGGTCGAGGCCGCGGTACTCCAGCGGCGCGTTGTCGTTCAGCCGCGCGAAATCGTCGAAGATGTTGATCATCGGCAGGTTGTGGCGCTTGCCGACCTGGAAGTCGTTGAAGTCGTGCGCCGGCGTGATCTTGACCGCGCCGGAGCCCTTCTCCGGGTCGGGGTACTCGTCGGCGATGATCGGGACCGGGCGGTTGACGATCGGCAGGCGCACGGCCCGGCCGATCAGCCGGGTGTAGCGCTCGTCCGTGGGATGCACGGCGACGGCGGTGTCGGCCAGCATGGTCTCCGGGCGGGTGGTGGCGACCACGATCTCCCCGGAGCCGTCCTCCAGCGGATAGGCGAAGCGCCAGTAGTGGCCGTCGACCTCACGCTGCTCGACCTCCAGGTCGGAGATGGCGGTCTGGAACTGCGGGTCCCAGTTCACCAGCCGCTTGTCGCGGTAGATGAGCTTTTCCTTGTAAAGCCGCACGAAGACTTTGCGAACCGCCGCCGAGAGGCCTTCGTCGAGGGTGAAGCGCTCGCGGCTCCAGTCGCAGGAGGCGCCCAGCCGGCGCAGCTGGTTGACGATCGTCCCGCCGGACTTGGCCTTCCATTCCCAGACCTTCTCCACGAACGCCTCGCGGCCGAGGTCGCGGCGGGAGATGTTGCCCTCGCTCGCGAGCTGGCGCTCCACGACCATCTGGGTGGCGATGCCGGCGTGGTCGGTGCCGGGCAGCCACAGCGCCGCCTTGCCGCGCATCCGCTCGAAGCGGATGAGCACGTCCTGCAGGGTGTTGTTCAGCGCATGGCCGATGTGCAGGGAGCCGGTGACGTTGGGCGGCGGGATGACGATCGAAAACGGCTCGGCCGCGGGGTCCTTGGTCGGCGCAAAGGCGCCGGAGGCCTCCCACGCCGCATAGAGGCGCGGCTCGACGGTCTTGGGATCGAAGGTCTTGGAGAGCATGGGTCTTGTCGGCTGAGCGGGTGGCCTTCCCTCCCTTAATGGGCAGGGACAGGCCGCGAAAGCGGCCAGGGTGGGGATGTGCGGATCAGACTGTTAGGTAGGAGACCAGCCCTTGGTCCCCCACCCTGCTCGGCTTGGCCGAGCTGTCCCTCCCCATCAAGGGAGGGACGTCAGCGTACGCCGCCGCGGGCGATGCGTTCGACCTCGGCCTCGACGGCGGTCTGCACGATGGCCGGCAGGTTGTCGTCGAGCCACTGATGCAGCAGCGGCTTCAGAAGCTCGCGGACCACGTCTTCCAGGGTGCGGCCCTGCGCCGGCATGGCGACGGTGGCGGCCAGCTTGCCGAACGCCGAGGCTGCGGCCTGGGCGGCGCCTTCGCTGACCAGGCTCTCGAGGCGTGGCGGCGCGGCGGCGGCCGGCGCCGGGGCGGGGGCCGGCTTCGGAGGCTCGGCCGCCGGCGGCGGGGTGTAGACGTCGAGGTCGCCGTGCGTCTCGACCCTTTCGGTGAGCTCCAGGGGCTCGTCTTCCTCGGGTTCCGCCTCGGCCATGGCGGAGGCCTCGACCGGTTCGGGCTCCCGCTCCGGGGCCGGAGACGCCGGCGCAGGCGCGGGTTCGGCCGCCTGGGCGGAGGGGGCGGCGGCTTCTTCGGGGGTCGGCGGCTCGTCGCCGTGCGGCGGCGTCGCCTTGGCCTCGGCCTCCGGCGCCTCGTCCTCGGAGATGATCCGGCGAATGGAGGCCAGGATCTCCTCCATGGTCGGTTCTTGCGACGTCTGTTCCGCCATTTGCCTGCGCCGAGCGAGAAGTGGAAAGAATCCGTGAGCGCCTAGCCTAGGCGCTGCACCGCGATCCTGCAATTTCCCGCCGCCAAGTCTCAGGCGGCGGATTCGCGCGCCAGGCGAGCTCCTATCTCTTCGGCGCGGCCGCCGCGGCGGCGGACGGCGGCGGCTGCAGGCCCGGCGGGATCGGCTTCTCCTGCGGCAGCGGCTTGGCCTGCGGGATCGGCGGGAAGGTGACGTAGCGGTCGACGATGCCGATCGGCTCTTCCCAGGGCACCCAGCCCCAGGTGATGCGAAGCCGGCGGTAGTTGGAGCGCGGGTCGTAGCGCGGCACGGAGGGGATCAGGTCCTTGGCCTCCAGCCGGCCCATGGCGGCGAGCAGGGTGGCGGCGGCGACGTACTCGTCGTGACGGGCGGCGACCAGGCTCAGCTGGGCGTTCCTGAGCTCCACGTCGGCGTTCAGCACGTCGATGGTGGTGCGCAGCCCGACCGACAGCTCCTCGCGGGTGCCTTCGGCGGCGATCTCCGCGGCGCGCACCTGCTCGGTGTCGGAGGCGATGTTGGCGCGCGCGGCGATCAGCTGGTTCCAGGTCTGCGAGATCGCCTGCAGCACGCCGCGGCGCTGGGTTTCGATCGAGATCCGGTCGGCGTTGTTGCGCTCGATCGCCTGGCGGATCTGCGAGGAGGTCAGGCCGCCCGTGAACAGCGGCACGGTGAGCACGGCGTTCACCTGCTCGTCGCGCTGGTAGAGGTTCTGGCGGAACGGATCGAGCGGCCCGTTGGAGAACCGCAACGTGCCCTGCACCGACAGGTTCGGCAGCCGGTTGGCGCGCGCCGCGGCGACCCGCGCGCGGCTGCCCTGTTCGGCGAACTCCTGGGCGCGGAGCTGCGGGCTGTACTGCTCGGCGACCATGAAGGCCTGGTCGGGATCCGAGGGCAGCAGGTAGGCGAGCGACGGCTCCGGCGCGAGGTCGCCGGGATTCTGGCCGACCACGGAGGCGTAGTTGGCGCGGCTGATCGCGAGCTGGGCCTGGGCGGTCTGCAGCAGCGCCTTGGCGGCGGCGAGACGCGCCTCCGACTCGGCCACGTCGGTGCGGGTGATCTCGCCCACGTCGAAGCGGGCGCGGGATTCGTCGAGCTGCTTCTGCAGGACGACGAGGTCCTCCTGGCGGATCTTCAGCCCCTCCTCGTCCCGGAGCACGTCCATGTAGCCCTGGATCACCGAGACGAGCACCTGCGACTCGACGCGGCGCACGTTCTCCCGGCCCTGCAGGATGTCGGCCTGGGCGGCGGAGACGTTGGCCGCGGTGCGGCCGCCGGTCCAGATCGGCTGGGTGAAGGTGAGCGCCAGGCTGCCGGCGTTGCTCTCGGCGCTCTGGGTGAGGAAGTTCTGCGCCGCGTGCGGGATGGCGAGCTTGTCGTAGGTGCCGACCGCCTGGAGCTGCAGCGTCGGCCGCCAGCCGGTGCGCGCCTGGACGTACTCCTCGTCGATCGCGCGCTGGGTGGCGCGCTGCGCCTGCAGGGTCGGGTTGGTCTCGTAGGCCAGGGCCACGGCGTCGGAGAGCGTTTCGCCGCTTGCGGGCGCGGCGGCCGCGGCCGCGATCCCGCCGGTGAAGAGCGCGGCCAAGAGGCGTCCGCGGAGCGTCTTCGACATTCGTGATCCCCGATGAGACGAGAGTGTGACTTACGCCCTAATAGGCCTCGCCGGGCCGACGCGGCCAGTGGGCTTTGCCTTAAGCTTTGTTCACGCTTGGATTTCCGCGTTGCTCCGGATCAGATCAGAACGCAAAGCCATGCTGAACCTCCATCCCGGCGAGGACCGGAGGCGTGGAATCGAACAACTCCCGCCGACCCACGCCGTCCTGGGCCCGCAGGTAGAGGGAGGCCTTGCCGACCGGCCCATCGCGCTCGACGACGCCCAGCCGCCCGCCCTCGGCGATCGCGGCCTGCCAGGCCTGCGGCGCGCGGCCGACCGCGCCTTCGCAGACGATGACGTCGAACGCGCCGCTCGGGGGCAGATGGGGGTCCTCGATCCGGACGACGTCAAGGCCGATGCGCTCCAGGACCGCTGCGGCATAAGGCGCGGCGACGGCCAGCGCGCGCTCGCCCGCCATTGGGCGCAGGGCCTGCAGCAGCTTGGCCACGTCGCGCGGCTTCAGGAGCCAGCGACCCGGCGCATACTCGACCTCGATATCGGCGTAGGCGAGGTAGGTCTTGGCGGGGGGCACGAAGGTTTCGCGCGGCAGCGCGCGCATGGCGTCCTGGATGCGCAGATCGGTGACGTCGGCGGTGCGAACCTGGCTCTCCACCATGTTCTCCCGGGCGGCGGCGAGATCGGCCATGAGGCTCCCCCAGTCACGCGCCGAGGCGACGCGCCGCGGCTTATAGGGCGGGGCGCCCGGTCAAGGCAATCGAGCGGGCCCGCCGCAGGGCGCGAGACACGTTGCCGAACCGCGGGGCTTCTGTTAGCCATCCCGCCCGCTTCCGGATGGCCTGATGGCGGAGTGGTTACGCAGCGGACTGCAAATCCGTGCACGCCGGTTCGATTCCGGCTCAGGCCTCCAATGCCCATTTTTCCGGCATTCACAGACAAGCAGCACAGTGTTTAAACGCGCTGTGTTTTCAGGATCTTGCGTTAGCCGTCGGGTTGCAGACATTCATTGACATGCGCTGACGCCCAAGGCTTGGTTGGCCGAAATCGGCCTTGAGCCCTCGATCGGCGCTGCCGTGGTGGAACTGGCCATAGATGTAGGCAACCGCATCGCCGGGATGGACGAAGGCGAGCGGGAGCTGTGGCGGCGCGAGCAGCAAGCTCTGTTTATCAAGTGCGCCCGTTCCGAGGAACACGCGTCCGAGCTTCTGGATTATGCGAAGGCGGTCCTCGAACGTGGCGATCCCGGCTATCGAGAGCTGCTGGCCAAGTGCGGAGCGCTGGACGACGCCATGATCCTCCTGAACCTGGGACTACATGGCGAACGGCTAGCGGCACGCAACGCCGGTCAATAACAATACGTCAAGGGAATGAGCGTATCGGGGGCGCTTAGATAAGGTTCGCCCCCATGCGATGCATTCTCATTATCTTGGCTCTCTCGTTGCTGAGCCACCCGGCTTCCGCTGTTGAGCTGACCCTGCATTGTGAAGGGACTCACAACTACGCCACCACTAATTCTCACACGGTCTGGTCTGCTAGCCCTCATAGCTTTAGCTCAAATGTCGTAGACGACTACGGGGAAGCCTCTGAGGCGGACCAACTGACAGTCAAAATTTACGGTTCAGACGTGAGCGTTCAGCTTCCGGACTCAATGATCCCTGTTCTGCATATGGGTGACTCTGATGGGCGATGGAGCCTCTATGATGTACACATAAACGATAATCTGATCTCCGGTCGCTTCCGCGTAAACCCGTTGAACAAACCAACGCTAGTCATCGACCGGACCACGGGACACATCCAAATCCAAGGATTCGCCTCTGGTTTCCAGGGGACTTGCTCGCCGTACACGCCGGGAGAGGCGAAGTTTTGATTCACTGGGGGAATAATTGTGGGAACAGCCCGCTTCGCCCCCGTTTCACCGAGGGAAATTCGGAGTCGGCTCAGGCCTCCAGGATCCTGCGGCTTGCTCGGCGCCCTCCTCGACCGCAAGGCCGGCAGGTCTCGGCGTCGCCGGTCTGAACGACAGCGGAGTCCTGTTCGCCTGACCCGGAAGCTCAGGCGGCCAGTTCGAAGCCGCCCACCCGGCTGGCGCCGGCTTCGATGAGCCGGGCGGCAGGCGCGGCGAGCGAGTCGTCGGCGGCGACCTCGGCGTTCTGGCGGATGCGTTCGGGGTCGGTGCTGGCGATCAGGACCAGGCCGTTGGGGTTGTCGAGCAGCGCCGCCTTCAGCATCAGCCGCGAGAGCACCCGCGGGTCGCCCACGTCGAGGCCGATGCTGTCGGACAGGCGCTGGGCGGCTTCGGGGTGAGCGATCAAATGGCGGACCAGCCCGCGGAAATCTTGGGTGAGCACCCAGTAGTGGATTTCGAAGGCGTCCCGGAACCGCGGGCCGTTGGTCAGGGCGTCGTGGTTGAACTGCGCGACGCCGAAGAACTCGCGGTGCCCGGTGTAGGCCTCGGAAAGCAGCAGGACGTGACCGCCGACCCCGAAGGCGCCGATGTGGCCGGCGGCGGCTTCCGTCTCCAGGAACTCCAGCAGCCCGGCCCGCCCGAGGTCGGCCGCGTCGGGTTCGTGCATCAGGTAGAGATCGAGCTTGTCCCGTCTGAGCAGGCCGAGGCTGCGGGTCAGCGACTCGCGCGCCTCCCCGGGACGGTAGCTGGCCTTCGCGGTTCTCGGCCCGCGCGGGGGCGCGCCGCTCGGGCTTGGCCGCCGCGCCCGCAACGCACGGACCGCCGGGCCCAGCACGGTCCGCGCTGCCCGAATGTGCAGCGGCCGCGCAGAGGGCGGCCTGAGGCCATACTTGGAGGTGACGGTGACGTCGTCGCGGCCTTCGAGGAAGGTCCCGACATAGCCCTCGGCGCGCCCGTCCAGATAGAAGGGGGCCACGTCGAAGTGCCGGATCCCCGCGTCGTAGGCCGCCTGAAGCACGCGGTGGGCCTGGACCTCCGTCGTCTTGGGCTGGAAGGCGCAGCCGAAGCCGAGCTGGGTCGTCATGCGGTCCGAACCGGGAAGCCTGACGGTCTTCATCATGCAGCCCTCTGCAGCGCCGCCTGCTTGCCGAGCCGCTCGGCAAGGCGCGCGGCCAGCGCGATGATCGTGTGCGTCGGGTTCGCGAAGCCCGAGGTCGGGAACACCGAGGAACTGCAAACGTAGGCGTTGTCGAGTCCGTGCAGCCGCAGATCGGTGTCCACCACCCCTTCGTTCGGATCGCTCGACATCCGCGTGCCGCCACAGTGGTGGAACATGTCGCCGCACCGGTCAGCGAAGCGATCGCTCATCAGGTCGCGGTGGGGGACGATCTCGACGCCGTGCGCCGCGAAAGCCTCGATGGCGAGCTTTGCGTAGGTGCGGATGGTGTGCAGCTCGAGGTCGGAGATGGTCCAGCTCAGCCTTGCGCGCCGCAGACCGAGCGCATCGCGCGCCTGCGACAGCTCGATGCGGCTCTCCGACAGCGGCGACTGCTCGCAGAATACCGAGAGCCGCGGCTGCGCCCACGGCAGGGTGAACTTCGGATCGGCCTTCGAACGGAGGTGATGCCAGATCGCGCCGGGCGCGAACGGCGCCATGCGGGCCAGCTCGCCCAGGGTGATCGTCGAGGCCGGACCCAGGAGCAGTTTGATGCCGGTGCGCATGGCGGGATAGACGCCATCCTCGAGTTCGATCATGCCGCTGACGTTCAAGGTGCGCAGCCTGCGCTGGGCGGCCGGAGCCAGCCTGACCTTCGTCAGATGCGACCCTCCCACGCGCCACGGGCCGAAAGGCCAGTTCGGCGCATGGAGGTCCGCCTTGCGAACCTCGCCCGCGAAGCACTGGATGTGATCCTGGAAATGACGTCCGACGAGGCCGCTGGCGTTCCAGGGACAGAACCTCTGGTTCAGCAGGAACCGGGAGGTCTCGATGCCGCCGAGGCAAAGCGCCAGGCGGTGGACAGGGACGATGGTCTCCTTGCCACGCAGCGTGCGGATGCGCAGCCCAACGATCCGCCTGCCGTTGTCGGATGCCAGCAGCTCGACCGCATTGGCGTGCAGCACAAGCAGGCAACGTGGATCGTCGAACAGGTCGGAGAACACCCGGACGAACTTCTTCTCCGGACAGTACCGCGACAGAGTTATGGAGAAATCCTCGCCCAGATCCGGCTTGCCCCCATGGGCGCGCCACACTTCCCTGTTCGGCGGCAAGGCGTCGGTCCGCTCGAGCGCTTCGGCGCGACGGTAGGCCTCCCTGAGCTCCGCCTTGGGGATCGGCCAGCCGCTGCCAGGAACCCACGGGCGCGGCTCAAAATCGAGGTCGTCGAGCTCCATCACCTGGCCAGACCAGGCCGAGGTGCTGCCGCCGAGCGTCCGGAAACGGCCGGAGTGGGCGCCGGCGTAGCGATGCCCGCGCAGCTCGGTCTTGTTCAGAGCCTGGGAGGTGCGTTCCCATCGGCTCCGGCCGCCGCCCTCCAGCAGCATCACGCGGCGGCCGCTCCTGAGCAGCTCGTGCGCCAGGGCGAGACCGGCGGCGCCCGCGCCCACCACGCAGACGTCGGCGTTCCAGCTATCGCCTAGCTCGTCGGTCTCAAAATCCAGGATCATCGCTTCGAGCGTCCTGGCCCGCCGCATAGGTCTGCGGAAGCGTCCTGGCGCAGCCGATAGGCCAGAATTCGATGCATCCCCGAGCCTCCGACGGCCGCAACGCCGCCGCCATGACACGATAATTCGCGGCGCAGCCATGGGTTCACTCGTTCAGGCCCCCGTCACCTCTCCGATCGCGCTCGTCCGGGTGCGGCGGGCCCAGCGCTCTGCTAAGCGGGGCGCATGAACGTGGATTCCCAGTTCATGGAGGCCAACGCGCTCCTGCGCCAAGGACGGTTCGGAGAAGCCGAGAAGCGCTATCGAGCGCTGACTCGGGTCCGGCCGATCTGGGCCTACGCCAATCTCGGCACGCTCTACATGCAGATCGGGCGCGACAAGGAGGCCGAGCTTGCCTTGCGCACCGCTCTGCGGCTCGACCCGAAGCTTGCGAGCCCGCGCTACACCCTGGCGCTGCAGCTCCTGAGGACCGGCCGCTACCTCGAGGCCTGGCCGTTCTGGGAGGCCCGGCGCGAGCTCCCCGAATTCAACATCCGCACGCCGAATGTGGCGTACCCCGAGTGGACCGGCCAAGACCTCGCCGGAAAGCATCTTGTCGTGGTCCTGGAGCAGGGGCAGGGCGATCAGATCCAGTACGCGCGGTTCCTGCCGCAACTGCGGCGGATGGGCGCGCGGGTCACCTTTGTCTGCCGCCCGAGCCTGGCGCCTCTCTTCGCGGGCATGGACGCCGAGATCCGGCCCGCCAGCGCGGGAATGCCCGCCGAGGCGGACTACTGGGTCCTGATCCTTTCGCTCGGCCTCCGTCTGGGCGTCACCCTGAAGAACCTTCCGGCGGGCGCTTACCTGCCCGGCCTGCGCTTGACGAGCGGCGGCGGGATCGGCGTGGCCGTGAAGGGCTCGCCGACCCACAAGAACGACCGTCATCGCTCCCTGCCGGACGACCTCGCCGAGCAGGTCTCAGGTTTCGGCCGAAACCTCGCGCCCGAAGCCACCGGCGCCCAAGACTTCCGGGACACCGCCGAGATCGTCGCCGGGCTCGACCTGGTGATCAGCGTCGACACCTCGGTCGCGCACCTCGCCGCAGCCATGGGCAAGCCGACCTGGGTGCTGATTCCCGCGATCGACACCGACTGGCGCTGGCTGCGCGGGCGATCGGACAGCCCATGGTATCCGACCGCGAGGCTCCTGCGGCAACCTGGCCCAGGGCGATGGGATCGCGTCGTGCGGCAGATCGAGTCCGAGCTGCAGGAATCGGGGCTCCGTCCCTAATGGCCGTGGCGATGGTGCAGGTCCGGGTAGTGCGGGTGCTTGTGGCGTAGCGGCGCGTGGCGGTGCCAGTGGCTGTGCGGCTCGCCCGGCGGGTCGTTGGGGCCGTGGGCGTGCTGGTGATGCTCGTCATGCACGTGCCGGTGCTCGTGGTTCAGGGCCTCGTGGCTGTGTTCGTGCTCGTGCCGCTCCGACAGGTGCAGATAGACGCCGGCGGCCATCAGGACCGCCGCCGCGCCGAGCTGGACGGTGAGCGGTTCGCGGAACAGGATCAGCGACAGCGCCGCGCCGATGAACGGGGCGGTGGAGAAGTAGGCGCCGGTGCGCGCCGTCCCGAGAGCGCGAAGCGCCAGCACGAACAGCACCAGGCTGACCCCGTAGCCGAAGAAGCCGACGACCCCGGCCGCAGCGATCCCCGGCGCCGCGGGAAGCTGCGCCCCGTTGGCGAGCGCCAGCGCGAGATTGACCGCACCGGCGACGACGCCCTTGATCGCGGCGATCTGCACCGGGTCGGCGGACGAGAGCTTGCGGGTCAGGTTGTTGTCGAGGCCCCAGGCGAGGCACGCGCCGAGGATCGCCAGCGCGCCGAGGCCCACGCCCGAGGGCCCGCCCTGCCACGACAGCAGCACGGCCCCCGCCAGGATCGCGAAGGCGCCGGCGAGCAGCCGCCGGTCCACGTTCTCCCGGAACACCACCCACGCGATGCCCATCGTCGCGAGGCCTTCCACGTTGAGCAGCAGGGCGGCGGACGAGGCCGGCGTGCGGGCCAGGCCCAGCATCAGCAGCAACGGCCCCGCGACGCCGCCGGAGAGCACCACCGGGATCAGCCAGGGAATGTCGGTGCGCCGCAGCGGCGCTTCGGATTCGGCGTGGCTTCGCAAGCGGCGGCCGAGCCGCACCAGGCTCAGCCCGAGGCCCGAGCCGAGATACAGCAGGCCCGCCAGCAGCCACGGATCGACCCCGTGTCCCAGGAGAAGCTTGGCGAGCGGCGTGCTGGCTCCGAACAGCGCGGCGGACGCCAGGGCCATCAGCGCGCCGGGCGCGAACGTCACGACTTTCAAGCTAGGCTCCTCCGCCAGCGGCCCATCTCGCGAACTGCGGCCTGCGTGACCTAGTTCGGCTGGTACACGAGCACCGCCGCAGAATCCCGGCCTCGCGCCCTCGCCGCCACATAGAGCCGATCCAACTTCGGTGAGAAGAGCCCGGTCCTCGCGCCCGCCCGCGTCGCGACGCGGCTTGCGCGGCTATAGCCCGCGGCGCTCCGCTCGAACACGTCCACCGCACCGGCTCCGCAGACCACATAGAGGCGCGCCCGCCGCTGATCGAGGAACGCATCGTCGGCGTCGCCACACGTGTCCGCCTGCTGTTCGACCTTGCCGGAAGCGGCGTCGAACAGGACGAGCCTCGCCGGCAGGCGATAGACGACAGCCACCCGCCCGCCTTGGCTGTCGAGGGCGAGCGGGAAATTGAAGCGCTGCCCCGGATTGGGCCATCGCGCCAGCTCGCGCCCGCTGTCGAGATCCACGACGGCGATCCCGCCGGCGTCCGGCAGGTTGATGAACGCCCGCCCGCCTTCGGCCTCGAAGCCCTCGGGGTGAGCCGGCAGGGGGATGGATCGGACGAGGGCTCGCCTCGCGGGGTCGATCACCGCCAGGGCATGGCCGTAGCCGACCAGCACCCGGCCGCCGCTCGGATCGACGCGCACGTCATCGGCGTCATTCCCGAGCCGCAGCGAGCCCAGCAGCCTGAGGTCCGCGGCCCGGTAGAACCGAAGCATCCCGTCGCCGCCGGTGGCGACGGCCAGCTCGTCGCTCGCCGGCACATAGCCCAACCCTTGCGGCTCCTTCAGGCCGCCGATCCGCCCGAGCGACCGGCCGCTCGCCAGATCGACCGCCTCGACGCCGCCCTCGCCGAGTTCCGCCACGAACAGCCGCCCGCGCGCCGGATCGAGCGCCAGGTGATCGATCCGGCCGGAGACGCCGGCAAGCGCGATGCTCCGCTCCAGGACGAGCCTGGGGGGGCCGGACGCCGAGCGCGCGTCGCACGCCCACAGCGCCAGCACCGTGGCGGCGCTGACCAGCGCCCGCAGGCCGAAGTGCGCCACCTTCAGCGGCCCGCCACCTTCACGCGGTCCAGCGCCGCCCTGAGTGCGCGCGCCAGCTTGGCCGCATCGGCGTTGGCCCAGAAGTGCATGAAGAACAGCCGCGGCTCGTCGTTCAGCATGTGGTTGTGGATCGCGGTCACTTCGATGCCGCCCGCCCGCAGCGCCTTGATGACCGGGTTCACTTCATCGGCGGTGAGCACGAAGTCGCCGGTGATGGCCGCCTTCCCCGCGCCCGTCGGCTGGAAGTTGATGCCGATCGCCGAGCCCATCGGCGGCGGGACCGGCATGCCGCCCGCTTTCGGCGTTTCGGCGCGCGGGATGCTGAACTGATAGACCCCGCCGTTCGCGGTCCCCTTGGCCCCGAGGGTCCTGTCGAGCATCGCCGTATCCAGCGCGAGCGGCGGGGCGGCGGCGGCCGGAGGGGGTGCGCCGAACGGGGTCCGGGTCTTGGCCAGCGCCGCGTGGATGGCCGCCGCGAGCTTCACCGCATCGCCGCGGCCGTCGATGTGCATGTACATGGTGGCCGGCGTGGAGCGCAGCAGGTGATTGTGCAGGGCGGTCACCTCGATGCCGTTCGCCTCCAGCACCGACATGACCGGATTCACCTCGGACTGGGTGAGCACGAGGTCGCCCATCACCATGGCCTGGCCGCCCATCTCCCGGAAGGCGACCCACGAGCCCAGCGCCAGGGCGGGCTTGATCGCCACTCCATCGAGCGTGACCTTGAGGTCCGAGCGCGGCAGCCCGACCCGATAGACGCCGCCCGCCTGCACCGAGCCGGTCTTGCCGAGCGCCTTGCCGACCGCGCCCCAGTCGGTCGCCGCATGGGCCGGAAACGACAGGGCCGCCGCAGCCGCCAGCCCCGTCAGGATCGCACGCATGTTCATCGTCCACTCTCCCTTCGCAGATCAATGCGCCGCCGGACTTGCGCCGGTCAGCAGGTAGTAGAGCACGCCGGCCGCCGAACAGCCGAGCAGCAGCGGGATCACCCCCACCTGGAAACGGAAGGCCGCGATGGCCGCCGCGAGGGTCAGGACCGCGCTCGCCACGTTCAGCGTCGAGAGCTGCGGCAGCTCCAGCGACAGGCCGGAGGCGTGGATCACGACCATCTTGCGGAACAGCACGTGGAGGCCGAACCAGACGGCCAGATTGAGGATCACGCCGACCACCGCCGCGCCGATCGCCGCGAGCGCCGCATTCAGCGCCTTCGCCTGCCTCAGGCTTTCGACGTAAGGCGCGCCCAGGAAGATCCAGATGTAGCAGGGCATGAAGGTGACCCAGCTGGTCAGGGCGCCGCCGAGCACGCCGGCCAGCAGCGGGCTCATCGCGCCCGGATTGCGGAACGCGCCCATGAAGCCCACGAACTGGGTGACGATGATCAGCGGGCCGGGCGTGGTCTCGGCCATCCCGAGGCCGTCCAGCATCTCGCCCGGCCGCAGCCAGCCGTAGGTCTGCACCGCCTCCTGCGCGACATAGGCCAGCACCGCATAGGCCCCCCCGAACGTCACCACCGCCATCTTGGAGAAGAACAGGCCGATCTGGGTCAGGGCGCCGCCGCCGAACAAGAGCGCGCACGCCGCGACCGGGGCCAGCCACAGGACCAGCAGGACGGCGCTCAGCGACAGGGAGCGCCGCAGATTTCGCCGCGCGTGGATCGGCGTCTCCTCGCCGAGGAAGGTGTCCGCATCGGCGACGGCGGACTTCGAGGGCGCGCCATGGCCGCCCGCCGTCATGAAGGCTGCAAGTCGCATGCGCCCGCCGATGAAGCCGATCAGGCCGGCCGTGAGGATCACCAGCGGGAACGAGACCTTGAACGCGAACAGCGCCACGAACGCCGCCGCGGCGAGCCCGATCATCGGCGCGCCCTTGAGCGATCGGCGCCCCACCCGGAGCACGGCCTGGATCACCACCACCAGCACCGCGGCCTTCAGCCCGAAGAACAGCGCCGCCACCGCGCCGACCTGCCCGAACAACGCATAGAGCACGCTCAGGCCCATGATCGCGAGGAAGCCCGGCAGCACGAACAGCGCCCCGGCCACGAGGCCGCCGGCCGTCCGGTGCATCAGCCAGCCGATGTAGATGGCGAGCTGTTGCGCCTCGGGGCCGGGCAGCAGCATGCAGTAATTGAGCGCGTGCAGGAACCGGCGCTCGCCGATCCACCGCTTCTCCTCCACCAGGATGCGGTGCATCACCGCGATCTGCCCCGCCGGGCCGCCGAAGCTGAGCGCCGCGACGCGCGCCCAGACGCGCGAGGCCTCCGCAAAGGAAACCGTTCGCCTTGGGAGGGCCAGATCGACCGCCGCCTTGTCCATGCGCGCTCCAGGGCCGGCGCTCGAGCGGGGCCATAGAGCGGGTTCTTGGACGGCGCGCCGTCTATGACCGGGCGACCCGCGAGGGCCCGGCGCATCGAACCTATCCACTTGGCGCGGCGGGCTCAACCGGCAACCGCGATCCGACCGACCCACGCAATGGGAACAAAGCTTCGCCGCGTGGGCTTGTTGCTCATCGATGTCCGATTGGGGGTGACGCCGGATGAGCGTGGCATTGGCCGCGAGGCCTGTGATGCGGGCCGCCGTGCTGGCGGGGCCGGGCCAGATGCGGCTGAGCGAGGTCGAGATCCCGCAGCCCGGACCGGGGCAGGTGCGGGTGCGGCTGGAAGGCTGCGGGGTGTGCGCCTCGAACCTGACGCCGTGGGCGGGGCCGGAGTGGATGCGCTACCCCACCGACCCCGGCGCGCTCGGCCATGAAGGCTGGGGGGTGATCGACGCGTTGGGCGAAGGCGTCGAGGGCCTGTCCGTCGGCGAGCGCGTGGCCGCCCTCTCGTACAACGCCTACGCCGACTACGACCTGGCCGAGGCCGAGGCGGTGGTGAAGCTGCCCGCGAGCCTGGCGGCCCAGCCGTTCCCGGGCGAGCCGCTGGGCTGCGCGATGAACATCTTCCGCCGGGCCGACATCCAGCCCGGCCAGACGGTGGCGATCGTCGGCGTGGGGTTCCTGGGCGCCGTGCTGACGCGGCTCGCGAGCCAGGCCGGGGCGCGGGTGATCGGGGTCTCGCGGCGGCCGTTCTCGCTGGACGTCGCCCGGCGGATGGGGGCGGCCGAGGTCGTGCCGATGGACGACCACTGGCGGGTCATCGAGGCGGTGAAGGCGCTCACCGGCGGCGCCTTCTGCGAGCGGGTGATCGAGGCGGTGGGCAAGCAATGGCCGCTGGACCTGGCCGCCGAGCTCGCCGCCGAGCGCGGCAAGCTGATCGTCGCCGGCTACCACCAGGACGGCCCGCGGCAGGTCAACATGCAGCTCTGGAACTGGCGGGGCCTGGATGTGATCAACGCCCACGAGCGCGATCCGGCGATCTGCCTGGCGGGCATCCGCGAGGCGGTGGAGGCGGTGGCCTCGGGGCGGCTCGATCCCTCCGGCCTCTACACCCACGTCTATCCGCTGGCGCGGCTGGCGGACGCGCTCGACGCCACGCGCGACCGGCCGGACGGGTTCCTCAAGGCTCTGGTGACGCCGTCATGAGCGAGGCGGCGGCGAGGACGCGCCGGCCCGCCCCGGCGCTGCGGCGGCCGCGGCTGGGCTTCCTGGGCGTGGGCTGGATCGGGCGGCAGCGCATGGAGGCGATGCTGGCGACCGGGGCGGTCGAGGCGGCGGCGATCGCCGACCCCTCTGCGGACGCCGCGGCCGGGGCTGCGCGGCTCGCGCCCGCGGCGGCGATCGGACGGGATCTCGAGGACCTGCTCGCAGCCGACCTCGACGGCCTGGTCATCGCGACCCCCAGCGCGCTGCACGCCGAGCAGGCGATTTGCGCCCTGGAGCGGGGCCTGGCGGTGTTCTGCCAGAAGCCGCTCGGCCGCAGCGAGGCGGAGGCCGCCGCGGTGGTGGCGGCGGCCCGCAGGGCCGACCGGCTGCTCTGCGTCGACCTCTCCTACCGCTTCACCGAGGGCATGGAGCGCATCCGCGAGCTGATCGCGGCGGGCGCGCTCGGCCGGATCTTCGCGGCCGATCTGGTGTTCCACAACGCCTATGGGCCCGACAAGCCGTGGTTCTACGACCCCGCGCTCTCCGGCGGCGGCTGCGTCATGGACCTCGGCGTGCACCTGGTCGACCTGGCGCTGTGGACCCTGGGATTCCCGGCGGTCGAGGCCGTGCAGGCGAGCCTGTTCGCGGGCGGCGCGCCGCTCCCGGCGCGGGCGGGCGCGGTGGAGGACTATGCGGCCGCGAGCCTCACGCTCGCCACCGGGGCGGCGGTCCGGCTGGCGTGCTCGTGGCGGCTGCAGGCCGGCTGCGACGCGGCGATCTCGGCGGCGTTCTACGGGACCGAGGGCGGGGCGGCGCTGCAAAACGTGGCGGGCTCGTTCTACGATTTCACCGCCGAGCGCTACCGCGGCGCCGGGCGCGAGACGCTGGCGAGCCCGCCGGACGCCTGGGGCGGGCGGGCCGGCGCCGACTGGGCCAGGCGCCTCGCCGCCGGCCAGCGGTTCGACCCCGAGGCCGAGCGGCTGGTCGAGGTCGCCCGCACGCTCGACCGGATCTACGGCCGATGAAGGCGCTGATCCTCAACGGCACGCTCAAGCCCTCGCCGGAGGTCTCCAACACCGAGGCGCTGGCCCGGGTGCTGATCGCCGAACTGGAGCGCGAGGGCGTCGCGTGCGAGCTGATCCGCCTGGTCGACCTGGACATCAAGCCGGGCGTCAAGTCGGACCAGGGCGCGGGCGACGCCTGGCCGGCGATCCGCGCCAAGATCACGGCCTGCGACATCCTGGTGATGGCCACGCCCACCTGGCTCGGCCAGATGTCCAGCGTCGCCAAGCGGGCGATCGAGCGGATGGACGCATTCTTCAGCGAGATGGACGACCAGGGCCGCACGCCCGCCATGGGCAAGGTGGCGGGCATCGTGATCACCGGCAACGAGGATGGCGCGCACCACATCGTGGGCACGCTGGCCCAGGCGCTGATCGACGTGGGTTTCACCGTGCCGGGCCAGGCCTGGACCTACTGGCACCTGGGCCCCGGCGCCGGGCCCGACTACACCGAGACCCCACAGGCGCACGACTATTCGGACCGGGTGGCGCGCAACGCCGCGCGCAATCTCGCCTGGGCGGCCCGTGCGCTCGCCGGAAGCCCGCCGCCGAGGCAGGAGAGCTGAGCAGGCGCGGTCACCTCCCGTTAACCGCATTGTGATGATGGTTCCGGGCAGGTCGTGGGGGTCGACCGCAATGCACCTGACGCCATTTCGATTGAAGCTCGGCATTGCGGCGATCGCCGCGGAAGCCGACGACCTGGAGGCGCGGCTGGGGCCCCGCGGCGCCGTCCGCCACATCCGCGCCGAGATCGCCCGCGCCGGGCGCTATGCGCGGCCGCACCTCTACCGGCTGCACGACGAGATCGCCCGACGCCACCCCGCCATGATGTCGGCCTGAGCGATGGCCATGCCCCGCCGCATGGACCGGGCGCAGCGGATGCGGGCGCGGCGGCTCTGGTGGGAGCGCAACGGCTCCTTCTTCCGCGGCTTCCTGCTGGGCGTGGTGCTGACCGCCGCGGTCGCCTGGATCATCACGCGGTTTCAGTAGGCTCCCGTTTGCACCGCGAAGCGCCGCCGAGCGTTCCGGCGGCATGGGTTCGGCGGCCGGACGCCTGTGGAGACGCTGGGTTGACGCCCCGAAGGCGGTTTGCCTGCTGACAGGCGTCGTCATCGGCGTGGCGGCGCTCGGCGCGGCGGCCTGGGGGACGGTGCTGTCGGGCGCCTTCGATATGGCGGCCAGCGTGCCGCACGGCCGTCTCGCCTATCGAATCCTCGACACCGTCAAGCTGCATTCGGTCCGCCGCCATGCCCGCGGCATCCGGGTCCCGGCGCGCTTCACCGCCGACGAGATGCGGGCGGGATTCCGGCTCTACGACGCCCATTGCGTGACCTGCCATGGCGGACCCGGGATCGCCCCCGCCCCGCTGTCCTACGGCCTCAACCCGCCGCCGCCCTACCTGATCAACTCGCCGGACCGCTGGCGGCCGAACGAGCTCTACTGGATCATCCGCAACGGCGAGAAGATGACCGCCATGCCAGCCTGGAAGGGCCGGCTGAGCGCGCGCGAGGCCTGGAACCTGGTCGCCTTCATCGAGGCGCTGCGGAGCCTGGACTATCCGGGCTATCTGGCGATGCGGCAGGCCGAGCCGCCGCCGCCGACCGACCCCTCGCCCGCTCCACCGACGCCCTGACTTGTCGCCGGCCCCGCTCTGGGCTCTACTGCCGCGTATCTTCTGGGGGAGTTGCGATGATCCTTTCCATGCTCGCCGCCGGCGCCGTCCTGATGGCGGGCGCGCCGGCCGCCGCCGCCCCCGCTGATCCGCCCGCGGCGCAGGCGGCCCCCGGCGAACGCGCCAAGCCGATCTGCCACATGGAGGAGCGGCCGGGCAGCCACATGAGCGAGCGCATCTGCCTCACGGCGACGCAGGCGGCCGAGCGGCAGCAGGAGTCCAAGGAGGCGGTCGACAGCGTGCGGCGGCGCGGCAGCGGCGAGCGTACGAACCCCGCCGGGGCCGTCCCGCGATAGCCGTCAGTCCATCAGCCGCTGCATGAGGTAGGTGTATTCCAGCGCCACCCGCAGCGCCCGCTCGTTGAGGTTGGCCGCGGCGGCGTGGCCGCCCTCCATGTTCTCATAGTAGAGGAAGTCGTAACCCAGCGCCTCGAGCTTGGCGGCGGCCTTGCGGGCGTGCGCCGGATGCACCCGGTCGTCCTTCGTCGAGGTCTCCAGGAACACCTTGGGATAGGGCTGGCCGGCCCTCAGGTTCTGGTAGGGCGAGTAGCTGAGCAGGACCTTGCGCTCGGCGGGGATGGCGGGGTCGCCGTACTCGCCCACCCAGGAGGCCCCCGCGCCGATGTGGGTGTAGCCGATCATGTCGAACAGCGGCACCTGGATGACGATGGCCCGGTAGAGCTCGGGGTGCTTGGTGAGCGCCACCCCCATCAGCAGCCCGCCGTTGGAGCCGCCCATGATCCCGAGCCGGCGGGGCGAGGTGATCTTCCGCGCGATCAGGTCGCGGCTGACCGCGAAGAAGTCCTCATAGACCCGCATGCGGTTCAGCTTCAGGCCGGCGTTGTGCCAGCGCGGCCCGAACTCGCCGCCGCCGCGGATGTTGGCGACGACATAGACCCCGCCCTTCTCCAGCCAGAGCTTGCCCACCGTGGCGGCGTAGGCCGGGGTCTGCGAGACCTGGAAGCCGCCGTAGGCGTAGAGCAGCGTGGGATTGCTCCCGTCGAGCTTCATCGCCTTCGGCCGGACCACGAAATAAGGCACCTTCGTGCCGTCGCGCGAGGTGGCCCAATACTGCTCGACCACGTCCTTCGAGGCGTCGAAGCGGGCGGGCAGGCTCTTCAGCTTCTCCGGATGGCCGGCGGCCGCATCGGCCAGCCACTGGGTGTCGGGCTCGAGGAAGCTGGTGACGTTCAGGATCAGCCGGTCGTCGCGATCGGAGGCCGAGCCGATGTGGATCGAGGAGTCCTTCGGCAGGTCGAGCCTGGTCGCGGTCCAGCCCGCGCCGTTGCGGGCGAACGCGAGGACCTCGCCCTTGACGTCGTCATAGAGCGCCACGACCAGCCGGTCGCGCGTGGTGGCGACCTCCTCGATCGCCTGGCTGCGGGTGGGCCTGAGCACCAGGTGCGCCCTGGGATGGGCGAGATCGGCCTTCAGCTCGGCCAGGTCGAGGGCGACCAGGTCGCCCTCCTTGAACCCGGCCTCCGGCCAGTCCTGCTCGAGCGTGAGCGCCACCTGGCCGGCGACGTAGCCCTGGATGGTGGAGCGGGTCGGCAGGGCGAGCTTCACCGGCCCGCTGTCGGTGAGCAGCACGTGCTCGGTGTTGAAGAAGTCCAGCGCGCGCTCGAGGAGCACCGCCTGGGCGCGGCCGTCCGGATCGCGCAGCACCAGCGGCGAGACCGCGACGTCCTTGACCGAGCCGCGGAACACCTCCCGGGCCGATGACAGGGGCTCGCCCCGTTTCCAGAGCTTGACGATGTAGGGATAGCCGGACTGGGTGACCTCGCCCTTGGTCCATTCGGTGGCGACGGCCAAGGTGTCGCGGTCGATCCAGGCGGAGTTGGACTTGGCCTCCGGCAGGGAGAAGCCGCCGTCCACGAACTTGCCGGCCTGGGCGTCGAACTCGCGGACGATGGCGGCGTCCTTGCCGCCATTCGAGAGCCTGACCAGGCACAGCCGGTCGTCCGGCTTCAGGCAACTCGCGCCGCCGAACACCCAGGTGACGCCCTCGGCCTTGGAGAGCGCGTCGACGTCGAGCAGGGTGCGCCACTCAGGCTCGGCGGTGCGGTAGCTCGCCAGGCTGGTCGCGCGCCAGACCCCCTGCACGTGATCGGCGTCCTGCCAGAAGTTGCGCAAGGCTCCGTCGCCGGCGATCGCGACCGCCGGGATGCGGTCCTTGGCCGTGACGATCTTCAGCGCCTCGGCGTGCAGGGCGCCGTAGCGGGGATCGTCCTGCAGCTGCGGCAGGGAGCGGTCGGTCTCCGCCTTGGCGAAGGCCAGCGCCTTGGCCCCGTCGATCTGCTCCAGATAGGCGTAGGGGTCGGGTTTCGGGGCCGGCGCCGCCACCATCAGAAGTCCTCCCGCCGCCATCAGAGCCAGAACTCGCATGATGCGGATAGAGCCATCCGCGGTGGCGAGGGCAAGCGCGGGCGGATTAAACCTTGGTCATCCGGGCCCGCCTGAGACGACGCGCCTCACCCCCGCCGCTCGCGCCAGATGGCGAGGGCGAGGTTCGGGCGAACCAGGAAGAGACCGGCCCAGACCATCAGGGCCACGGCCCGGCGGCCGCGCCGGCGCAGGCGGAACTCCAGCTCGAAGACGTTGGCGTAGTCGCTGACGATGGTCATGGGCCTCTCCCGTTGCTCACGGGAAAAGCGCTAGGCGGCGGGTGCGGCAGAATCGGTCGCATGAGCGCGACGGGCGAGCTCGATCTGCTCGATCAGGGTCTGTTTCAGGACCGGGGGCGCGAGGATCTCGACCTGGTCGCCCCAGGTGAACAGGTGCCAGGCGAGCTCGCGCATGCCGCTGGCGCGGAAGCGCACGATCACCGCGCCGTCGGCTTGCGGCTCGAGCGCCTGGTTCGAATGGAAGCGCCAGCGCAGCGCCCCCTCGGCCGACGCCGGCAGGATGCGCAGGACCACGTCCTGGGTGTCGTCCTGGTAGATGCCGAAGCTCTCGTCGGCGTAGTCCTGCAGCGAGAAGCCGGGATCGCGTGAGGCCGGGCGGCCGGTGGCGGCGACCTCGCCGATGCGGTCGAGCCGCCAGTTGCGCGGCTTCCCCTCGCCTTCCGACGCCACCAGGTAGTTCGCCCGCCCGAACAGGATGCCGTAGGGGCTGACCTCGCGCACGCGGCCCGGCTGCGAGCCGCCCTCGTAGCGGAAGCTCAGCGTCGAGGCGGCCTTCAGCGCCTCGCGCACCGCCGCAAGCACCGTCTCGTCCTCGAACGGCCGGGGACCGGCCTGGACGGCGATGGTCTCGGCCTGCAGCAGGGCCTCCAGGTCCGGGGCCAGCCGCCGGCGCGCCGCGGCCCGGGTCGCGGAGAGCACCTTCTGCTCCAGCGAGCGCAGGGCGGCGGCCCGCGCGCTCGCGCCTTGGGCGGCGAAGCTCTCCGCGGCCAGCGCAAGCGCCGACAGCTCCTCCGGCGTCGGCGCCTGGAAGAGCCCGTCGAGACCGGAGGGGATGCGGAATCGGCGGGTGGGCGGGTCCTCCACCTCCTCGAGCTGCGGGAACACCTCGCGGACCGCGTCGCGCATCCGCTCGGCGGTGCGCCGCCCGACCCCCAGGCGCTCGGCGATCTCGTCGAGGGTCAGGCCCTCGGCGGTGGACGCGAGCAGTCTGGCGAGCTCCAGGAGCCGGCCGGCCTTTTCATGCCTCATGAACTTACGTCCGTTTCTGTCGCAGCGGCCCATCAGAACCGAACCCAAGCGATCCCGCAACGGAGTTCGACCGATGGCCTCCTACCGCCCCTTCCGCCCCGCCTACCGGCGCCCGGCCCGCAGCCTGCCGCACCTGGAGCGCCCGGCGCTTCCCGCCGCAGTGGTCGACGCGGTGCTTCGCTTCCATGACGAAGCGCAGGACCAGGGCGGCGGCCGCACCCTGCTGCGGCTGTCGCAGACGCGCCTGCGCCGCGCCGACATCCGCGCCGCGCTGGGCGAGCTCACCGAGCGCGCGGCCAATGTCGCGATCCTGTGGAACGCCCGCGAGGACGAGATCATCCGGGTGCTCGAGGCGGCCTGATATCCGCCGCATTCGCGGCCAAGCTCGGCTTCGCGGCTGGAGCGGCGCGTGGCGAGAGAAGTGCGTCCCGGAGGGTTCGACGGCGCCTGGCGGCGCGACGGCTGGTCGGGCGCATTCGATATCGATTCGTTCGAGATCCGGCCCAAGGGCCAGGTCGTGGAGACCCACACCCACCGCGAGCCGCACTTCGTGCTGGCGCATTCGGGCGTCTATTCGGCCACCCTGCAGGGCCGGCCGCTGCGGGTCGCGGCCCCCTGCCTGATCTTCTATCCGGCCGGGACCACCCATGCCGACTGCTTCGAGGGCAATCTCGGAGCCTTCGTGTCCGTGGCCCTGCCGCCCGGCGCGGCGAGCCGCGACCTGCCGGAGCTCCCGACCGCGGTGACCGACGCTGACGCCCAGCGCCAGGCGTTCCGCATCGCCCGCGAAGTGCTGGGCGCCGGCCGCGACGCCGTGCTGCTGGAGAGCGCCGCGTGGGAGCTCACCGCCCGCACGGCCCGGCCCGGGGCCCAGGCCGCCACGCCGCCGTGGGCCCGGCTCGCCTACGAGCTGGTGATGGACCGCGCCCGCGAGGCGAGCCTCAGCGTCGCCGAAATGGCCGCCGCCGCGCAGGTCCACCCCGTCCACCTGGCGCGCGTCTTCCGCCAGGCCTGGGGCTGCTCGCCGGGCGACCTCCTCCGATGGCGCCGCGTGGAGCACGCGGCCGAACTGATGCTGCACCGGCGGCTCTCCCTGGCCGAAGCCGCCGTCGAGGCGGGCTTCACCGACCAGGCGCACATGACCCGCGCCTTCCGCGCGGTGCTGGGGCTCACCCCGGGCCAGTGGCGCGCGTCGCACGATGTTGCGGCGGTACAAGACGAGGCGGCGCAGGCGGCCTAAGCCCCGCGGCATGCGACCGACCGTCTCCCTCGCCCTTGCCGCCAGCCTCTGGGCCGCTGCGGCCCTCGCCCAAACCCCTGCCCCCGCCGGCGCCGGGTTCGCCGCCATCGCGCCGGCCGTGCAGGCCGGGACCTACAAGCAGATCACCAGCGTGCTGGTCGCCCGCGACGGCCGGGTGGTCTACGAGCGCTACTTCGACAAGGACGGGCCCCTTGGCCTGCGCAACACGCGTTCGGCGACCAAGACCGTCACCGGCATGCTGGTCGGCGCGGCCGTCGACCGGGGCTTTCTGAAGCCGGAAGCGCACGTCCTCGACTTCTTCCCCGACCGGCGCCCGCTCGCCAACCCCGATCCGCGCAAGGCGAAGATCACGGTCGAGGACTTCCTGACCATGAGCTCGCTCCTGGAGTGCGATGACGAGAACAGCTTCTCGCGCGGCAACGAGGAGCGGATGTACCTGGTCGAGGACTGGGTGAAGTTCACGCTCGACCTGCCGATCAAGGGCTTCCCGGAGTGGACGCAGACGCCCGCCCAGTCACCCTACGGCCGGGCCTGGAGCTACTGCACGGCGGGAGCCACGACGCTCGGCCCGCTGATCCAGCGGGCGGTGAAGGCGCCGCTGCCCGCCTTCGCCCAGAAGGTGCTGTTCGGCCCGCTCGGCATCGCCGACGCCAAGTGGCAGTTCACGCCGCTGCACGACGCCATGACCGGCGGCGGCCTGCAGCTCACCACGCGCGACCTCTGGAAGCTGGGCCAGCTCTATCTCAATGGCGGCAAGTGGGATGGAAGGCAGGTGATCTCGGCCGAGTGGGTGCGCCGCTCGGTCAGCCCGCACGCCAACGCCCGCGAAGACACCGACTACGGCTATCTCTGGTGGCTGCAGACCTTCCGCGTGGCCGGCAAGCCGGTGAAGACCTGGGGCATGTACGGGACGGGCGGCAACAAGGTCTACGTGCTGCCGGACGCCGAGGCCGTGGTGGTGGTGACCACGACGAACTTCCGCATCCCCCACGCGGGCGATGTGACCGATGCGCTGTTCACGAGCCTGATCGCGCCGGCGCTGCTGCGCTGAGCGAGGATTCCTGCAGCGCCAGGCGCACGATCGGCAGCTGGTCGTTGCCGAAGAAGATCCGGTCGCCGTCGACGAACAGGGTCGGCGAGCCGAAGCCGCCGCGGTCGATCACCTCCTGGGTGTTGGCGCGCAGCCGCTGCTTGACCGCCTCGGTCTGCGAGCGGGCCAGGAGGCCCGCGCCGTCCAGGCCGCAGCCCTCGGCGATGTCGGCCAGCACAGCCGAATCGTCCAGGTTGCGGGCCTCTCCGAAATAGGCCTCGAAGGCGGCCTCGGCGAAGCCGAACAGCGCCGCCTGGTCGTCCTCCAGCGCACAGCAGACGCGCATCGCATGGACCGACTTCACGGGATGGTGCGGCGAGGGGAAGTTCATCGCGACGCCGGCGAGCCGCGCCCAGGCCTTCAGCCAGGTGAAGGTGTGACGGACCTTCGGATCGCCGGGGTTGGCGCGGCTCGCGTAGACGCCGGGATTGACGGCGTTGAACACGCCGCCGACCAGGAACGGCCGCCAGGTCACCGACGCGCCGGTCTCGCGCAGGATCGGCTGGACGTTGTGGAAGGCGAGCCGCGTCCAGGGCGACGACAGGTCGAAGAAGAACTCCAGGCGCGCCATCTCAGGACCTCTCGTGCCTGTAGTTCGGCTGGTCGATGGCCAGCTGGTCGAGGACGTTGGCGCGCAGCGCGGCGATCAGGCCGGGGGTTTCGACGCCCACCTCGCCGGCGCGAAGCTTCTCGCAGAGCTCCCAGTTGAGGCCCTCGTAGGTCCCGCCGTGGCCGAGGATCGGCTCGAGGCGCTGGACGGCGGCGGCCTTGGCCTCCTCGCCCATCCGCAGCTCGCGGGTGACCGCAGCGAGCGCATTGGCGGCGACGCGGGCCAGGAACTGGTTGCGCGGGTCGAGCGCGGGGCGGATCTCCTCGATCCAGCGGCCGACCGCCTCGGTCAGCTCCTCGGGCTTCGGATGGGTGATCACAGCCCCGCCTCCAGCATGTTGATGAGGTCGATCTCGGTCTCGGAGACGCGCCGGCCGATCATCGGCCGCTCCACCGAGGCCGAGCCGCCGCTCGCCCAGCTCATGTACATGGTCAGGCACATGACGCCCCATTTCAGGCTGCCCAGCGTCTGCCAGAAGCGGACGCGCTCCAGGGAGATCGGCTCGCCGCCGGCCGCCTCGTAGCCCGCCAGCAGGTCGGCGTAGTCGCCGAAGCCGCCCACCGGCCGGTCGGGCCGCGAGAACCGCCAGGAGTTGGTGCAGAGCCAGCCCATGTCCTCGGCCGGATCGCCGAGGTGGGAGAGCTCCCAGTCGAGCACCGCGGCGAGCCCGGACTCGGGGCTGATCATCAGGTTGCCGTTCCGAAAGTCCCCGTGCAGCAGCACCGGCGCGCGCGGCGCGGGCAGGCGCTCGCGCAGATAGCGGAAGGCGAGCTCCAGCACCGGCCGCTCTGCGCCCGAGACGCGGTAGACCTCCTCGTAGCGATCGAGCTCGACGGCGGCGTCGGCGAACTTCAGGTTGGCTTCGGGCGGCGGCGGGGTGGCGTGGATCTTCGCCAGCACCTCGCCGCACTGGCGGGCGAGCAGCGGGCGCACGGCGTCGAATTTCGGATCGGTGTTGATCCTGCGCCCCAGCGTCTCGCCGGCCACCCGGCGGGTGACGTGCGCCTCGCCCAGGCCGTCGCGCTCGTCGCAGAGGTGGACGAACGGCGGGGCGGGCGCGCCGCGGGCGGCGACCGCGCGGATCAGGGCGGCCTCGGCGGCGAGGCTCGTCGAGCGCGAGGTCTCCGGATCGGTGGGCGCGGTGCGGCGCCGCAGGATCAACTCCTGACGGCCGGACGGCGCCTCGATGCTGAAGGCCCAGGTCTCGGCGCTGGCCCCGCCGGTCAGCCGCTGGGCCTCGGTGAGGCGCGCCCCCGCCCCGGCCAGCCTGACCGCGAGCTTCCCCAGCGCGTCGCGAACGTCCACTTGGCCGTCTACCGGCATGACCCCACGGAAGCCCTTTCCTGGTCTAGAGTGGCGATCTGGCGGGTCCCGGCCCCGCTTGTAAACCGATCACCCGAGGTAAGGCGGCCCGAGACCGCCCACGAGGACGCGACCCATGGATTTCGACCTGCCGCAGGAACTCTCCGACTATCTGGACGAGCTGGACGCCTTCATCGAGCGCGAGATCAAGCCGCTCGAGCAGGAGAACGACAACATCAGGTATTTCGACCACCGCCGCGAGTACGAGCGGACGGATTGGGAGAAGGGCGGCCTGCCGAAGAAGGAATGGGAGCAGCTCCTGGCCGAGGCGCGCCGGCGGGCCGACGCGGCGGGGCACCTGCGGTTCGGCTGGCCCAAGGAGCTGGGCGGCAAGGGCGGCAGCCAGCTCTGGCTGGCGGTGATCCGCGAGCACCTGGCGGCCAAGGGCCTGGGCCTGCACAACGACCTGCAGACCGAGCACTCGATCGTCGGCAACAACCCGTTCATCCTGATGTTCAAGGAGTTCGCGACGAACTCCCAGTACGAGCGCGACGCCGACAAGCTGCTGTCGGGCCAGTTGCGCACCGGCTTCGGGCTCACCGAGCCGAACCACGGCTCCGACGCCACCTTCATGGAGACCCGCGCCGTCCCGCACGAGAAGGACGGCCAGCCCGGGTGGCTGATCCGCGGCGAAAAGATGTGGACCACGGGCATGCACGTGGCGAACCACATCATGGTCTACGCCCGCACCTCGGGCGAGGACGGCGACGCCCACGGGATCACCTGCTTCATCGTCCCGGCCGATGCGCCCGGCGTGAAGGTCGAGGAGTACCTCTGGACCTTCAACATGCCGACCGACCATCCGCGGGTGAGCCTGAACGACGTCTGGATCCCCGAGGACAGCTACTGGGGCCAGATCGGCGGCGGCCTGGCGCTGGGCCAGAGCTTCGTGCACCAGAACCGCATCCGCCAGGCGGCCTCGAGCCTCGGGGCGGCCGTCTACTGCATCGAGGAGAGCGTGAAGTACGCCCGGGCGCGCAAGCCGTTCGGCAAGGCGCTGGCGGAGAACCAGGCGATCCAGTGGCCGCTGGTCGAGCTCGCCACCCAGGCCGAGGCGCTGCGCCTGCTGATCCGCAAGACCGCCTGGCAGATGGACCGCATGGACCACAAGGAGATCGAGCGGACGATCTCGGACAAGGTCTCGATGTGCAACTACTGGGGCAACCGGCTGGTCTGCGAGGCCGCCGACCGGGCCATGCAGGTGCACGGCGGCATCGGCTATTCGCGGCACAAGCCGTTCGAGCACATCTACCGCCACCACCGCCGCTACCGGATCACCGAGGGCTCCGAGGAGATCCAGATGCGCAAGGTGGCGGCCTATCTGTTCGGCTACCTCGGCCCTCGCCGCAAGGCGATGTCGGCGCTGACCTGGGACGACGTGGACTACCGCAAGACCGACCGGCCCACCGAGGGCGAGCGCGCCGCGACCGAGGCGGCGACCCGGCGCGCGACGCCGGCCCTCGAGGAGGAGTCCGTCCAGCCCGCGCCGGCCAGGCCTTAGCCCGCGACCACGATCCGCCTGGCCTCGATCCGGCGGACCGCGGACCACTCGACGCGTCCGCCGCGGCGCGAGCTCTTGAACCGCTGCAGGAAGCCGCCGCCACCGCAGGTGAGGTAGGCGACCTCGCCGCCCTTGAGGTGAATCTCGGAGACGTGGCCGAGGCGCTTGCCGGCCTCGGTCACCACGGGCTTTCCCTGCAGGTCGATGGCGCGCATCAGGCGAACGGCACCTTCTCGATGAGCGGGCGAAGACGGCGGTCCTCGCGGCCGAGGCCAAGGTCTTCCGCGCGGACATTGAGCGAAATGCGCGAGGTGACGTGCTCGACCGCGCTCCAGGGCACGCGGGTGATGCGATCGCCCGCCACGCGCCGCACCAGCCAGAAGACGACGCCAGGCAACCGGCCCCGGTAGGCGCCCGGGCCGACCAGCAGGGCCGCGACCTTCAGGGGCTGGCTGGGCTCGCCCTCGAATTCGACCTCGTCGCAGATGCCGCACAGCTGGTCCTCGCAGTCGAAGATCTGCAGATCGCGCAGCTCCGAGAACACCTTGATGGCCCCGTCCGGCGTCACTTCTGGCCTCCCGAGGTGAGGATGTAGAGCGGGATGGCGCCGACCGCGGCCACGACCACGATGGCGTAGAAGGCGACGCCGAGGCCATTGGCCACCCAGCCGTTGACGTAGCGGCCCATGTACTTGCGGTCGTTGGCGATGAGCAGCAGAGGCAGGTAGGTCAGCGGCAGCACCACGATCGAGAAGACGATCGACCACTCCACCAGATCGAGCGGCGGCACATTGGTGAGCACCAGGGCCAGCGCGATCACGAAACCCGCGATCCAGGCGAGCGTGAAGCGGGGCGTCTCGGCGGGCTTGCGGTAGCGGCCCCAGGGCCAGCCGAAGAACTGGGCGAGCGAATAGGCGGCGGCGAGGCAGGTCTCCACCGCCGCGCCGGAGAACGCCATCAGCATCCCGAACAGGGCGATCAGCAGCCCGGGCCTGCCGAACGGCACGGCGACCTGCAGGGCGACGGTTGCGGGCTCGCGCGGGTCGACGTGGACCGGCCGGAAGAGGACGGCGGCCGAGATCAGGATGCCCATGGAGAGCAGCGAGCCCAGGCTGAAGCCGACGCCGGTGGTCAGGCGGTTGACCGGCAGCTTGGAGGGAGTCCAGCGGTCCTCGATCGCCCCGGAAGAGTAGAAATAGGTCTCGTACGGGAACAGCACGGCGCTGGTGATGGCGACCGCGAAGTAGCCGTAGGCCAGCCTGTCGCCGCCAGGCAGATGCATCGGGAACTGCGGAACCAGGCCGCGGGCGACCTCACGCCAGGGCGGATGCAGCGCGACGGTGGCCGCCGCGAACGCGAGCATCAACAGGCCAAGCAGGCCGAACAGGCGCTCGATCCATTCGAACGGCAGGACCCAGACGATCACGATCAGCGCCGCGACGCTGAGCGCCGCCCAGATGAGATAGGCGCCCCCGGCCATCAGCTTGAGCACGATCGCCACGCCGCCGATCTCGGCCGCGCAGGTGATCAGGCTGACCACGATCGAGGCGATCAGCGTGAAGAGGCCGAGCGAGACTCCGAGCCGCTGGCGCATCAGGCAGAACACCGGCTGCTTGGCGATCGCGGCGACCCGGCCGCTCATCTCGCCGAACACGATGATCCCGACGGTCGCCAGCGCGAACACCCACAGCAGCGAATAGCCGAAGCGGGAGCCGGCCTGAGCGGCGAAGGTGAGCTCCGAGACGTCGACGAAGCCGCCGACCGCGGTCATGATGCCCAGGACGATCTCAATCAGCCCGGCCATGCGACCTTTCCCGGGCGACCAGGCGGTCGCGCAGCCCGGCCAGCGCGGCCGCGTCGTGACGGTCGAGCGCGGTCAGGGCGGCATGCGCCGTGGCCGCGAACTGCGGCGACCGGGCGAGCTTCTGCAGGTCCTCACGCAAGGTGTCGCGCAGCGCCTGGGCGTAGGTCTGGGTGACGCGGCCGCGGGCGGCGGCGGTCTCCAGGAGCGCGGCCTCGGCGATCACCGAGCGAGCCTGGTCAAGCTTGGCCTTGTCGAGATCCTGCGCCGAGGCGACAGTGCCTGCGGCCACGACGATCAGACAGAGGTGGGTCAGGCTGGGCTTTGACACGCCGGGGAAACCGACAAGCCATGGCCCAGGTTGCCAACTGCACGGCGACCACCTCGAAGCCCTGGCCGAAACGGGTCCCGGCGAGCGCCAGCGCCGAGGAAGCGCCAGAGAAGCCGCAGATCGGAGCCAAGGCCGGGGCGGGCCGCGAGCCGGACCGCCCCGGCCGGAGTCAGGCGGCCTTCGAGCCGTCCATCGCCTGCACGTCGCGAGCGGTCACCGGCTTGCCGCCGATCGCCCAGTCGCCCTGCTCGATCTCGTTCACCTTCACCCAGGTGACGCCGCGCAGCGCTTCGCCCTCGACGGACACCATGGCGTCGGTGACCCGCTGGATCAGGTCCCGCTTCTGGGTGGGGGTGAAGACGTCCTTGATCACCTCGATCGTCACGAGCGGCATTTCCGCGCCCTCCTTTGCTGCGGCCCGGCGCCCGTCGCGGGGCCATGGCGGACCATGCGCGCCCTCGCCCGCCGCCGCTTGCAGAGCGCGTGGAGGTTTTTGGGAGGCGGTCCGGAGACATGTTAGGCTGACGGCCCGATGATCTATCGCTTCGGGGCATTCCGTCTCGACACTTCGGCGTACGAGCTGCGCGCGGGCGACGACCGCGTGGCCGTCGAGCCGCAGGTCCTGGCGCTGATCCGCCTGCTGATCGAGAACCGCCACCGGCTGGTCGGCCGCGACGAGATCATCGAGCGCATCTGGAACGGCCGCATCGTCTCCGAGGCGGCGATCTCCAGCCGCATCAAGTCCGCCCGGCGGGCGCTCGGCGACGACGGCGCGGCGCAGAGGGTGATCCGCACCGTGCCGAAGCTCGGCCTGCGCTTCGTGGCCCCGGTCGAGGCGGACCCCGGCGAGGTCGAACCGCTGCCGGCCGCGCCACGGCCGCCGCCGCAGGAGGATGTTCCCGCCGAGCCCCGGCAGAGCGGCCCCTCGCTCGCCGTCCTGCCGTTCGCGGTGCTGGGCGCGGCCGGCCCGAGCGCCTGGATCGCCGAGGCGCTGCCGCACGACCTGATCACCGCGCTGTCGCGCTTTCGCTGGCTGTTCGTGATCGCCCGCGGCTCGTCCTTCCACTTCCGCGGGCCCGAGGCGACGCTGGAGACCGTGCGCGAGGCGCTGAAGGTGCGCTACTGCCTCTCCGGCGCGGTGGAGATCCACGGCTCGGCCATGGGCGTCAGCACCGAGCTCAGCGACACGCGCGACGGCCGGGTGCTGTGGAGCGAGCGCTTCGAGGCGCCGCAGGCGGCGGTGCACGAGATCCGCCAGCAGGTGACGCAGGCGGTGATCGGGGCGCTGGAGCTGCAGATCCCGCTCAACGAGGCGCGCCGCGCCCAGCTCAGCGCGCCCGAGAGCCTCGACGCCTGGTCGGCCTATCACCTGGGCCTGCACCACATGTACCGCTTCAACCGGGAGGGCACGGCGCGGGCGGCGGCGCTGTTCGAGCAGGCGATCGCGCTGGAGCCGTCTTTCGCCCGGGCCCACGCCGGCTTGTCGTTCGCCCAGTTCGAGACCGCCTTCCTGAGCTTCACCGACGACGCCACCCGCGCCACGGCGCTGGCCAAGCGCGCCGCGGAGGCCGCGCTGGAGCGCGACGCGCTGGACCCGTTCTGCAATCTCGTGATGGGGCGGGCCTTCTGGCTCACCGGCGAGCTGGAGGCGAGCCTGCCCTGGATCGAGCGGGCGATCCGGCTCAATCCCAACTATGCCCAGGCGAAGTACGCCCGCGGCTGGAGCGAGACCCTGCTCGGCAAGGCCGACGCGGGCCGGGCGAGCGCCGAGGCCGCGCTGGCGCTGAGCCCGCTCGATCCGCTGGCCTATGGCATGCTGGGGGTCAGGGCCCTGTCGCACATGGTGCTGGACGAGCCCGCCCAGGCGGCCGAATGGGGCGAGCAGGCGGCCCGCGCGCCCGGCGCGCACCCGCTGATCGAGATGATCGCCGCCGTCGGCCACGCGATGAACGGCGAGGCGGCGCGCGCCGCCGCCTGGGCCGCCTCGGCGCGGCGGCGCAACCCGAACCTGCGCGCCGCCGACTTCCTGCAGGCCTTCCCGTTCCGCGACGCGGCGACCCGGCGACGGGTCGTTCTGGCGCTGGAGCGGCTCGAGATGCCGGCTTGAGCGCCGAGATGGCGGGCGCGCGCGGCGCGGCTATAGTCGCGGCCATGATCCGCACCGCCCTGCTCGCCCTGGCGCTCGCCCTGCCCGCGTCGGCCGCCGGCGCGGCGCAGGCGACCGGCCTCTGCACAGCCCTGAAGGGCCTGGCGGAGGCGGCGCGACGCTCGGGCGAGCCGCTGCGGCTGTCGCTCACCGTGAGCGGGGATGCGGTCTCCTGCGGAGCCGGAGCGACGAGCCCGCCGGCCCGTGCGTTCTGCGAGGCGGCGCAGGCGAGCCTCGGCAAACGGCCGTTCCCCTGGCCGCTCAGGAGTTGCGTCGACAGCATGGCCGCGGATCCGCGGCTCTACGCCGGCCCCGGCGAGGCGTTCCGCCGGCTGGGCGCCAGGCTCGGCGGCGGCGTGCGGCTGGACGTCAGCGCGGCGCCAGGCGGCGCGACGGGCCGCTACGATCTGGTCGTCTGGAAGGAGAGATAGGGTCATGACCACGCTTGCCGAGCGCCTGGGCTACCGGGCCGACGACCGGCTGGTGATCGTCAACTGCGACGACATCGGCTCCAGCCACGCGGCCAACCTCGCCAGCCTGGAGGCGATGGAGACGGGCGTCGCGACCAGCGCCACCCTGATGGTCCCCTGTCCCTGGGCGCGCGAGGCGGTGGAGCTGTTCCAGGGCAAGGACGTGGGCGTGCACCTGACGCTGACGGCGGAGTATCCGACCTACCGCTGGCGCTCGCTGACCGGCGCGGCCTCGCTGCACGACCACCAGGGCTATCTGCCCCGGACCGTCGCCGAGGCGCGCGAGCGGGCGCAGGTGGCGGACGTTGCGGCCGAGTGCCGGGCGCAGATCGAGCAGGCCTACGCCTGGGGCGTCGACGTGACCCACCTGGATTCGCACATGGGCACGGTGCAGCTCGATCCCCGCTTCTTCGAGATCTACCTGGCGCTCGCCGAGGAGTTCCGGCTGCCGGTCCGGATGGTGAGCGCGCCGGCCGAGCCGGTGCTGGGCTTCGCGAGCCGCGCGCCCGCCGCCGAGCGGGGGATCGTCTTCGCCGACGAGGTCTGGGCCCAGTGGGGCCGGCCGACGGGCGAGCAGATGCGCTCGGTGTTCCCCAGGCTGAAGCCGGGCGCGGTGGCCGAATTCCTGGTGCATCCGGTGTTCGACGGCCCGGAGCTGCGCGGCTACGATCTCGCCGAGGCGCAGTTCCGGGTGGACGACCATGCCTGCGCCATGGATCCGGAGATCCGGTCCCTGATCGCCGTGGAAGGGCTGATCCCGATCAGCTACCGCCCGTTGCGCGAGCTGCAGCGGGCCGGCGCGCTGGAAGCGGCGTGAGGGCCCGCCGAGCCTGCCTGCGAAGGTGAAGCCGGCGACGGCGACGACGCTGGCCGTCGCCTGAAACCAAATTTGATCGGTCCGAGATGAAAATCGACGGCCCGGCGGCTTGCCGTGGCGCTTGGGCGTGGCCGAGTCTGGGCGCCAGAAACCGCAAGCTCCGCGAGGATGCCATGATCCACCATGTCTCCATTCCCGTTCGCGACCCGGCGCATGTGGCCGGCGTGCTGGCCGAGCTGACCGGCTGGACGGCGCGGCCGTTCATGGCCCCGGTCCCCGGCTCGGTGATCCTGCTGTCGGACGACGAGAACGGCACGGCGATCGAGCTCTATCCGTTGGGCGTGACGCTCAAGCTCGACGACGCGCGCACCGGCCAGTTCGAGGTCGGCGCCGAGACCGCGCACGGTCCCTACCCCTTCCACTTCCTCTGGTCGCTGGACCTCGACCCCGATGCGGTGCTGGCCATGGCGAAGCGTGAGGGCTGGAAGGCGGTGCGCTGCTGGCGCGGGCCGCCGCATCGGCCGCTGTTCGAGCTGATCGAGCTGTGGATCGAGAACGCCATCATGGTCGAGATCGCCACGCCGGCGATGCTCCCCGACTACCTGAATGTGGTCAGCGTCGAGGCCTACGACCGGCTGCGCGAGGAGGTCGAGCGGCCGCCGCAGCCGGCGCCCGAGCCGGCCTGAGTCCGGCGGGTCACCCCGCCACGGCCTCGATGATCACGAAGGCCTGGGCGTAGGGGTGGTCGTCGGTGAGCGAGAGGTGGATCACCGGCCGCATGCCGTCCGGGACCAGCGCCGCCAGCCGCTCGGCCGCCCCGCCGCTCAGCGCCATGGTGGGCTGGCCGGAGCGCATGTTGACCACGCCCATGTCGCGCCAGAAGACGCCGCGCCGGATGCCGGTGCCCAGCGCCTTGGCGCAGGCCTCCTTGGCGGCGAAGCGCTTGGCGTAGGAGGAGGCGCGGTCGGGCTTGCGCTCGGAGCGCGCGCGCTCGGTCTCGGTGAACACGCGATGCGTGAACCGCTCGCCGAAGCGGGCCAGGCTCTGCTCGATGCGGCGGATGTCGGAGAGGTCCGAGCCGATGCCGAGGATCACGCGGCCCTCGTCGCCCGCGCTTCGTCCATCAGGGCGCGCATCCGCTGGATGGCCGGGCCGAGGCCGATGAAGATCGCCTCGCCGATCAGGAAGTGGCCGATGTTGAGCTCGACCAGCTCGGGGATGGCGGCGATCGGCTTGACCGTCTCGTAGTCGATGCCGTGGCCGGCGTGGACCTCGAGGCCGAGCCCGGCCGCCTGGGTCGCGGCGGCCCTGAGCTTTGAGAGCAGGTCGGCCGCCTGCGGGTTGCGCTCGCGCGCGGCGTCGCACCAGGCCCCGGTGTGCAGCTCCACCACCGCCGCGCCGCAGGCCTTTGCGGCGGCGATCTGGGCCGGGTCGGGCTCGACGAAGCAGGAGACGCGGATGCCCGCGGAGGCCAGGCGGCCGATCACCGGAGCGATCTGGTTGTGGCCGCGCACCACGTCGAGGCCGCCCTCGGTGGTCACCTCCTCGCGCCGCTCCGGCACCAGGCAGGCGGCGTGCGGCAGGTGGGCGAGCGCGACCTGCTCCATCTCCGGCGTGGCGGCCATCTCGAGGTTGAGCGGCCGCCCGCGGCGGCGGGTGATGGCGGCCAGCGCGTCGATGTCGGCGTCGGAGATGTGGCGGCGGTCCTCGCGCAGGTGGGCGGTGACGCCGTCGGCGCCGGCGGCGAGCGCCATCTCCGCGGCGCGCACCGGATCGGGATAGGCCGCGCCGCGCGCGTTCCGGACGGTCGCCACGTGGTCGATGTTCACGCCGAGCCTGATCTTTGACACGCCCTACCCCTTCCGCCCGCAGCTCATCGAGGACCTTAGATAGGAATCACGAAGGAGACGAAAAGCAGGAAAGAACGGAACCACGGATTTCACGGATTGCACGGACGAGGGGCGCTCGGAACGATGATCGATCGCGCCCGCAGCGCGATCAGTCAGGTATCGGGGCCTTAGTCCACTTCGCCCATCCGTGAAATCCGTGGTTCCGGCGCGAAGCGGCTTTCGTGCCCTTTCGCGCCTTCGTGGTTCACCCCTTCAGGCGCTTGGAGCCGGGCTCCTCGGCGGGAATGGCGGCGAGGTCGGGGGGGACCTCGTCGGGGGCGTAGGAGGGGACGTCGACGGTGGCCAGCGCCACCAGCGGCCAGCCCACCTCGGCCCGGCCGCCCGAGCGGTCCACCAGGCAGGCGCAGCCCACCACCTCCCCGCCCGCCGCAGCGATCGGCTCGACGGCCTCGCGGAACGAGCCGCCGGTGGTGATGACGTCCTCGACCACCACGACCTTGGCGCCGGGCGCGATCGTGAAGGCGCGCCTGAGCCTGAACTTCCCCTCCTCCCGCTCGACGTAGAGGGCGGGCACGCCCAGCCAGCGGGCGGTCTCGTAGCCGGGAATGATGGCGCCCACGGCCGGGGCCACGATCAGGTCGGGCTTGCCGAACCGCGCCTCGATCTTCTCGGCCAGCGCCTTGCAGAGCCGCGCGGTGCGCTCGGGGTACTGGAAGACCAGGTTCTTCTGCAGGAACATCGGCGAATGGCGGCCGGAGGCGAGGATGAAGTGGCCTTCGCGCAGGGCGCCTGCGCCGCGGAATTCGGCAAGCACGTCGTCGGTGGTCATGGGCTTCGCTGATAGTGCGGTTCGCACCGGATCGGAATAGGACTGCGCCCAGACGGCGACACCGGCGTCCGTCGTCCGGCGCCGCGGCGAACGCCTACGCCTTGGTGCGGTCGACGGTCTCGACGCTCGGGTTGGCGCGCAGGGCGGCGGCGATGTGGGTCAGGTGCTTGGCGTCGTTGACGTCGACGTCGATGTCCACGTCGAAGAAGTCCGACTGCCGGTGATGCATGCGCAGGTTCATGATGTTGCCGCCGGCCTGGCCGATCACCGTGCAGACCTGGCCCAGCACGCCCGGCGCATTGCGGATGGTGGCGGTGAGCCGGGCGGGGGCGATGGCGTTGCGCTCGGCCTCGGGCGTCCACTGCAGGTCGCGCCACAGCTCCTCGCGATCCTCGAACTCGGCCAGCCGCTCGCAGTCGATGGTGTGCACGGTGAGGCCGCGCCCGTCGCTCTCCAGGATGCCGACGATCCGGTCGCCCGGCACCGGCGAGCAGCATTCGCCGAAGTGGATCGACACGCCGGGCGTCAGCCCCCCGCCGCGGACGTAGAGCCGGGCCTGCTTGCCGCCCTCGATGCGGCGGCGGGCGGCGGCGACCTCGCGCTCGGAGACCTTCAGGCCCGGGAAGATGGCGTCGAGCACCTGCGGCGGGGAGATGCGGCCGCGGCCGACCGCCTCGAACAGGTCGTCCTCGCTGGTCACCGCGAAGCGGTCGAGCGCGGGCCGGAGCGAGACGTCCTTCACGGTCTTGCCGACGCTCTCGAAGGTCTGCTGCACGGTGGCGCGGCCGAGCTTGGAGAACTCCTCGCGCTCGGTGAGCCGGATGTGGCGGCGGATCGCCGAGCGGGCGCGGCCGGTGACGGTGAGCGACTTCCAGTCCGGCGGCACGCCCGGCTTGCCGCCGCGGATCACCTCCACGACGTCGCCGTTGGAGAGCACGGTGCGCAGCGGCTTCAGCTCGCCGTTGATCTTCACGCCCACGGTCGTGTCGCCGATGTCGGTATGCACCGCGTAGGCGAAGTCGAGCGGCATGGCCCCGCTGGGCAGGCTGACCAGCTGGCCCTTCGGCGTGAACACGAACACCTGGTCGAGATACATCTCGAGCTTGGCGTGCTCGACCAGCTCCTCGGCGTCGCCGCCGTGCTCCAGCACCTGGACGAGGTGGCGCAGGTTGACCAGCGGATCGCGGCCGCCGGCCTCCTTCTGGTGCTCGAGGTCGAAGCCGTATTCCTCCTCGTGGTTCTTGTAGCGCCAGTGGGCGGCGACGCCCTCCTCGGCGACGCGGTCCATGGCCTCGGTGCGGATCTGCATCTCGATGCGCATGCCCTTGGGCCCCACGACCGTGGTGTGGAGCGAGCGGTAGTTGTTGCGCTTGGGCGTGGAGATGAAGTCCTTGAACCGCTCGGGCACGCTGGGCCAGGCGCGGTGGATGACGCCCAGCGCGCGGTAGCAGTCCTCCTCGGAATCGACGATCACCCGGAAGGCGTAGATGTCGGAGAGCTGCGAGAAGCCGATCGACTTGCGCTGCAGCTTGCGCCAGATCGAGTAGGGATGCTTCTCGCGGCCGAAGACGCGCGCCGGGATGCCCGCGTTGTCGAGGCGGCTGGCGATCTCGCCGGAGGCCATGGCGACCGCGCCGCCCTGATCGTGGCGCAGCGTCTCCAGGCGCCGGCAGATCGCCGAGTGCGCCACCGGGTTGAGGTGCTCGAAGGCCAGCTCCTCCAGCTCCGTGGTCATGCGGTGCATGCCGATCGAGCGGGCCAGCGGGGCGTAGATGTCCAGCGTCTCGCGCGCGATGCGCTCGCGCTTGGCGGGCTGCTTGATGTGCTGCAGCGTGCGCATGTTGTGCAGCCGGTCGGCCAGCTTGACCATGAGCACGCGGACGTCCTTGGAGATCGCCAGGATGAACTTCCGCAGGTTCTCGGCCTGGCGCAGGTGCTCGGAGGAGAGCTCCAGCTTGGAGAGCTTGGTGACGCCCTCGACCAGCTCGCCGATCTCGGGGCCGAACAGCCGGTCGATCTCGGCGCGGGTGACCGGGGTGTCCTCGATCACGTCGTGCAGCAGGGCGGTGACGATGGTGGCGGCGTCCAGCCGGTATTCGGTGAGGATGCCCGCCACCTCGATGGGATGGGCGAAGTAGGGATCGCCCGAGGCGCGCTTCTGCGCCCCGTGCATGCGCATGGCGTAGACGTAGGCGCGGTTGAGCAGGCCCTCGTCGGCGGTGGGATCGTAGGAGCGGACCTTCTCGATCAGCTCGAACTGGCGCAGCAGCTTCGGCCGGCCGGCGGCCCTGGGGGCCGCCCCGTCGGTTTTCGGGCCGTCCGGCTTGCGAGCGTCGGGGGTCGTGGCGGCGGGAGGGTTCGCCGTCGGTTGGGCTAGCGGTTCTGCGCCTTCGGCGTTCAGTACCGCTCCTCCTGACCGCCATCGCGGTCGCTCTGCAACGCGCGGACCAGCTCCATCTCGCTCATCTGCGTGTGGGTGGGATCGGCCAGCAGCGCCAGGGTCTCGGCCTCTTCCTCGGCCTCGGAGCGCTCGTCGACCCGCTGCAGGGTGCCGATCAGCCCCTCGCGCAGCTCTTCGGGATCGACCACGTCGTCGGCGATCTCGCGCAGCGCCACCACCGGGTTCTTGTCGTTGTCGCGGTCGACCAGGATCTGCGAGCCGGCGGAGATGCCGCGCGCCCGATGCGCCGAGAGCAGCACCAGGCCGAAGCGGTTGGGAACCTTGTCGATGCAATCTTCGACGGTGACGCGCGCCATTTAAGTCCTCGGAATCTCGGGGAGAGAACCTGGGAAGATAATGGCCGGGGCCCGATTGTGCAATGCGGGAAAGGCCGCACCTGCGTTCGATACGAACCACGGAACACACCGAACACACCGAAGAAGGGGAACCACCGATTTCACGGATTGCACGGATTCGGGTGGCTTCGGCTGCGCCGTAGGCGCGACATGACCTGAGCGCGACAGCATTGAGCCGCTCGCTGGCTCTCGCAGAGGCAATCCGTGTCGATCCGTGAAATCCGTGGTTCGATCCGGCGCGGAGCGCCCCTTTTCGTGTGTTCCGTGTGTTCCGTGATTCAAATGGGGATTGCGTCGGCGCCCACCGTGGCGGTCACCACCAGTTCGGCGGCGCTCCGGCCAAGCGTGGGGTGCACCCACCCCGGCGCGATCTCGGCCAGCGGGCCCATGACGAACAGGCGCTCGTGGGCGCGGGGGTGGGGCAGGACCAGGCCCGGGGCATCGATCACCTCGCGGCCGCAGGCGATGAGGTCAAGATCGAGCGTGCGTGGCGCGTTCGCCGCGCCGCGTGTTCTGCCAAAGCCGCGCTCGATGGAAAAAAGCGCCTCCAGAACGGCCCGCGGGCGCAGGCTCGTCTCGACAAGCGCGACGCCGTTGCGATACTCAGGTTCGCCGGGATCGGGCCAGGCGGCGGAACGCCACCAGCCGGACCTGGCGAGAACGGGCAATCGGGCCCCAGGGAACCGCGCCAAAGCCGCCTCGAGAAGCGCCTCGGAAGACGGGTAGCCGCCGGCCATATTGGAGCCAAGGGCGATGACCGTCACTTCATCCAGCGCCTCGAGCCCTGACTTCAGGAATTTCAATTTATGACCTTTTATCCCACTGACAGGCTCGCCCTCTTCATCGACGGGGCCAACCTCTACTCGTCGGCCAAGGGCCTGGGTTTCGACATCGACTACCGGAAGCTCCTGGAGGAGTTCCGGCAGCGCGGCGTGCTGGTGCGGGCCTACTACTACACCGCCCTGGTCGAGGATCAGGAGTACTCGCCGATCCGGCCGCTGGTCGACTGGCTGGACTACAACGGCTACCGGCTGGTGACCAAGCCGGCGCGGGAATACGTCGACAGCCAGGGGCGCAAGCGCTGGCGCGGCGACATGGACGTCGAGATCGCCGTCGACATGATGGAGATGGCCGGCCCCGCCGACCACCTGGTGCTGTTCTCGGGCGATGGCGACTTCCGCTGCCTGGTGGAGGCGGTGCAGCGCAAGGGCGCGCGGGTGACCGTCGTCTCGACGGTGAAGTCGACGCCGCCGATGGCCTCCGACGACCTCAGGCGCCAGGCGGACAGCTTCGTCGACCTGGCCGACCTGGCGGAGATCATCGGCCGGCCCTCGCGCCTGCCGCGCTTCATTCAGGAGGCCCGCGCCCATGAGCGGGAGCTGGGGCGCGACCGCGTCGACGAGGCCGATGCCGAGGCCTGAGCCGGCGGAGGCGGGCTATCCGCCGGACGCGCCGCCGGACTGCCCGCTCTGCCCGCGGCTGGTCGCCTACCGCGCCGCCAACCGAACAGCCCATCCCGAGTGGTTCAACGGCGCCGCGCCGTCGTTCGGCGACCCGGACGCCCGGCTGCTGGTCGTGGGCCTGGCGCCCGGACGCACCGGCGCGAACCGCACCGGGCGGCCGTTCACCGGCGATTTCGCCGGCGTGCTGCTCTACGGGACGCTGATCAAGCTGGGCTTCGCGCAGGGCCGCTACGAGGCCCGGCCCGACGACGGGCTGACGCTGGTCGACTGCATGATCACCAACGCGGTGCGCTGCGCCCCGCCCGGCAACAAGCCGGAGACGCCCGAGCAGGCCAATTGCCGGCCGTACCTGGCGAGCCGCATCGCCGCGCTCCCCCGCCTGCAGGTGGTCGTCACGCTGGGCGACGTCGCGCGGCGCAACGTCCTGCGCGCGCTGGGCCTGACGGCCGGCGCCGGCGCGAGCGGCCACGGGGCGGAGATGCGGGTCGGCCCGCTCACCCTGCTCAACAGCTACCACTGCTCGCGGCTCAACACGAACACCGGCCGGCTCACCGCGCCGATGTTCGAGGCCGTGTTCCAACGCGCCCGGGCGCTCCTGGCGGGCTGACGGCCCTTGCCAGCGCAGGCCGGCGGCGCAACCCTTGCCGAACGACGTTCGGGAGGGCGCCATGGTGTTCGAGCAGATCGCGACCGGCGGTTGCCAGTCATACCTCGTCGGTTGCGCGGCGAGCCGCGCAGCGGTGCTGATCGACCCCGAGCAGTCGCGGATCGACGAATACCGAGGGCTGGCCGCCCAGCACGGGCTCGCCGTGCGCTACGTGATCGACACCCACACTCACGCGGACCATTTCTCGGGCAGCCGCGAGCTCGGCAAGGCGCTCGGCGCGCCGGTGGTCATGCACCGGCTGAGCCCGGCCCCCTACGCTGACCTGCGGCTCGACGACGGGGACATGCTGATCGCGGGCTCACTCAAGGTGAAGGCGCTGCACACGCCTGGCCACACGCGTGATTCCATGTGCCTGGCGCTGGACGACCGGGTGTTCACCGGGGACACTCTGCTGATCGGCGGCACGGGCCGCACCGACCTGCCCACCGGCGATCCGCATGCGCTCTACGAGAGCCTGTTCGACAAGCTCCTGAAGCTGCCGCCGGAGACGCTGGTCTATCCCGCGCACGACTACAAGGGCCGCAGCCACTCCACGATCGGCGCGGAGATCGCGGACAATCCGCGGCTGCAGAAAACCGAGCGGGGCGCGTTCGTGGAGATGATGCAACACCTGGACCTCTCGGCGCCGACGCATCTCACCGAGGCGCTGCGCACCAACATGAGCGGCGGCAAGACGGTCGACCAGCTGCTCGCCGAGGCCGCGGCCAAGGTGCCGTTCATGTCGTTGGCCGAGCTCGCCGGCCGGATCGGCGGGAACAGCCGCGACCTGGTGGTGCTCGACCTGCGCGAGAGGGACGCTTTCGAGTCCGGCCATGTGCCCGGCGCAGTGCACCTGCCGCGCGGGCAGCTGGAACTGCGGGTCAACAGCGCCCTGCCGGATCCGACGGTGCGCATCCTCACCTGCTGCGAATTCGGCAAGATCTCCACCCTCGCCGCCGCCACCTTGCGAGAACTGGGCTACGGGCGCGCCGCGGCGCTTGACGGCGGCGTCAAGGCCTGGCGGGAGGCGGGCCATCCGGTGGAGACCTGAACGGCTCGCACAAGCGCCGGGGCTCGGCTACACAGCCCGGGTCGCCGCAACGGAACGTCCGCAAGTGCCGCATCTCGACGCCCTGTCCGGACTCGCCGCCGTCCTCGCCCTGGCCGCCCTTTCCGCCGCCGCCGCGCCGGCGCCTCAGCCCCCGACCGCGCTGCACGATCGGGCGCTGGAGACCCTGAAGCGGGGCGTGGCCTTCCGCACCGTCGTGCCGCCCGGCGACCAGGTCCCGGCCTATGCGGCCTATCTGAAGGGTCTGCTGGTGGCGGCGGGCTTCGCGCCCGAGGACGTCAGGATCGAGCCCATGGCCGGCACGGCGCGGCTGGTCGCCCGCTACCGCGGACGCGATCCGGCCAGGAAGCCGATCGTGGTCATCGACCACATGGACGTGGTCGAGGCCAACCCCAAGGACTGGACCCGCGATCCGTTCACCCCGGTGGTGGAGCACGGCTACGTGTTCGGCCGCGGCGCCTATGACGACAAGTTCGACGTCTCGGCGATCGTCACCGTGCTGGCCAAGCTGAAGCGCGAGGGCTGGACGCCCGGGCGCGACGTGGTCCTGGCGCTCTCCGGCGACGAGGAGACCCAGATGCAGACCGGCCGCGCCAATGCGGTCGAGCTGAAGAACGCCGAGCTGGTGCTGAACGGCGACGCCGGCGGCGGCGTGCTCTCGCAGGACGGCAAGCCGCTCTACTATGGGCTGCAGGCGGCGGAGAAGACCTACGCGGACTTCGCGATCGCCGTCACCAGCCCCGGGGGTCATTCCAGCCGGCCCGGCAAGTCCAACGCCATCTACGAGCTCGCCGCCGACCTCGGGCGGCTGGCGGCCTATCGGTTCCCGGTGATGCGCTCGGAGATCACCGAGGCGGCGTTCCGGGCCGCGGCGCCGATCACCCCCGGCCCCACCGGCGCGGCGCTGCGCCGCTACCTGGCCAACCCGAAGGACGCCCAGGCGATCGCGGTCCTGACGGCCGATCCGGACTATGTGGGGCAGCTTCGCACCACCTGCGTGGCGACCATGGTGAGCGCCGGCCATGCGCCCAACGCCCTGCCGCAGCGGGCCGAGGCCAACGTCAACTGCCGCATCTTCCCCGGCACGCCCTCCGAGGCGGTGCGCAAGGTGATCGAGCAGGTGATCGCCGATCCGGCCGCCCGGGTGACCCGCAAGGACGACGGCTCCATCGATGCGCCGGCCTCGGCGCTCAGGCCCGACGTGCTGGCCGCCGTGAGCGCGGCGGTGCACGCCCGCGCACCCGGCCTGCCGATCGTGCCCTCGATGTCGGCCGGGGCCACCGACAGCATGTTCTTCCGCGCCGAGAGCGTGCCGGCCTATGGGGTCTCGGGGGTGTTCATGAAGCCCTCCGACGACTTCGCCCACGGGCTCGACGAGCGCGTCCCGCTGGCGTCCCTCGACGGGGCGCTCCTGCAGTGGGAGCTCATCCTCAGGGAGCTGGCGAAATAAGGCTGAAATTCTTTCGTGTTCTCTGATCGTTCTGGTACCGCCGAGGCACGACCGAGACGCCACAGCCTATGGTCCTCACGCTCTGGGCGGCAGCTTCCGCAGTGACGACCTGGTTCGCTCCTGACGTGTTTGGGCCGATTGACCGGATCCTGCATTAACCCCCACTCCAGTAGTGGTACCGCCAAACCGCTGAGAAGCCGGTCGCGCGGTAGAGGCTGCGGGCGGGATTGTCTTGGACGACCTGGAGAACCGCGCGTCTGACGCCGCGCGCGGCCGCGGCGCGTCCGAGCGCGGCCAGGATGCGGCTGGCGTGGCCCCTGCGGCGCCGGTCCGGCGCGGTGCGCATGCCGTGGACGCCCGCCCAGCCGCGACCGAACGAGACGACGCCCACCGCCGTGATGCGCTCACCCTCGCGCACGGCGGCGAACAGCACGTCCGGCGAGCGGGTGAGATTGCGGATGCGGCTGGCGGCCTCGTCGGGATCGAAGCCTTCGCCCGTGAAGCAGGCGGTCCAGGCCGCGTCCGGCGCCTCCAGCAGCTCGGCGGGATCATCGGAGAGCGCGATCAGGCCGTCGGCGGCGCCGAGCTTCATCATCGTCGGGTTCAGGGGCGTATAGCCGCGGGCGATGAGCGCCGCGCGGACCGGCGCGAGCGCCGCGGTTTCGGCGATCCGGAAGGCGGGCGCCAGGCCGGCGGCCAGGTAGACCTGCTCGATCTCCTCGATCGCGCCCGGACCGGCGCCGTGGGCGAGCGGCACGGCGCTCTTCGCGCGGCCAATGGCGCCGGGATCGAGCGGGACGAGCCAGCCTGCGACCTCCAGGACGCGCTCAGGCGCGACGGACTCCACGATGGAGCGCTCGAGGGCATCGATCTCCGCCTCAGCGAGCGTCACCCCTGCCCTCCCATTGATGGGGAGGGGGGGACCATCGGCCGAGCGCAGCGAAGAGCCGATGGTGGGCGGGGCGATGACTTGCGCGGGGCTTGCCCCTTCCACCGCTCGCTCTGCGGCGAGCGGTCCCCCTCCCCCGTGAACGGGGGAGGCAGGCTCACCCCTTCTCCCTGAGTAGCCGGGCCTTGTCGCGCTGCCAGTCGCGTTCGGCGGCGGTGTCGCGCTTGTCGTGCAGCTTCTTGCCCTTGGCCAGCGCCACCTCCAGCTTGGCGATGCCGCGGTCGTTCCAGTAGAGCCGGGTCGGGATGATGGTGCGGCCCTCGCGCTTGACCGCGCCGATCAGCCTGTCGATCTCGCGCCGCTTCAGGAGCAGCTTCCGGTGGCGGCGCGGCTCGTGGTTGAAGTAGGGGCCGGCCTGCTTGTAGGGCGGGATGTCGGCGTTCACGAGGACGATCTCGTGGCCCTCGACGGCCGCATAGCTCTCGGCGATGTTGGCGCGGCCGTTGCGCAGGGACTTCACCTCCGAGCCGGTGAGCTGCAGGCCCGCCTCGAAGGTGTCTTCCAGGAAGTAGTCGAACCGCGCGCGGCGGTTCTCGGCGATCAGCTTGCCGGGCATGTCAGATGACCCCGGCGTCCCGCATCGCGGCCAGCACTTCCTTGCGGGCGGCTTCGGAGCAGGGAACGATCGGCAGCCGCGTCTCCTCCGAGCAGAGGCCGAGGTGGGCGAGCGCGAACTTGGTCGGCGCGGGCGAGGCGTCGGCGAACAGCGCCTTGTGCAGCCGGATCAGCCGGTCCTGGCCCGCGAGCGCGCCCTGCCACCGGCCCGCCAGGGCGTCGTTGTAGAAAGCGGCGCACGGCTCGGGGGCGACATTGGCGGTCACCGAGATGCAGCCGTGGCCGCCGTGGGCCATGTAGCCCAGCGCCGAGGGATCGTCGCCCGACAGCATCACCCAGTCCTCGCCGCACATCAGGCGCTGGAAGGAGGCGCGCGGCAGGTCGCCGGTGGCGTCCTTGACGCCCACCATGTTCGGCAGCCTGGCGAGCCGGGCGAGCGTGTCGTTGGAGATGTCGACGCTGGTGCGCGAGGGCACGTTGTAGATGATCACCGGCAGCTGCACGGCGTCGTTGATCGCCCGGTAATGCGCGTACAGCCCCTCCTGGCTGGGGCGGTTGTAATAGGGGGTGACGACGAGCGCCGCGTCGGCGCCGACGGCCTTGGCGTGGCGGACCAGCTCGATCGCCTCCTCGGTGGCGTTGGAGCCCGCCCCGGCGACGACTGGCACGCGTCCTGCAGCGGTCTTCACGCATAGCTCGACCACGCGACGGTGCTCGTCATGACTGAGGGTCGCCGTCTCGCCGGTGGTGCCGACGGGAACCAGACCATGAACCCCGCCTGCGATCTGACGCTCGACCAGGCGCACGAAGGCCGGCTCGTCGAACGCGCCGTCGCGGAACGGCGTCACCAGCGCCGGCAGGACGCCGCGGAACAGGGGCTCGGACATTTCAGCAAATTGCCGTGAAGGGCTCGCTTGTTAAGCGAAATTCAGAACTGCCGCGACAATATGGGGGAGTGGGCCACGCTCGCAATGTTCGTATCAAGTCGTCGATGAAGGGGGGCAGTCCGTTGGGGGACACCAGCGTGCTCGCAAAAGCCCGCAAGATCGCACTGATCGCCGGCGTGCTCGGCTTGGCCACGGCCGCCGCGCGCGCGCAGCCGGTCGATCCGATCGGCGACCTGCTGCAGAACGCGATTCCCGAGGAAGCGCCCGTCGAAGCGGCCGCGGTGGTGCATTCCGCCGGCCGTACGCTTTCGGCCGCCGACGTGGCCCTGCTCCGCCGCGCGATCGAATCGGCCCGCCGCGGCGACGTGAACGGCGCGCGCGCGGCGCGCAGCGAGCTCTCGGATTCCCTGGCCCGCAAGGTGGCCACCTGGGCGATGGCCGATTCGGACGGCGATTCGCTGGGCTTCTTCGAGATCGACAGCGCCAGGCGCGAGCTCGCCGAGTGGCCCAGGGCCTCGCGCCGGGAGCTGGCCGCTGAGCGGCAGCTGGAAGCCTCGGGAAAGTCGCCCAGCGAGATCGTGGCCTGGTTCCGGGCCGACGGGCCGGATACGCCGCAGGGCGCGATGGCGCTGGCCTCCGCCGAGCAGGCGCTGGGCCGGCCGGCCGAGGCCCAGGCCCTGATCAGGCATTGGTGGCGCGACAGGGCGTTCGACGCCGAGGCGCAGCGCGCGATGCTCGCCCGCTTCGCCGGGCTGCTGACCCAGGATGACCAGGTCCGCCGCGTCGACATCCTGCTCTATGAGAAGAACACCCAGGCCGCGCGCGACCTCCTGCCGCTGATCCCCGCGGACCAGCAGCAGGCGGCCGAGGCCAGGCTGGCGCTGCGGGCCAATGCGGCCAACGCGCCTGAGCTCGCCGCCGCCCTGCCTGCCAGCGTCGCCAATTCGCCGGGCGTCGCCTTCGAGCGCGCCGCCTACTACCGCCGGCACAACCTGGAGACGCTCGCCCAGGCGCTGGTCAAGGACTTCCCGCGCGAGGCGCCCACGCCTGAGATGGCCAAGCAGGTCTGGGAGGAGCGCAAGCAGCTGATCATCGCCGCGCTCCGGGCCGGCGACGCCCGGAGCGCCTACGCCGCGGCCGATTGCGACAGCATGACCGGGCCCGATGCGGCGGAGGCCGCCTTCTATGCGGGCTGGATCGCGCTGACCAAGCTGAAGGACCCCGAGGCGGCGGCGAAGCACTTCGCGACCCTGGACCGGATCGGCACCTCGCCGATCACCCGCGCCCGGGCGCTCTACTGGGAGGGCCGCGCCGCCGAGGCGAAGGGCGACCAGGCGTCGGCCGACAGCTTCTACCAGGCGGCCTCGGCGCACGGCACGACCTTCTATGGCCAGCTCGCCATGGAGAAGGTGGGGCGCAAGCTGACGCTGACCGCCGATCCGGAGATCACGCCGGGCGAGCGCGCCCGCTTCGAAGCCCGCGAGCCGGTGCAGGCCGCGCGTCTGCTCTACGAGCTGGGCTACCGCGACCTCTACCGCAGCTTCGTGCTCAGCCTGGACGACGTGCTCCCCTCGACGGCCGACGAGGCGCTGCTGGTCGACCTGGTGCGCGGCTATGGCGATCAGTACCTCTCGATGCTGGTGGCCCGCTCGGCCGCGCAGCACGGCTTCATCCTGCCCCAGCGGGCCTATCCCTACCGCGCGCCGCCGCAGGTGGCGGGCGGGCCGGAGCCGGCGTTCGTGCTGGCCATCACCCGCCAGGAGAGCGGCTTCGACGCCTACGCCCACTCCGGGGCCGGGGCGCGCGGCATGATGCAGCTGATGCCGGCCACCGCCGCCGTCGTCGCCCGCCGCATGGGGGTCGGCTATTCGCCCGCCCGCCTGGAGGACGCCGACTACAACATGCAGCTCGGCTCCAGCTTCCTGGGCCATCTGGTGGACCAGTTCTCCGGCTCCTACGTCATGGCCGCGGCGGCCTACAACGCCGGGCCGGGCCGGCCGGGGCAGTGGGTCTCGTTCTGCGGCGATCCGCGGGGCGCGACCGATCCCGTCGACTTCATCGAGTGCATCCCCTTCTCCGAGACGCGCAACTACGTGATGCGGGTGATGGAGAACGTGCAGGTCTATCGGGCCAAGCTGAGCGGCGGCACGGCGCCGATCACCTTGCACGCCGACCTGCGCCGCGGCTCCTACGGCTTCGCCGCCGCGCAGCCCGCCCCGCTGACCCGCGTCTCGGCCGCACGCTGACTATGCCCGCGCGGCGAGCGGCGAGCCCGAGACCCGCCCCTGCGGGGCCGGCGTCCAGAGACAGGCCAAGGTCGCGGCGGCGGGCCTAATCGACGACCAGGCCGTTGATCAGGCCGTCCAGGGTGACGGCGATGAGCTCCTCGCGGTCCGCCCAGGCGAAGTTGGGCCGGGCGGCGAGCAGGGCCACCACCCCGTGGCAGGACATCCACAGCGCCTGGGCGGCGCAGTCGGCCGAGCCGTTGCGCAGGCGCCCGGCGGCGGCGATCTCGCGCACGACCCCGCAGAACACGTCGTAGCAGGCCGCGCCGAGGTCGGCGGCGGCGCTCTCCGAGACCGCGGATTCCGGACGCGGCGCCGAATAGACCAGCTGATAGGGGTTCGGGTGCTCCATGCCCCAGCGCATGTAGGCCTCGAGCATCATGCTCAGCCGCACCACGGCATCGATCGGCTTGGCGGCGATCTCCAGGTTGCGGTCCAGGAGCAGCTTGATGGTCTGCTCGCAGATCTCCAGGAGGATGGCGCTCTTGTCGGCGAAGTGCATGTAGAGCGCGGTGGAGGAGACCCCCACCTCGTCGGCGATCCTGCGGATGGTCGCCCCCTCGTAGCCTTCGGCCACGAAGATCCGCTCCGCCGCCTCGAGGATCTCGGCGCGCCGCAGATGGCCGTCGCCCTTCGCCTTGCGCGAGGATCGACGAGTCGTGGTCGCTGCAACCGTCACTGGAATCCGATCCTCCCCAACCCCCAGGGCAGCGGACCCCAAATCCTTCGATGTGACAAGGGCGTAACGTGAGATACGGGCGCAAAGCTGTCGCAGCGGAAGCCGCCGGGCACTGGACGAGCGGCGCCCGAAGCTCGTAAGGCCGCGCCATGAGCCGTTCCGGACCGAAGCTGGCCGAGACGCCCGGCCTGATGCGCACGACCGGATGGGCGGACTACGAGCTCGTGGATTCCGGCGCGGGACGCAAGCTCGAGCGCTACGGGCCCTACACCGTGGTGCGGCCCGAGCCGCAGTGCCTGTGGGCGCCGGCGCTCGCGGCGGAGGCCTGGGCGGCGGCCGATGCGGTGTTCGATCCGGAAGGCGAGGAGGACGCCGGGCGCTGGCGGTTCCGGGGCGAGCCGGCGCAGGCCTGGCCGCTCGCCTGGGGCGAGGCGCGCTTCCACGGCCGGTTCACCAGCTTCCGCCACCTGGCCTTCTTCCCCGAGCAGGCGGCCAACTGGGCCTGGCTCGACCAGCGGGTGCGCGCCCGCGGCGAAGCGCCGAGAATCCTGAACCTGTTCGGCTACACCGGCGTGGCGAGCCTGGTGATGGCCGCGGCGGGCGCGGCGGTGACCCACGTCGACGCCTCGCGGCGGGCGGTGGGCTGGGCGCGGGAGAACGCCGAGCTGTCCGGGCTCGCGGAGCGGCCGGTCCGCTGGATCGTCGAGGATGCGCGCAAGTACGTCGCGCGCGAGGCCCGGCGCGGCTCGCGCTACGACGGGATCGTCCTCGATCCGCCGAAATACGGCCGCGGCCCGGCGGGCGAGGTCTGGCGGCTGTTCGACGACCTGCCTGAGCTTGTCCGCCTATGCTGCGGACTTCTCGCCGAAAACGCCGATTTCCTGCTGCTCAACGCCTATGCCGAGCGGATCTCCGGCGCCGCGCTCTCGGGCTTGCTGGCCGAGGCGCTGGCGGCCCGCGGCGGACGGATCGACTGGGGCGAGCTGGCGCTGGCGCAGGATGCCCCGCCCCGGCAGATCGGCATGAGCTTCTACGCCCGGTGGTCGGCATGAGCGGCCGCGTCACCTCGCTGCAGAACCCGACGGTGAAGGCCCTGCGCGCCCTGCACCTGAAGAAGGCCCGCGACCAGACCGGCCTGTTCGTGGCCGAGGGGCTGAAGACCGTCGTCGAGGGCCTCGACACCGGCCACGCGCCGCAGATGCTGCTGTTCGGCGCCGAGGCGGCCGATCATCCGCTGACCCGGCGCGCGGTCGCGGCGACGCGCGAGGCCGGCGGCGAGGCGCTCGAGGTGACCGAGGCCATCCTCGCCAAGGTCTCGCGGCGGGAGAATCCGCAGGCGGTGGTGGGCGTCTTCCGCCAGGCGTTCCGGGCCCTCGACCAGATCGAGCCGCACGCGGCCCCCTGCTGGGTGGCGCTGCACCGGGTGCGCGACCCGGGCAACCTCGGGACCATCGTGCGCACCGCCGATGCGGCCGGCTGCGGCGGGGTGATCCTGGTCGGCGAGTGCTGCGACCCCTATTCGACGGAGGCGGTGCGCGCGACCATGGGCTCGATCTTCGCCGCCGCCCTGGCGCGGGCCTCGGAAGCCGAGTTCGCCGCCTGGCGCGACCGCTGGCCGGGCTCGGTGGTGGGGACGCTGCTCGCCGCCAGCCTCGACTACCGCGCCGCCGACTACGTCAGGCCCTCGCTGATCCTGATGGGCAACGAGCAGCAGGGCCTGCCGCCGGAGATGGCGAGGCTCTGCGACGTGAACGTGAAGATCCCGATGCGCGGCCGGGCGGACTCGCTGAACCTCGCCGTGGCGACCGGCATCATGATCTACGCGGCGACGCCTTAGATCGGCATCGATCAGGCGGTGAGCGCCGCCAGGTTCCGGTAGCTGTCGGCCAGCATCTCCAGCACCGGGCGGGCGAACGGCGGCTCGTGCTCGACGAAGTACTCGCGCACGCCCTCGGCGTAGGCGGCGGCGAGCAGGCGCGGCCAGTCGATGATCCCCTGCCCGACCGAGGTGGTCTGCACGCGGAAGGCGAAGTTGGGCTCGACGCCCTTGGCCACGTCCTTCACGTGCATCATCCGGAAGCGGCCGGGATGGGCCTTCAGCACCTCCACCGGATCGCGGCCGGCGGCGACCACCCAGCCGGCGTCCATCTCGAACTGCACGAGCGCGGGATCGGTCTCGCGCAGCAGCAGGTCCAGGGCCGTGCCGCCGTCGAGCGGCGCGAACTCCGGATTGTGGTTGTGGTAGGCGAAGGCGAGCCCCTCGCGCTTCAGGCCCGCGCCGGTGCGGTTCAGGAACGCCGCGGTGGCCTTCCAGTCCTCGGCGGAGGGCGGCGACCGCAGCGACTTGCCCTCGGGGACCAGGAAGATCGGCATGACCACGTGCCGCGCCCCCAGGATGCGCATGTCGGCGGCGAGACGGCCGAGGTCGCCCGAGAGCGTCGGCTCGGGGCCGCCGCCGCGCGGCTGGACGTGGGCCGAGGTGCAGGCCAGCCCATGAGCATCGAGCGCGGCGCGCAGCTCCTGGGCCGAGCGCCCCGCATAGCCGGCGGTCTCGACCGTCGTGTAGCCGATCGCGGAAAGCGCCTTCAGGGTCCCGTCCAGATCGCGGCGGAGCTCGGCACCGACCGAGTAGAGCTGCAGGCCGATGGGCAAGCGGTGACTCCGGAAGAAGCGCTGCGGCGCGGACCGGGCGGCGCCGGCCATGAGCGCGAAGGCTGCGGACAGGGCCCGGCGGCGCGTGAGATGCATGGTCCCTCCCCGGCCGACAGTGAGCGGCGCCATGCGCCGCTTGGCAAGCTCAGGTTCCATCGCCCGCCGGGCATGGGCGGGCCGCCAGCCTCAATCTCGCCGCGGCGAGGCGGATCATGCTGTCCGCGGCGGCCCGGCGGCGCGTGTCACATCCGGGCCGGGCCGCCCGTCCTTAGGCGAAAAGAGCTGAAGGAGCCTCCGATGTCCCCACGCCTCAACCTCTACGCCCTGGCGCAGAAGCCGCTCGAGCAGCTGCTCGCGTTGGAGAAATACCTGACGGACAGCGGCCTGGAGCACGGCCTGCTGCACCTGGTCAAGATGCGCGCCTCGCAGATCAACGGCTGCGCCTACTGCCTGCATATGCACTCGGCCGACGCCCTGAAGGCGGGCGAGGATCCGAAGCGGCTGTTCCTGCTCGACGCCTGGCGAGAGTCGAGCCTGTACAGCCCGCGCGAGCGGGCGGCGCTGGGCTGGACCGAGGCGCTCACCCGGGTCGCCGAGACCCACGCGCCCGACGAGGACTTCCAGGCGCTGAAGCCGCACTTCAGCGATCAGCAGATCGCCGACCTGACCCTGGCGATCGGCTTGATCAACACCTGGAACCGGCTGGCCATCGGGCTTCGCTCGGAGCATCCCAAGGACAAGCCGGCGAGGGAGACCGCGGCGGCCTGAGGTGGGTCACGCCTTGCGCGGCTTGGCCCGCGTGGTGGGCTGGGCCGCGGCCGGGTCTTCGGGCCACAGGTGCTTGGGATAGCGGCCCTTCATCTCGGTCCGGACATCGCGCCAGGAGCCGCGCCAGAAGCCGGGCAGATCCCGGGTGGTCTGGATCGGGCGGTGGGCCGGCGAGAGCAGCGAAAGCGTCAGCGGCGCGCCGCCGACCTGCGGGTGCTCGGAAAGCCCATAGACCTCCTGCACGCGGACCTCGACGCGCGGCCCCCCCTCGGCGGCGTAATGGATGGCGAAGCTGGCGCCGGAGGGCGCGGTCCAGCGGGCAGGCGCTTCCGTTGCGAGCCGGCGCTGCAGGTCCCAGGGGACCAGACCGCGAAGCGACGCCTCGAGGGCGTCCGGCTTGAGGTCCGCCAGCGCGCGCACGCCGACAAGCAGCGGCGTCAGCCACGCCTCCAGACGGGCGATGAGCGCCTCGTCGGAGAGGTCGGGCCAGGCGGGATCGCGCCGGCGGAGGAACGCCACGCGCTCGCGGAAGCTTTGCCCCGCCTCGCCGAGCCGCAAGGCCGAGAGTCCCTGGGCGCGGACCCGCTCGGCGAGCGCCCGGGCGATCAGCGCGGGATCGGGGGTCTCGACCAGGGTCTCGCGGACGGTGAGCCTTCCCAGGCGCAGGATGCGCTTGGCGCGCAGCTTGCCGCCGCCGCTCTCCTCCAGGTGGTCCTCTTCCGTGAGCTGGCCCGCGAAAACCTCGAGGATCTCCGCCTCGTCCAGCGGGGCCGCGAGCAGGATGCGGTCGCGCACGCTCCCGCCGCCGAGCTCGCCCACCGCCAGCCAGGGCGCGCGGGCCAGCGCGTCGGTGGGCTCGACGAACGCGCCGCGGCCGGAGACCAGCTGGAATTCGCCCACCGACCCGCGGGCGCGGGCGAGACGCTCCGGATAGGCGAAGGCGAGGAGGAGCCCGTCGGAGAGCGGCTCGGCGGCGGTCGCCTCCTTTCCCGCCAGCCTCGCCCAGCGGTCGGCAAGCGCGCGGGCGTCGCGGGCGCGCGGGCTGCGGTCGCGGTCCAGGGCCTCCAGGCGATGGCGCAGGTCGGCGTCGCGGCCGCCGAGGTTGCGCTCGGCGATCAGCGCGGCGATGCGGGCGGCGCGGCGCGCCTGGCCCGTTGCGGCGGCCTTCAGCACCATGTGCGCGAGCCGCGGCGCGAGCGGAAACTCGGCGAGCGCGCGGCCGTGGGGCGTCAGCACGCCCTCGGCGGTCAGGGCGTCCAGGCGGATCAGCAGCGCGCGCGCCTCGGCGTAGGCGGCGGCGGGCGGCGGGTCGAGGAAGGCCAGCTCGGCGGGGTCCTTGGCGCCCCAGCGGGCGAGGTCGAGCGCCAGCCCCGAGAGGTCGGCGTCGAGGATCTCCGGATCGGCATAGGCCGGCAGCGCGCGGGTCTCGGGCTCGTCCCACAGGCGGTAGCAGGCGCCGGGCTCGGTGCGCCCGGCGCGGCCACGGCGCTGGTCGGCGGCCGCGCGGGAGACGCGGACGGTCGCCAGCCGGGTCAGGCCGCTCGCCGGATCGTAGCGGGGGACGCGCGCCAGGCCGCCGTCGATCACCACGCGGACACCCTCGATGGTCAGGCTGGTCTCGGCGATGGAGGTGGCCAGCACCACCTTGCGCCGCCCCGGGGGCGCCGGCGCGATGGCGCGGTCCTGGGCGGCGGGATCAAGCGCGCCATAGAGCGGCGCGATCTCCACCTCGGGGCGGCGCAGGCGCGCCTCCAGGCGCTCGGCGGTGCGGCGGATCTCTGCCTGGCCGGGCAGGAAGACGAGCACCGAGCCGGCCTCCTCGGCCAGGGCGCGCTCGATCGCGCGGACCACCTGGTCTTCGAGGCGCACGGCCGGATCGCGGCCGAGGTGGCGGGTCTCGACGGGGAACGCCCGGCCATGGCTCTCCACCACCGGCGCGTCGTCCAGCAGGCGGGCGACCGCGGCGCCGTCGAGGGTGGCGGACATCACCAGCAGGCGCAGGTCCTCGCGCAGCAGCTTCTGGGCGTCGCGGGCGAGCGCCAGGCCGAGGTCGGCGTCCAGGCTGCGCTCGTGGAACTCGTCGAAGATCACGCAGGCCACGCCGGAGAGCGCGGGATCGGCGAGGATCATGCGCGTGAAGACGCCCTCGGTGACCACCTCGACGCGGGTGCGGGCCGAGACGCGCGAGGCCATCCGCACGCGGAAGCCCACCGTCCCGCCGACCGGATCACCCAAGGTCTTCGCCATCCGCTCGGCGGCGGCGCGGGCGGCGAGGCGGCGCGGCTCGAGCACGATGATCCGGCCCTCGCCCGCCCAGGGCTCGGCGAGCAGCTCGAGCGGGACGACGGTGGTCTTGCCCGCGCCGGGCGGGGCGACCAGGACGGCGGCGTTGCGGGCCGCCAGCGCGCGCTTCAGGCCCGGAAGGGCGTCGTGGATCGGGAGCATGGGCCCGCGCATATCACGCCCGGCGCGCCGGGCGGCCACGGCGCCCGAGGTCGGCCGTCAGTCAGGCGCGATCAGTCGCCCTGCTGGGGCAGGTCGACGAAAGGCTCGGGCTCGCCGCCCTTGACGACGATCCCGCGCCCCAGCGCCGACTTGCGGATGCCATAGAGGAAGTAGATCACCACGCCCACCGCCAGGTAGCTCAGGAAGAAGGTCCGCGTGGCCGGCGTCGACATCAGGCTCATCAGCAGGATCAGGCACATCACCGCCCCGAGGATCGGGGTCGCCGGGAAGAACGGCGTGCGGAACGGCCGGACCAGGCCCGGTTCGCTGACCCGCAGGTAGATGACCGTGATGCAGACCAGGGTGAAGGCCGCGAGCGAGCCCACGTTGGAGAGGTCCGACAGCGCGTCCAGCGACAGGAACCCGGCCGCGCCCATGGCCGCGAGGCCCACGATGATGGTGTTGATCCACGGGGTGCGGAAGGTCTTGTGCACCGTCGCCAGCGACCTGGGCAGCAGGCCGTCGCGGCTCATCGTGTAGAAGATCCGCGTCTGCCCATAGAGCAGCACCAGCATGACGCTGGACAGCCCGGCGATGGCGCCGATCTTCACCAGCACCGCGAACCACGGCAGGCCGATCTGGTTGACCGCGGTGGCGATCGGCGCAGGGTTGTCGAGCGAGGCGTAGGGCACGATGCCGACCAGCACCGCCGAGGTGGCGATGTAGAGCGCGGTGCAGATGACCAGCGCGCCGAGGATGCCGATCGGCATGTCCTTGGCCGGATTGCGCGACTCCGCCCCGGCGGTGGAGACCGCCTCGAAGCCGAGGTAGGCGAAGAAGATCACCGCCGCGCCGTGGATCACGCCGCCGACGCCGTACTTGGTCGAGTTGTCGCCGGTGATCACGGCGATCAGCGCGCGGCCGATCTGGTGCCAGATGTCCATCGGCGTGCCGGGCGGCCGGACCGGGATCTCGGCCGGCACGAACGGCGCCCAGTTGGCCGGATGGACGTAGCGCGAGCCGATGGCGATGAAGGCGATCACCACCGTCAGCTTGATGGCCACGATGATGTTGTTGACCGTGGCGCTCTCCGAGACCCCGCGGACCAGCAGCAGGGTGACCAGCGCGATCACCACGATCGCCGGCAGGTTCATCACCCCGGTGGCGATCACGTGGCCGGCGGCGTCCTTGACCGCGACGCCCGGCGCGGCGGTCAGCGCGGCCGGAATGCCGAGATGCATGTCGCCCAACAGGCTGGTGAAATAGCCGGACCAGCCGACCGCGACGGTGGAGGCCGCCAGGCCGTACTCCAGGAGCAGCAACAGGCCCATGACCCACGCCGCCCCCTCGCCCATCGAGGCATAGGTGTAGGAGTAGGCGGAGCCCGAGACCGGCAGCGCCGAGGCGAGCTCGGCGTAGCAGAGCGCCACGAAGGCGCAGAGCACGCCGGTGATGACGAAGGACACCATGATGGCCGGGCCCGCGAACTGCGCCGCCGCCCGGCCGGTGAGCACGAAGATGCCGGTTCCGATGATGCAGCCGATGCCGAGCAGCACCAGGTTGAGCGCGCCCAGCGAGCGCTTCAGCTCGCCATGCTCGTGCTCGGCCTGGATCTGCCCGACGGACTTGCGCAGGAAGATGCGCGAAATGCCTGCAGCGTTCGCCATGAGGGCCCTGTCCTCGATTCCCCGACTCCCCCGCGAGCGGGTGATTGGGGGCACGCTAGCTGGCGGGCCCGCGCCCGGCAATGCGACTTGCAGCCCGCGGCCCAAGCGCCCGGCTTTGTTGTGGTTTCGCGCGGTCTCCCTATTGTTAGGCGAGCCGCGGCGCGCCGCGGAGCCATAGGATTGGATCTTGAACGCCCCCGCCCGCCCCGACCTGCCCATCCATGCGCTGATCGCCCCGGTCACCCCGCTGCAGCAGAACTGCACCATCGTCTGGTGCGCCAGGACCAAGAAGGCGGCCGTGATCGATCCCGGCGGCGAGGTCCCGCGCCTGCTCGCCGCCCTGAAACAGTACGAGCTCGAGCTCGAGAAGATCTGGATCACCCACGGTCATCTGGACCATGCCGGCGGGACCGCGGCGCTGCAGGCCGCGACCGGCGCGCCGATCGAGGGCCCGCATCCGGACGACGCCTTCTGGATCGACCAGATCGAGGCCTCCGCCGCCCGCTGGGGCATGCCCGACGCCAAGGGCTTCACGCCGGACCGCTGGCTCGGCGATGGCGACACCGTGACGCTGGGCGAGACCCGCTTCGAGGTCCGCCACTGCCCGGGCCACACCCCTGGGCACGTGATCTTCTTCCACCCGCAGTCGCGCTTCGCCCAGGTGGGCGACGTGCTGTTCCAGGGCTCGATCGGGCGCACCGATTTCCCGCGCGGCGACTACCAGAGCCTGATCCGCTCGATCACCGAGAAGCTCTGGCCGCTGGGCGACGACGTCCGCTTCGTGCCGGGCCACGGTCCGATGTCGACCTTCGGCCAGGAGCGCCGGACGAATCCCTTCGTGGCCGACGAGGTCCTCGCCGAAGGCGGGCTGCAAAGCTGATTTCAACCGGGAAATCCGGGTGTTACCCTCGGCTTCCAGCATCCGGCTCATGGAGACCGCGCAAGACATGACCGCCCAGGGGGCCCGCATCCTGATGGTCGACGACGATCCGGGCATCCGCGACGTGGTCTCCGAGTTCCTCGGCCGTCACGGCTACAAGGTGTCCACCGCCGCCGACGCGCGCGAGATGGAGCAGGCCCTGGAGCGCGGGCCGGTCGACCTGATCGTGCTCGACGTCATGCTGCCGGGCGAGGACGGGCTGGCGGTCTGCCGGCGCGTCGCCTCCGCCGACGGTGGGCCGCCGATCATCATGCTCTCGGCGATGGGGGAGGACACCGACCGCATCGTGGGCCTGGAGCTCGGCGCCGACGACTATC
>NZ_DATIMC010000034.1:0-1684 GCF_035475775.1 Phenylobacterium sp. | reverse complement strand
CGCACGCTCGCCCGCACCGGAACGGTTCGCTTTACAGAGCCGACTGGAACGCCTTGCAACTTGGTCCGACAAGGCGGCCTGACCGCGTTGCCCGCCGACCCGGGACCATCCCGGCGAGCCGATCGCCGACGAGGCGCAGCGGCGCGTCGGAGTTCTCGGCCGCCCAGATCGCGAACAGGTGCCCGCCGATCGCATCCGCGGCGGCGGCCGCGGCCTGCGCCGGGGTGCCGGAGCGGACCACCAGGCGGATCGCATTCACGTGGCCTTCGAACACTCGCCCAAGCGGCAGGCTGGTCCGGCCGATGCTTCGCAGCAGGGCGAGGATTGCCGCTGCCCCGGCCGGCTCGGTGCCCCAGCCGGAGCCACCGAGCGCGACGGGCAGTGGTGCGCACAGCCCGCCCTGGCGACGCAGCGCCTCGAGCGAGGCGGTAGGAAACGGGTCCCCTGGGTCGGCGACAGTTCCATTTCGTTGCATGGCCGCTCTCAACACCGTATTCGGAGGGGCGGTTGCCGTGGCACCTCCCGGTGAGGCCGGGGCGGGCCTCAGGCGCGCCTTGTCCGCGTCAGCGTCCATAGTCACCATGGCATAACTGAGGTGGAGCGGTTATGGCCGGGCTCGCTACGATGGATCCTTACCGACGCGCTACGCCGGCTTGAGGCGCTCGGGCCTCGTCCGGGGCAACGGCGAGAAGGTGAGGGCGATCGCCACGGCCCCGAGCCCGACGGCCAGCGAGGCGAGGTGCATCCCCGCGTAGTCGCCGAAGCGGTCGAAGATCCAGCCGCCGACCGCCGGCCCCGCCGCCATGCCGACGCAGGAAGCCATGGTCGCGGCGCCGAACACCGTGCCCATGATGCGGGTGCCGAAACAGTCGCGCACGAGCACCGCGTAGAGCGGCATCACCCCGCCATAGGCCAGGCCGAAGACCGCGGCGACGGCGTAGAACTCCCCGAGGCCGCGGGCCGGGAGGAAGGCACCGATCGCGAGCGCCTGCAGCAGCAGCCCCCCGATCAGCACCGGCTTGGCGCCGTGGCGGTCGGCGAGCACGCCCAGGAGCAGGCGCCCGCCGAGTCCCGCCAAGCCCTGCAGGCTGTAGACGCTGACCGCGGCCACGGCGGACAGGCCGCAGACCATGGCGTAGCTCACCACGTGGAAAATCGGGCCGGAATGCGCGAGGCAGCAGGCGAAGAAGGTCGCCGCGAGCACCACGAATTGGCGGCTACCCAGGGCCTGGCGCACGGTGAAGCCCTCGCCCGCCGGCCCGGCCGCCGCGGTGGCGGCTGAGGCCGTCGCCGGCGGACGGCGCAGTAGCAGCGCGGCCGGCAGCAGGACGGCCCAGGCGACGAGCCCGATCACGAGCTGGGCGGTGCGCCAGTCATAGCCAGAGAGGAGCAGCCACTGCGCGAAAGGCGCGACGGTCACCGGTGCTATGCCGAGCCCGGCGGAGACGAGGGAGACGGCGAGCGCGTGGTGGCGGTCGCACCAAGCGCTGGCCGTCGCCATCATGGGCGCGAAGAAGGCGCCGACCGCCGCGCCGAGGAACAAGCCGTAGGCGAGCTGAAAGGCAGGCAGGCTCGTCGCCCGGCTGGCCAGCACCAGCCCGGTGCCGAGCAGCAGCCCGCCGGCGACACCGACAATCCGCGGGCCGTGGCGGTCGCAGACCCAGCCCCAGCCGAAGGCGCCGAC
>NZ_DATIMC010000033.1:0-11815 GCF_035475775.1 Phenylobacterium sp. | reverse complement strand
CCTGGGAGACGCCGGTCGCGAAGGGCCGGCTGCGCTCGCCGCACGCCATCGAGATCCCGCTGGTGTTCGACAATGTCGAGAAGGCGCGCAACTTCGTCGGCCGGGGCGAGGCGCCGCAGGCCGTCGCCGACCAGATGAGCTCGGCGTGGCTGGCGTTCGCGAGGACCGGCGATCCGGGCTGGCCGGCGTATGATGTCGAGCGCCGGGCGACGATGGTGTTCGACGTGGAGAGCCGGGTGCAGAGCGATCCCCTGCCCGAGGTCCGCAAGGCGCTGCACGGCTGAGGTTGGGCAACCACGAAAGGCACGAAAAGCACGAAACAGCGCCGCAGGCGCAATCGATCCGGCAGCGCTCCGGGAGGCCGAATTTCGTGTCTTTCGTGCTTTTCGTGGTGAAGTGAAGAGGGCGGCCCGGGGCCGCCCCTTCGTGTGTTCGTGGTTCTGACTAAGCGTCGAAGACGATGACCGAGCGGGCGCCTCATTGACCTGCTCGAGCTTAAGGCTCGCAGGGAACCACGGAAAACGCGGAAAACACGGAAAGGAGAACCACGGATTTCACGGATTCCACGGATCGGGCAGTCGGCTGCGCCGCAGGCGCGCAGACGGCCAGTCTCCCGCGTAAATCCGTGTAAATCCGTGAAATCCGTGGTCAAAAACATAGGGCGGCCCGAGGGCCGCCCTTTCCGTGAGTTCCGTGTGTTCCGTGGTTCTGGCTAAGCGTCGAAGACGATCACCGAGCGGGCGACGGCGCCGGTCTTCATCTCCTCGAACGCCTCGTTGACCTGCTCGAGCTTCAGGCGCCGCGAGATCATGTCGTCGAGCTTCAGCTTGCCGGCGAGGTAGAAGTCGACCAGCCGCGGCATGTCGACCGGGAAGCGGTTGGAGCCCATCAGCGAGCCCTGGATGCGCTTCTCGCCTAGGAAGGCCGCGCCCATCAGGCTGATCGTCTGGCCGACCGGGATCATGCCGATGACGTTGGCGGTGCCGCCTCGCCTGAGCATGTTGAAGGCCTGCTCGGCGGTCTTGGCCAGGCCGATGGCCTCGAAGGAGTGCTGCACGCCGCCCTTGGTCATCTCGATGACCTCCTTCACCGGGTCGGTGTCCTTGGCGCAGATGAAGTCGGTGGCCCCGAAGGCCTTGGCCATGTTCTCCTTGCCGGGCGCCATGTCGATGCCGATGATCCGGCTGGCGCCGGCGATGGCCGCGCCGTTGACGGCCGCGAGGCCCACGCCGCCCAGGCCGATCACCGCCACGGTGTCGCCGGGCCGCACGTTCGAGGTGTGCATGGCCGCGCCCACGCCGGTCATCACCCCGCAGCCGATCAGGGCGGCGCGGTCGAGCGGCATGTCGGGGCGGATCGCCACGCAGGCGTGTTCGTGGATCAGCATCTGCTCGGCGAAGGAGGAGAGGTTCAGGTACTGCACCATCGGACCCTTGTCCGACTTCAGCCGCGGCTCCTCGTCGGGCGCGCGCTTGGTCTCCGGCGAGACGCACAGGCTCATGTGGCCGGTGAGGCAGAACTCGCAGTGGCCGCAGAACGCCGAGAGGCAGGTGATCACGTGGTCGCCCGGTTTCACCGTGCGCACCTCGGAGCCCACCGCCTCGACGACGCCGGCGCTCTCGTGGCCGAGCACGGCCGGCAGCGGGTGCGGATAGGAGCCCTCGATGAAGTGCAGGTCGGAGTGGCAGACGCCGGCCGCGGCGGTGCGGATCAGCACCTCGTGCGGGCCGGGCTTGTTGATCTGCACGTCCTCGATCTGCAGCGGCGTTCTGACTTCGCGCAGGACTGCGGCCTTCATGGCTTCCCTCCCAACTTGGATCCGCCCTTCGGGCGTGGTGTCGCCAGAAGCCTTATCGCTGTTCAGATCGCCGGGCCAAGGGGTTTCCCGAGGGAAGCCGGCGCAAAATCAAGTCGACAGGCCGGGCGCCATCGCCTCTAGAGGGGAGCCATGGCCGAGGCCCAGCCCAGCGCCGCAGAGACCCCCGCCCGGGCGGGCGAGGTGTTCCTCGCCTTCCTGAAGCAGGGCCTGACCGCGTTCGGCGGGCCGGTGGCGCACCTGGGCTACTTCCGCCGCGAGTTCGTCGAGCGCCGGGGCTGGCTGTCGGAGGCGGCGTTCGCCGATCTGCTGGCGCTGGCGCAGTTCCTGCCGGGTCCCGCCTCGAGCCAGCTCGGCATGGCGATCGGGCTCAGGCGCGCCGGCTACCTCGGCCTCCTCGCCGCCTGGGTCGGCTTCACCCTGCCCGCCGCCGCGGCGATGATCCTGCTGGCCTATCTGGCCCCCGACCTTACGAACAAGTGGGGCGGCGGCTGGCTGCACGGGCTGAAGATCGCCGCCGCCGCGGTGGTGTTCCAGGCGCTGATCGCCATGGCCCGCAGGCTCGCCGCCGGACCGATCCGCGCCGGCATGGCGCTCGGCGCGGGCGCAGGGCTCTTGATCTCGCACGGGAACGGCTCGACGCCGCAGATCTTCGCCCTGGTCGCCGGCGGGCTGTTCGGCCTCGCCTGGCTGCGGGAGCCGCCGCCGGACGTCCCCGACGATGCGCAGACGCACCAGATCCCGCCCGCGGTTTCCGGCGCGGCGCTGACGATCTTCGCGCTCTTGCTGGCGGCGCTGCCGTTCGCAGCCGCGCTGCTGCAGAGCCCGACGCTGGGGCTGGCCAGCGTGTTCTACCGCACCGGCTCGCTGGTGTTCGGCGGCGGCCACGTGGTCCTGCCGCTGCTCGACCGCGACATCGTCGGCCGCGGCTGGCTCGACCGCGACACCTTCCTGGCGGGCTACGGCGCCGTGCAGGCGCTGCCCGGCCCGCTGTTCTCGTTCGCAGGCTTCGTGGGCGCGGCGCAGGACTATGCGGCCGGCGGCTGGCGCACCGGCCTCGTCTGCGTCACGGCGATCTTCCTGCCGAGCCTCTTGCTGATCGTGGGCGTGCTGCCGTTCTGGGACCGGCTGAAGGGCCTGCCGGCCGCCCGCGGCGCGCTGGCCGGCCTGAACGCGGTGGTCGTGGGCCTGCTCGCCGCGGCGCTGTGGAATCCGGTGCTCACCTCCACCGTCCAGCGGCCCAGCGACTGGGCGCTGGTCGCCGCCGCCTGGGTGTTCCTGGCGATCGCCCGCCTGCCGCCCTGGCTGGTGGTGATCGGCTTTGCGGTGACCGCCGGGCTCTGGTCGCAGGCGGTGATCTGAGGGCAAGCGCCCGGATGCTGACCGCATGTTCACCTTGCCCTCCTCCTCGATGGAGGAGGGTTGGGCGGGGGTGTGATCACTGAGATGGCGCGATGAGCTCGAGCGGGCGCCGGCGCCTGTTGAGCCTTTCGCCCGGGCGCCCAGCGCGCACCACCACCCCTGCCCCTCCTCCATCGAGGAGGAGGGGTCCAGATGGATCGGGTCTGGAGTCTCCTACGCCGCCTGCGCCGACTTCGGCGCGGGCTGCGGCAGGCGGAAATTGGGCAGCGCCAGCTTCGGCATCTGCGGCCAGCGGAAGGTCCAGGCCTTGCGGGCCGGGATGCAGGCCTCGAGGGCCGCGATCAGCGCCTCGGGCGGACCGTCGTTCAGGAAGTGGTTGGCCCCTTCCGCGCGCACGAAGCGGATCGGCCGGCGGGTGACCATCTCCTCGGCCATGCGCTCGGCGATCTCGATCGGGGCGAAGTCGTCCTTGTCGCCGTGGATCATGTGGATCGGGATCGTGAGCCGCGCGAGCGCGCGGCGGGCATGGACGAGCTGCGCCTTCTGGCCGGACGCCTCGATCACTGCGTGGCGCAGGTCGCGGGGGATCACTTTCAGGGCCTTGGCGCCCATGTCGATCAGCCAGCGGGCGGTGGGCCCCGGCTCGCCGAAGAAGCCGGAGAGCAGCACGAGCCCCGCGACCTTGCCCGGATTGGCCTGCGCCATCAGCGCCGCGATCGCCGCGCCGTAGGACTGGCCGACCAGCAGCACCTTCTGGCCGCGCGGCGCCTCGAGCACAGGCGCCAGCGCCTCGGCCTGGACGCGGATGTCGCTCACCGGTTCGGCCGGCTCGGAGGCGCCGTAGCCCGGCCGGTCGACGACGATCATCTCGCGGTCCGGCGGCAGCTCGGCCAGGGTCTCGGCCCAGTATTCGGCCCAGGACGGCGCGCCGGTGATCACCACGATCTTCCAGGGCGGCGGGGTCTCGCGCGGGGTGTGCAGCGCCGAGATCGTCCAATCGTGCCCGCCGGCGGCGGCGAAGCTGGTGCGGCGCACCACGTGCTCGGGATAGTCCTCGGCCAAGGGCTTGTGCTCGGTGCGCCCGGCGGCGGCCGCTTCGATGCAGGCCCACCCCATGGCGAGAACACCCTTCGGCCGTTTCCGCGGCACGTTCGCAATCTCCTCAGGCTTACACTGTCACCTGGGGGCGCAAACGCGCGATTGGAAGCCCGGTTCGGCTCAGCTTGCTCTCACTCGGCGGGAACCGGCGTGGCTGTGGCCAACCGGTCACGCAGCTCGCGCTTCAGCACCTTGCCGGTCGGCCCGATCGGCAGCTCGGAGACGATGCGGACCTCGTCCGGAACCCACCACTTGGCGACCCGCTCGGCGACGTGCGCCTTGAGCGCCTCGGGCTCGGCGCTCTGGCCCGGCCGGAGCATCACCAGGAGCAGCGGCCGCTCGTCCCATTTCGGATGCGGCATGCCGACCGCGGCGGCCATGGCGACGGCCGGATGCGAGCAGACCGCGTCCTCGAGATCGAGCGTCGAGATCCACTCGCCGCCGGACTTGATGACGTCCTTGGCGCGGTCGGTGAGGCGCAGGAAGCCCTCGGCGTCGAGCGTGGCGATGTCGCCGGTGTCGAACCAGCCGTCCTCGGCGAAGGAGGCGGCGCCCTCGTGCTTGAAGTAGGCGCAGGCGACCCAGGGGCCCTTCACCTGCAGCCGGCCGGCGCTCCTGCCGTCGCGCGGCAGCGGCGCGCCCGCCTCGTCAATGACCCGCAGCTCGACGCCCCAGAGCCCGCGCCCCTGCTTCAGCTTGCGCTGGGTGGCGGCGGCCGCGCTCTCGCCGGCGTGCTGCGGCAGCGGCTTGTTGATGACGCCCAAGGGGCTCGTTTCGGTCATGCCCCAGATCTGCTGCACCTGGCCGCCCAGCCGGGCCTCGATGCGCTCGATCAGCGCCGCGGTCGGCGCCGAGCCGCCGATGGCGATGGTCTTGACCGTGCCGAGCGTCCGGCCGGCCTGCTCCAGGTGCTCGGCCACGCCGACCCAGATGGTCGGCACGCCGAGCACGAAGGTGACGCCCTCCGCCTCGATCAGCTCGGAGACCGACTTGCCGTCCAGCGCGCGGCCGGGGAGCACCAGCTTCGCGCCCACCAGCGGGGCGGCGTAGGGCGTGCCCCAGGCGTTGGCGTGGTACATCTGGGCGCAGGGCAGGATCACGTCGGCGGCCGAGAAGTCGAAGTTGTCCGGCAGGGCGCAGGCGAGCGCGTGCAGCACCGTCGAGCGGTGGGAGTAGAGCACGCCCTTCGGATTGCCGGTGGTGCCGGAGGTGTAGCAGAGGCCGCAGGCGGCCTGCTCGTCGAGCTTGGGCCAGGCGAGCTCGGGCGAGGCCTGGGCGAGCAGCTCCTCGTAGACCAGCGTCGCGGCCGGGGCATTGGCCGGCAGGTGGGCGCGGTCGGTGAGCGCGACCAGGGTCTTCACGCTCAGCATCTTGGGCGCGGTCTCGGCGACCAGGTCGGCGAAGGTGACGTCGAACAGGAGGACCGTGTCCTCGGCGTGGTTGGCGACCCAGGCCACCTGGTCCGGGTGCAGGCGCGGGTTGATGGTGTGCAGCACCGCGCCGATGCCGGTGGCGGCGAAATAGAGCTCGAAGTGGCGGTGCGTCGACCAGGCGAGCGTGGCGACCCGGTCGCCCGGCTTGACCCCCAGCGCCAGCAACGCGTTGGCGAGCCGCTTGGTGCGGGCCAGCGCCTCGGCGTAGCCGTAGCGATGGATCGGCCCCTCGACGGTGCGCGCCACCACCTCGCGGTCCGGATGGTAGAGCGCCGCATGCTCCAGGATCGACGGCAGCGTCAGCGGCCAGTCCATCATCAGGCCCTGCATCGGAGCGCCTCCTTCCTGATCATCGTTCACCGAGCGTAAGGCGGAGGGGCGCCGACGGGCAACCTCCCTGTCAGGCCTTGGGCTTTGATCTCCGCGCGCGTTTCGGCCTCGGCGGCGGGAGCTGCTTCGGGGCGTCGCGGAGCACGGTCATCATGTAGTTGACGTCGGCGTCGAGGCTCTGCTTCCAGCGGCCGCTGAGCGGGTCGAAGACGACGCCGAACGGACCCTCGACGGTGACCGGCTCGCCCTCGAGGAAGCCGCGGATCTCCTCCGGCTTGAGGAACTTCGACCAGTGATGCGTGCCGGCCGGCAGCCAGCGCAGCACGTACTCGGCCCCCAGCTTGGCGAGCGCGAAGGCCTTCAGCGTGCGGTTGAGGGTGGCCACGATCATCAGGCCGCCGGGCTTCAGCAGCCTGGCGCAGCTTCGCAGGTACTCGCCGGGATCGGCGACGTGCTCGATCACCTCCATGTTGAGGATCACGTCGAAGCCGGGCTCGCCGGCCGCCAGCAGGTCCTCGGCCGTGGAGGCGCGGTAGTCGATTGCGAGGCCCTGCTCGGCCGCGTGCGCGCTCGCCGTGCCGATGTTGCGCTCCGAGGCGTCGACCGCCACGACGGCGAAACCCAGCCGCGTCATCGGCTCGGCGAGCAGGCCGCCGCCGCAGCCGATGTCGAGCAGCCTGAGGCCGGTGAACGGCCGGCGCGCCGCAGGGTCCCGGCCGAAGCGATGCAGCGCCTGGTCGCGGATGAAGGCGAGCCGGACGGGATTGAACCTGTGCAGCGGCGCGAACCGGCCGTTCGGGTCCCACCACTCGGCCGCGATCCTCGAGAACCGCTCGACTTCAGCCGGATCGACGGAGGAGGCCTGGGTCATGGCCACTCTTTACGCGTCATCCCGGCCGCAGCGAAGCGGAGAGCCGGGACCCAGCGGATTCTGCCCTGCGACGCGCGTGGGACCTGGCCGCATTGCAGCAGGCGCCTCGCGCCGCTAGAACGGCGCGCTTTCCGTTCATGGCGAGGGGGTCGGGCGCCAAGTGTCGCGGCTGGTGATGAAATTCGGCGGCACCTCGGTGGCCGACCTGGAGCGCATCCGCCGCGTGGCGCGTCTGGTGAACGCCGAGGTGGCGGCCGGGCACAAGGTGGCCGTGGTGGTCTCGGCCATGGCCGGCAAGACCAACGAGCTGGTCGCCTGGACCGACGGCGCGGGCGCGGCGGCGCAGGGGCTCTCGTCTTCCGACGACGAGTACGACGTGGTGGTGGCCTCCGGCGAGCAGGTGACGGCGGGGCTGCTGGCGATGACGCTGCGCAACATGGGCCTGCGGGCCCGCTCGTGGATGGGCTGGCAGATCCCGATCATCGCCGACGACGCCCACGGCCGCTCGCGGATCGAGGAGATCGCGCCGGAGAAGCTGGGCGGCGCCATCGACGGCGGCGAGGTGGCGGTGGTCGCGGGGTTCCAGGGCGTCACCCGCGACGGGCGGCTGGCGACGCTGGGCCGCGGCGGCTCCGACACCTCGGCCGTGGCGGTGGCCGCGGCGCTGCAGGCCGAGCGCTGCGACATCTACACCGACGTGGACGGCGTCTACACCACCGACCCGCGCATCGAGGCCAGGGCGAAGAAGCTCGCCAAGGTCTCCTACGAGGAGATGCTGGAAATGGCCTCGCTGGGCGCCAAGGTGCTGCAGACCCGCTCGGTCGAGCTCGCCATGGCCTATCATGTGCCGGTCCGCGTGCTGTCGAGCTTCATCGAGCCGGGCGAGTCCCCGGGCCAGGGGACCATCGTCTGCGACGAGGAGGAGATCGTGGAAAAGCGGATCGTGAGCGGCGTCGCCTATAGCCGCGACGAGGCGAAGATCAGCCTGTTCGGCCTGCCCGACCACCCGGGGGTCTCCTCGGAGATCTTCGGCGCGCTGGCCGACGCCAACGTCAACGTCGACATGATCGTCCAGAGCCATTCGCGCGCGGTCGACACGGCGAACATGGAGTTCACCGTCGGCAAGCGCGACGCGGGTCGCGCGATGGAGATCGTCCGCCAGGTGCAGGCCAAGGTGGGCTTCGAGGACGCCGTCGTCGACGAGGACGTGGCCAAGGTCTCGGTGATCGGCGTCGGCATGCGCAGCCACGCGGGCGTCGCCAAGACCATGTTCGGCGCGCTGGCGGAGAAGGGCGTCAACATCCAGGTGATCTCCACCTCGGAGATCAAGATCAGCGTGCTGATCGACGCCGCCTACACCGAGCTCGCGGTGCGCGCCCTGCACGCCGCCTATGGGCTGGACAAGCTCTGAGCGGGTTCAGCTTTCGCCGAAGTCCCGCAGCATCGCGGCCGAGCCCATGGTGTCGAAGTCATCCGGCACGCTGATCTGACCGGCAAGAAAACCGAGGCGCGTTTGTCCTGCGCGCTCGGGCGTGAGCTCGGCCTCTCCGATCATCGCCACGGCGCGGGCGAGCAGGGCCTCGTCGCCGGGCGCCAGGATGCGGACCTTCGCCATCACGCCCGCTCCGCACGGCCGGTGAAGCGGAAGGCCGCCCAGACGCCGGCGACGCCCACGGGGATCACCGCGGCGAACACCCACAGGGCCGAGCCCTTGGCGCTGGCCGGCGTCAGCCCGCTCGAAAATCCCGCGAGGTTGGCGGCCGCCCCGGAGATCGCCGCGCCCGCGGCCGCGCCGGTCTGGCGCACGGCGGTGATCGCCGAGGAGCCGATCGCCCGGTCCTCGTCGGAGAGCGCGGCCAGCAGCCGCCGGCTCATCAGGCTCCACGACCAGCCGAAGGCCGCCCCTAACAAGGCCCCGCCGAGCGCGATCCAGAGGATCGAGACGGCCGGCGTCGCCCAGCTCAGCAGGATGAGGCTGGCGGGCACGCTGAGCGCGCCGATCCGCACCCAGCGGGCGTCCCAGGCGCCGGTCGCGCTCGCCACCTGGAAGGCGGCCAGCGTCCAGGCGAGCGATTCCGCGCCGATCAGGTAGCCGGCCCAGAGCGGGCTCATGCCGGCCAGGGTCTGCATGATCGGCGGGATGTAGATGGCGAAGCCCATCGAAGCGGCGGTGAGCAGGAACATCGCCGCGTAACCCGAGCCGCAGACGGTGGAGAGATCGCCCGCGCGATGCGGCAGGAGCCGCACGCGCGCGCGGCCGTCGATCCACAGAACAAGCCCGAGCAGGGCCACGCCCAGGACGATGAGGCCTGCCGCCCAAACGGGGCTCCGCATCAGGTCGGCGAGCGCGACGGCGCCGACGCCCAGGCCCAGCATGGCGAGCTGCCGCCACGGCACGCCGGGGCCGCCCCCCGCTCGCGCCGCGCCGCGCAGCAGGACGGGCGCGGCGGCGCTGAAGGCCAGCGACTGGACGGCGAAGAACCAGAACACCTCGCGCCAGTGGCCGCCGATCGCGAAGACGCCGCCGATCAGGGGACCGATCAGGGTGGCGACGCCCCAGACGCCCGAGACCGAGGCGAAGACCCGCGCCAGGTGCCGCTCGGGGAACAGCAGCGCGATGGCGACCATGGCGAAGCCGGAAATCCAGCCGGAGCCGAGCCCCTGGACCAGACGCCCCGCGAGGAACATGCCCACGTCCGGCGCCGCGGCGCTCATCACGCAGCCCGCCACCATGACGAGCCCGGCGAGCGTGGTGGCGCGGCGCAGGCCGAAGAGCTCCGACAGCCGCCCGGCGCTCGCGCCCGCGAGGATGGCGCCGACCAGGTAACCGGCGGTGGCCCAGCTGAAATAGGAGAGGCCGCCGAGCTCGCGGCCGACGCTCGGCATGATGGTGGAGGTGACCAGGCTGTCGGCGGCGTTCAGCCAGACGCCCAGGCAGATCAGCGCGAACCTCGGCAGGCGCCCCTCGGCCAGCAGATCGCCCCAGGTGCGCGGACCGTCCTCGACAAGCTCAGCCGCCACGCCCGCCCTCTCTCCCATCGGAGGCCCCTCAGATAGGCGCGGGCGACCGGGGCATCTAGCGCCGCGCCGCGGCGGCCAGCGGCGACTTGAAGCCGGGCGCCCAGTGCGTCGCCGTGCCCGCGGTCACATACCAGGCGAGCAGCGCCGCGCAGATCAGCGCGCCGGGGATGTAGGAGTTGGTCCGCCGGTAGGTGACCGCCGCGATGGCGCCGATGCTGGCCAGCAGCGGCACGAACTGGATGGCCACGATGGTGTTGAGCGGCTCGGTGGGGGTCGCCAGGAGGCCGGTCGAGAACAGCGCGCCGTACTCGTAGATCAGCAGCCCCACGAAGCCCAGGCACATGGCGAGCTTCCAGGCGCCGGCCTGGACGACGAAGCCCTCGCCCCTCACCGCGAGGTTGGCCGCCAGCGCCCGGAACGAGATCAGCAGCGCGATGGCCCAGAGCACGAAATAGGGGATCGCCATCAGCGCATGGCGGGCGTCGAGCGGCTTCAGGCCGAGGACCCAGAAGCGGTAGTCCACGTGCCAGAGCGCATCGACTATCGCCAGCGAGGCGTAGCCCACGGCGACGGTGATCGCGGAGATCGCGACCGCGCCGGCCCAGCGATGGGTGAACGCCGGCCGGCCGCCGCGGATCAGGAAACTGAGGATGAGGGTGACGAGGCCGTTGAGCAGCGCCCAGACGAGGAGCTGGTTCTGGATGTATTGCGGGAACAGCCGCATGGGGACGAACAGCTGGCCCCACTTCATGAACGGATAGTAGGTGAGCGCCGGGATCGCGGCGGTCAGCACGAAGGCCAGCCACCACTTCCAGCCGCGGCGCGCGGCGACCGGCGTCATCGGCTGGGCGAGGCTCGCGAAGGCGGGCAGCGCGATCAGCACCTCGAAGGTCCCGATCAGCAGCACGATGAGCCCCACGAAACCCGCGGCCGTGCCGATCTCCTTCCAGAACCAGATCTGGTCGTTCGCCGGCAGCGGGCGGGCCGCGCCCGCGAGCGTCGTCTGGAACCAGTCGACCGCCCCGCCGACGCCGGCGCGTGAGAAGTGCTCCCAGGGGTGAGTGACCGGCGGATTGAGCAGCCGCCTGGCCGTGCCGTCGGCCACCGAGCCGTAGGTGCGGCCCACGGCCACCGGGCCGGCGACGCCGAACACCTTGGCCATCTTGGGCGAGCCGGCGACCAGCGAGCCCTTCGGGACGCCCCACATCAGCTGGGCGAACTCGTCGAACTGGCCTTCCACGACCTCCAGGTTGCGGAAGGCGGGCGGGGCGGCGGCGCCCAGGAAGGCGGGCGTCGAGCCCTCGAACACGATGGCTCGGTAGCCGTCGGGCATGGCGGCGGCGGCGGTGCTGATCGGAATGCCGCCCATGGAATGGCCCTCGAGGCCGATGTTCGCCTTGTCGACGAACGGCAGGCTGCGCAGCCAGGCGAGCGCCGCCGGCCCGCCCATGTCGCGCGGCAGGAACACCGCGCCTTGCGAGTAGCCGTGGCCGGTCATGTCCATCGACAGCACCACGAAGCCGCGCCGCGACAGCTCGATGGCGAACGGCGACTGCATCTCGCGGGTGTTGATGTAGCCGTGGCTCAGCAGAACCGCCGGCGCCGGATGCTGCGGCGTGGCCGACGGCGGCACGTACAGCAGCGCGCTCTGGGTGAGGCCTTTCGCGCCCGGGAAGCGGACGTCCTCGACCCTGACGCCGCCCGAGGTCTGGACGGCGTGCGCCAGGAAGCTGCCGGCCACGATCAGCACCAGCCCGAGCGCGAAGAAGCCCCACCTGCGCATCGCTGTCCCCCGATATTGCCCCGCAGCGCACGATGGGCCGGAACCGGCTTGCGCTCAAGCTTGCGCGCAGCGGGCCTCTCCCGGGCGCAGAGCGCGACGGA
>NZ_DATIMC010000032.1:0-23988 GCF_035475775.1 Phenylobacterium sp. | reverse complement strand
GGATGAACGCCGGCTGGGCGTCCTCGTCCTCCAGTTCGACCGCCTCGAACCGGTCGCCGAACTCGCGGCGGTAGGTTTCGAACCGCGCGTCGGGCACCAACGCATCGCTCTTGAAGCGCAGGCCGATCACCGACAGGTCCTCGGCCTCCATGCGCCCCTTTACGCAGGCGATCTCCGACGGCGACAGGCCGATCTCCGCGGACGGCTTCGGCTGCTTGCGCGGCATGGGCAGCGAAGGCTGCGACAGCACCGGCGCCACCACCGAGGGGTCGGTCATCATCGCCAGGGCGAAGCCGCCGGTGAAGCACATGCCGACCGCGCCCACGCCCTTGCCGCCGCATTCGGCGTGCGCCTTGCGCGCCAGCGCGCGAAGCCAGTCCACGATCGGCGAGGATCTGCCGCCCGCCCAGGCGTTGAACTCGCGGCGCACGCACATGCCGGAGAGCATGGTGAGCACGCCCCCCGGATGGGTCGCCGGCCGGCCCGGCACGCCGAACAGCAGCGGGCAGAACACCGTCATCCCGGCCTCCGCCACCCGGTCGGCGAAGCGGATGACCAGCGGATGCAGCCCGGGCATCTCGTGGACGACGATCACCGCCGGGCCGGACCCGCGCCGGTAGACGTCCCGCGTCCAGCGGCCGTCGTCGAACTGGAATTTCTCGTAGCCCGCCAGCGCGGCATGGTAGCTCATCGGCGCCTCCCGTCCGGGCGGCAGCTTAGAGCGTCACAGCTTCAGGCGCAGGTCGGAAATCTGGCCTTCGAAGCCGGTGAGCTTCCACACGCCCTGCTCCTTGGTGAACACCACCACGCAGGGCCCGGCCTTCTTCTTCACTGCGCAGACCCGCCCGTCCGGCAGCGGCTTCAGCGAGCCGGCGATGGCGATCGGGCCGGGGATCCGGGTCTGGTCGGAATAGCCGTATTGCCGGGCCACCAGCGTGAACACGCCCGGCTGGACCAGCGTATCGCCGGCGAACTGCGCGAGCCCAGGGGCCAGCAGGCTCGCGATGTCGCCGTAGCGCTTGGCGGCCCGCTGCTCGATCTTGGCCTCGATCGCCTGCTTCAGCGCCGGCCGGTCGACGTGGGCCTCGAACGCCTGCTGGTCGTTGTCGCGGATGGCGAGCAACAGCGCGTGGACGTCGCCCGCCGCATCCAGCCGCTGCATGGACGCGCAGGCGGAAAGGCACGCGGCTAGCCCGAGCATGAGGAGTCGGCGCATCATCAGGCTTTCGGATAGCAACGAAACGGGGCCGGATCACGGCCTCGCGGAGCGATCATGGCGGACCCGATCCTGGAAACCGAGCGGATGGTCTTCACGACATGGACCGCGGAGGACCTGCCGCTGATGATCGAACTCCACTCCGATCCGGAGGTGCAGCGGTTCCTCGGCGGGTGCTGGTCGTCCGACGTGTTCGCGGCGACGCTCGATCGTCAGCTCAGGTCGCAGGCGCGGTTCGGCTTCTGCAAGTGGCGCGTCCACCTGAAGGACGGGACCTTCGTCGCGCGCGCGGGGGTCGAGCCGTGGCTGCGCGAGGGAGAAGGCTGCGGGGCGGAAGCCGAGATCGGCTATGCGTTCAAGCGAGCCTATTGGGGCCAGGGGCAGGCGACGGAGGCCGCGGCCGGCATCGCAGCGTGGGTCTTTGCGAACACCGGCTACGATCACCTGATCGGCTTCACTGAGCCGGAGAACGCCGCCTCGCAGCAGGTGCTCACGAAGATCGGCATGCGGCCGCTCGGCCTGCAGGACCTGGGGTTCGACAAGCCCAGCGCCGTGTTCCGCGTCGAGCGGCCCTGACGCCGCCGATCAGAGGGTCCGCTTCACTTCCTCGAGCGTGAAGCACTCGATGACGTCGCCTTCCTTGATGTCCTGGAAGCCCTGGAAGGCCATGCCGCACTCCTGGCCGGACTGGACCTCGTTGACCTCGTCCTTGAAGCGCTTGAGGGTCTGCAGCACGCCGAGCTCGAGCACCACCACGTCCTGGCGGACGATGCGGACGCGCGCGCCCTTGCGGACCACGCCTTCGGTCACGCGGCAGCCGGCCACCTTGCCGATCTTGGTGATGTCGAAGACCTGCAGCACCTCGGCGTTGCCGAGGAAGGTCTCGCGCTGGATCGGCGCCAGCATACCCGAGAGCACGCCCTTGATGTCGTCGATCAGGTCGTAGATCACCGCATAGTAGCGGATCTCCACGCCCTCGCGCTCGGCCAGCTCGCGGGCCTGTTTCGAGGCGCGCACGTTGAAGCCGAGGATCGGCGCGTTGGCGCCCTTGGCCAGCAGCACGTCGCTCTCGTTGATCGCGCCGGCGCCCGACAGGATGATCCGGGCGCGGACCTCGTCGGTGGCGAGCTTGTCGAGCGAGCCCACGATGGCTTCCGACGAGCCCTGCACGTCGGCCTTGATGAGCACCGGCAGCTCGGAAACCTTCTTGTCGGCGAGCTTGGCCATCATGTCCGCAAGCGAGGCGCCGAGCGCCGGCGCGCCCGACTTCTCGCGCTTCATGCGCTGCCGGTATTCGGTGATCTCGCGGGCGCGGGCCTCGTTCTCGACCACGGCGAAGGGTTCGCCGGGATCTGGCGTGCCGTCGAGGCCGAGGACCTCCACAGGCGTCGAGGGCCCGGCCTCGGAGAGCTGCTCGTTGCGCTCGTTGAGCAGGGCGCGGACGCGGCCGAAGTTGGCGCCCGCCACGACGATGTCGCCGCGCTTCAAGGTTCCGCGCTTGACCAGCACGGTCGAGACGGCGCCCCGGCCGCGATCGAGCTGCGATTCGATGACCACGCCGTCGGCGCTGCGGTTCGGATTGGCCCTCAGCTCCAGCACCTCGGCCTGCAGAACAATGGCCTCGACGACGTCCTCCAGGCCGAGCTTCTCGGTCGCCGAGACTTCGATCGCCTGGGTGTCGCCGCCCAGGCTCTCGACCACGATCTCATGCTGCAGCAGCTCGTTGATCACCCGCGTCGGGTCGGCGTCCGGCTTGTCGATCTTGTTGATCGCCACGATGATCGGGGCGCCGGCGGCGCGCGCGTGCTGGATGGCCTCCACCGTCTGCGGCATCACCCCGTCGTCGGCCGCCACCACCAGCACGACGATGTCGGTGGCGTTGGCGCCGCGCATGCGCATGGCCGAGAAGGCGGCATGGCCGGGCGTGTCGAGGAAGGTGACGCGCTGGCCGTTTTCCAGGCGGACCTGATAGGCGCCGATATGCTGGGTGATGCCGCCGTGCTCGCCCGAGACCACGTCGGTGGAGCGCAGGGCGTCGAGCAGCGAGGTCTTGCCGTGGTCGACGTGGCCCATGACGGTCACGACCGGCGCCCGGGGCTCCATGGACTCGTCCACATCCTCGGCTCCGATGAAGCCCTCTTCCACGTCGGCTTCCGAGACGCGACGCACGGTGTGGCCGAACTCGGTCGCCACCAGCTCGGCGGTGTCGTTGTCGATGACGTCGTTGATCTTCAGCATCACGCCCTGACGCATCAGGAACTTGATGACCTCGGCTCCGCGGGTCGCCATGCGGTTGGCCAGCTCGCCCACGGTGATCACGTCGGGGATGACCACCTCGCGGGCGGCGCGCACCTGCTCCTGGCCGCCGCCCTTGCGCTTCTCGCGCTCGCGCTCGCGGGCGCGGCGCACCGAGGCGAGGCTGCGCATCCGTTCGACGCTCTCTTCGTCGCCGCCGGCCACCGCCTGGATGGTCAGCCGACCCTCGCGCCGTTGCGGCGCGCCGCGGACGCGGGAAATGGCCTTGGAGGGCGCAGCCTTGCCGCGACGCTCGTCCTCGCCCTCGTCCGGGCGGCGGTCGAGATTGGCCGAGCCGGGCCGCGGCGCCTGACGGGTGGCGCGCTGGATCTCGGGCGCAGCGGGGGGCGCGGCCGGCCCGAGCCGCGGCGATCGCGGCCCGCCCGGGCGGGCGCCGTCGCGTGGACCGGCGGGGCGCGGCGCCAGCGCCGAATAGCGCACGGTGCCTTCAGGACGCGGACCGCCACGCTCGTCGCCGCGCGGGGCGCGGTCGTCGCGGGCCGGCCGGCCGGCGGCCTCGTCACGGCGGGGTGCGCGCTGGTTGAAGCTCGCGCCCTCGAAGCGAGCGGAGGTCCGGTCCGGGCGATAGGTGGTGGTCGAGGCCCGGTCGTCACGCCGCTCGGCGGACGGCTGATAGGTGCGGGTCTGGCCGGCCATCGGAGGGCGCGCGGCCTCGGCGGCCGGACGCGCGGCGACGGGCGGCGCTGGCGCCGGCGCCGGAGCGGGCGGCGGCGCGGCGGCTGCGGGGGTGGGCGGCGGAGCCGCCGGCTCCGCCGGAGCTTCGGCGGCGGGGGCCGGCGCGGCGGCCTGGGCGGCGCGGGCGCGCGCCTCCGCCTCGGCGTGCGCGCGTTCTTCGCGGGCGCGGCGCTCGGCGTCCTGACGTTCCTGCTGCTGGCGCGCGAAGGTCTCGGCGGCGCGCTGCCGGGCGGCGCGCTCTTCGGCCGAGAGGCCGTCGGAGGCCCCCTGCTGACCGCGCGGGCCGCTCGGCGGGACCGGTCGGGTTTCGGTGCGCTGGCGCTCGGCCGCGGAGGGGGCGGCGAGGTTGCCTGCCGGCTGCACGTGGGTCCGCGGGCGCTTGGTCTCCACGACCACCGTCTTCGAACGGCCGTGGCTGAAGCTCTGCCTCACCGTCCCGGCGCTGACCGAGCCGGCCCCGCGGGGCTTCAGGGTCAGGGGCGGGCGTCCGCCCGGGGCGGGACCGCGGCCATTGTTGTTGTCGTCGCTCATGCGCTCGCTTTACTCGCCGACCGGTCATCCCGGCCAAACAGATCGAAATTCCAATGCCGGCGCCCGGGACCGAAATCCCGGTTCGCCCCATCAAGGCTCCTCGCGCCAACTCTCAGGAAGGAGCGGGCAAAAGCCCGACAACCGGAAGACGTCCTGCGCCCAACGATCGGCGGCTCGCCCCGCAAGGAAGGCGGTGTGTATCACATTCTCCAGCCCCAAGGCCAAACCCAATTCGGCCGCGTCGAACACGCCGATCAGGCCCGGGACCCGGGGCTGTTTCCGGGCGATCGCCGCCAGCTTGCGACGGCCGTCCGCGGCGCCGTCGGACGCCTCGACCAGCCATGCGACCTTTCCGGAAGAGAGGGCCTGGGCGACCTTCTCGAAGCCTGAGGTGGTGTCGCCCGCCTTGCGCGCAAGCCCCAGGCCCGCCAAAAGCCGGCGTTTCAGCAGGCTTTCGACCAGATCGGGCAGATCCGCCGCAGGCCGCAGCGGCGCCTTGGCGGCGCGGGCGAAGAGATTCTTCGCCACGGCCGTGGCGAGCGCTCCGCGGTCGGCGGCGACCCAGAGGCCGCGCCCCGGCAGCTTGCGGGCCAGGTCGGGCGCGACGTCTCCATCCGGGCCGGCGACGAAGCGGATGAGCGTCGCCTCGTCGCGCACCTGGCCCGAGACGATGTCGCGCCGTTGGCGGTCGGCGGATGCGTGGGTGCTGGGATCGTCCATCAAGGCCGAATTTTCCCTGTCATCCCGGTTGTCGCGCAGCGAAAGAACGGGACCCTTGTGCGCGCGAAGACGAAAGTGAAGCTCGGCAATTGGAGGTGGCCCGGCCAGCGTCGATGCTAGTGGGTCCCGGTCTTCAGCCCGGCGGCTGAAACCGGGATGACACCAGCTTCAGGCGTCGCGCGCCTCGCCGGCCATTTCGGCTTCCGCATAGGCTTCGCCGTCCTCGATCGGCTCCTCGCTTTCGGGCTCGGGCTCCGGCTCGATCCAGCCCATGGCCACACGGGCGCGCATGATCAGCAGCTCCGCGTCCTGCGGATCGAGGCTGAAGGCCTCCAGGATGCCGGGCTCGCGCACCCGCTCGCCGTTTTTGGCCTCGTACCAGCCGCGCAGGTCGTCGGGCACCAGGCCGGCCAGGTCCTCGACGGTCTTGACGCCGCCCTCGCCCAGGGCCACCGCCATCGGCAGGGTCATGCCCTCGATCTCGAGGATGCCGTCCTCGACGCCCAGCTCGCGACGCTTGGCGTCGTATTCGGCGGCCTCCTTCTCCAGGTAGTCGCGGGCGCGGGCCTGGATCTCCTCGGCGGTGTCCTCGTCGAATCCCTCGATGGCGGCGATCTCGTGCGGCTCCACGTAGGCGACGTCCTCGACGGTCGCGAACCCTTCGGTGACCAGCAGCTGGGCGATCACCTCGTCGACGTCCAGCGCCTCCTGGAACAGGGCGGTGCGCTCGGCGAATTCGCGTTGCCGGCGCTCGCTTTCCTGGCTCTCGGTGATGATGTCGATCTGCCATCCGGTGAGCTGCGAGGCGAGACGCACGTTCTGGCCGCGGCGGCCGATGGCCAGCGACAGCTGCTCGTCGGGCACCACCACCTCGACGCGGTTGTCCTCCTCGTCGATGACCACCTTGGAGACTTCCGCGGGGGCCAGGGCGTTGACGATGAAGGTCGGATCGTCCGGGCTCCACTGGATGATGTCGATCTTCTCGCCCTGCAGCTCGGCCACCACCGCCTGAACGCGCGAGCCGCGCATGCCGACGCAGGCGCCCACCGGGTCGATGGAGCTTTCGTTGGAGACCACCGCCATCTTCGCGCGGCTGCCCGGATCGCGGGCCACGGCGCGGATCTCGATGACCGCGTCGTAGACCTCCGGCACCTCCTGGGCGAACAGCTTGGCCATGAAGCCGCCGTGCGCGCGCGACAGCAGGATCTGCGGGCCCTTGGTCTCGCGCCGGACGTCGTAGATGTAGCAGCGGATCCGGTCGCCGATGTTGAAGTTCTCGCGCGGGATCGACTGGTCGCGCCGCATGATGCCTTCGCCGCGGCCGAGGTCGACGATCACGTTGCCGTACTCCACCCGCTTGACCACGCCGTTGACGATCTCGCCCACGCGGTCCTTGAACTCCTCGTACTGCCGCTCCCGCTCGGCGTCGCGGACCTTCCCCATGACCACCTGGCGGGCCATCTGGGTCTGCACCCGGCCGAACTCGAAGGGCGGCAGGACCTCCTCATAGGTCTTGCCGATCTCGGCGGTCTTGTCGGTGCGCTTGGCGTCCGCCAGACGGATGATCCCCGCCGGCTCCTCGAACGGCAGCTCGTTGCCCTCCTCGTCGAGGCCGCCGCCGAACACCGCGTCGTCGGGCACCACCGTGACCACCCGCTTGATGGTGGTCTCGCCGGTTTTCGGATCGATGTGCACGCGGATGTCGTGCTCGGCGCCGTAGCGGGCGCGGGCGCCCTTCTGGATCGCCTCCTCGATCGCCTCGATGACGATCTCCTTCTCGATCGCCTTCTCGCGGGCGACGGCTTCGGCGATCTGCAGAAGCTCAAGCCGGTTGGCGGAAATGCCGGTCAGGCTCATGGGGTCTGTTCCTTACTCGGATGCGGTGTCTTGGTCTTGATGAAGGCGTCGCGCACGGGTTTCGGCCCCGCGCTTCATCAGCTCGTCGCTGAGGACCAGCTTGGCCTCGGCGATCCAGGCGAAGGGGATCAGCGTGGTCTCCGTCTCGCCCTCCAGGTCGATGGCGACGGCCTCGCCCTCGACGCCGGCGAGCGCGCCCTTGAAGCGCTTGCGGCCCTCGGCCAGCCGGTCGAGCTCCAGGCGGGCCTCGAAGCCTTCGTAGGCCTCGAAGTCCTTGAGCCGGGTGAGCGGGCGATCGACCCCGGGGGAGGAAACCTCCAGCGTGTACTCGCCGCTGATCGGGTCCGCCGCGTCCAGCACGTCGGAGAGGGCGCGCGACAGCCTGGCGCAATCGGAGATGTCCATCTCGCCGTCGGGACGCTCGGCCATCACCTGCAGCCGTCGGGTCTCCGAGCCGCCCATCAGCCGCAGGCGGACGATCGCGTAGCCCGCCGCCTCGGCCACGGGGTCGAGCAGTTCCAGCAGTCTTGCGTCCTCGGCGGTCTTCCCGCGCAAAGCCGGCCTCCGGCAAAGAAAAAAGCGGTCGGGCCGGAGCCCGCCGCTTGAAAGCGCCATCCAGCGCTATCAGCGATGTTGGAGAGGAATATAGAGCGGCGAGAGGCGGTTGTCAGCCCCGAATGCATGCGGCGCTAATTCGCGGGCGCCGGCGCGACCTTGAAGGAGTTGAGGAACGCCTCGCCCGCCGACGCCGGCGGCGTCTCATGCCGGGGATCCAGTTTCGCGAGCTGGCTTTCGCCCGGGCGGATGAAGATGACGCTGTAGACGCGCCCGTTGAGCTGCACGCTGCGGCTCGCAAACAGCGCGCCCGCTTCGGTCACGTGACGAGACTCGGGCGGCGAGGTCATAGCCTGGCCCACGGAGTCGCACGGACTGAGGCTCCCGGGCGGCACGGGCAGAGGCGGGCCGCCGCACCTGGCCGCCGCCGCGGCGGGCGCCTCGCGTGGCGTCATCACCGTGGCCAGGAACGTCGCGCCGCCGCTCCGCAGCATCCACATGTCGGTGGATCCGATGGCCTTGAGGAAGCCCATTCCGGCGGTCGCCGGCGGCCCGGGCGGGGGTTCGGAGGTCATGTGCAGCTTGGCCGGCGCGCCCGGGAAGATCACCGAGACCCCATCGCCGAGCACGACCTTGACCTGGGCCCAGGCCAGCGTCGGCAGGAGGGCGCCCAGCACGCCGGCGATCGCAACCCACCGCATGGGGCGCCCCTTCAGTGTGCCCGGAACTCTCCGATCACGCTCCCCGCGCGTCAAGCTCAGCTTTACTTGGCGCGGCTCCGATCCCACATGCGCGGCCCATGGACCTCTCCAAGATCCCCGTCGGCGCCGATCCTCCCTGGGACCTCAACGCCGTGATCGAGATCCCGCAGGGCGGCGAGCCGGTGAAGTACGAGCTCGACAAGGAAAGCGGAGCGATCTTCGTCGACCGCTTCCTGCACACGGCGATGTTCTATCCGGGCAACTACGGCTTCATCCCGCACACCCTCGCCGACGACGGCGATCCGATGGACATCCTGGTGGTCGGCCCGACGCCGGTCGTGCCGGGCGCGATCATCCGCGCGCGTCCGATCGGGGCGCTGCTGATGCGCGACGAGGCGGGCGGCGACGAGAAGGTCCTGGCCGTGCCCGTCGACAAGCTGCACCCCTTCTACGAGGGCGTGGACAGCTGGCGGGCGCTGCCCCGCATCGTCACCGAGCAGATCGCCCACTTCTTCCAGCACTACAAGGACCTGGAGAAGGGCAAGAGCGTCGATATCCTGCGCTGGGCCGACCCCGAGGAGGCGGCCGACCTGATCCGCGCCGCGATCGAGCGGGCGGCGCAGAGCTAGGCGCGGATGAAGTCCAGGAACACCGGGGCGCAGTCGCCCAGGCGCTTCTGCTCGTAACGGGTGGTGACGTGATCGGCCGGCGGCCGGCGCCAGTCGTCCGCGCGCGCGGCCGTCCAAAGCAGGGCGGCGCAGGCGAGGAATCGCTCCAGCGCCCGATCGACGTAGTCCGCCCAGTCGCTGGCGAACCGCAGCCGCCCGCCCGGCGCGAGCACGCGCACCAGCTCGGCCACCGTGTCGGCCTGGATCAGCCGGCGCTTGTGGTGCCGGGTCTTGGGCCAGGGGTCGGGAAACAGGATGAACACCCGCGCCAGGCTCGCGTCCGGCAACCGGCCCAGCAGCTCGCGGGCGTCGCCGTCGTGCAGGCGCACGTTCCCGAGCGCCTGCTCGTGCACGTGCCGGAGCGCGCTCGCCACCCCGTTCCGGAACGGCTCGGCGCCGATCAGCAGCACGTCCGGATGATGCGCGGCCTGGGCCGCCAGGTGCTCGCCGCCGCCGAAGCCGATCTCCAGCCAGGCCTCGCGGGCGGCCGCCATCAGCTCGGCCGGAACGAACGGCTCGCTGGGAACGCGGATCTTCGGCAGCAGGGTGTCGAGCAGCGCCGCCTGCCTTCGCTTGATCGGCCGCGCCTTGATGCGGCCGTAGGTGCGGAGCGGCGGGCGGGCGTCTGCCATCGCGAGTCCAATAGCCGTTATCCCGGCCGCAGCGAAGCGGAGAGCCGGGACCCAGCGGGTCTGCAATGCGGTCGCCTTGGGTCCGGGATGAAGCTCGCGCGCCTACGCCAGCCCGCGTAGCTGGTCGACCAGGTCGGTGCGCTCCCAGGAGAAGCCGCCCTCGTTGTCGGGCTGGCGGCCGAAGTGGCCGTAGGCCGCGGTGCGGGCGTAGATCGGCCGGTTCAGCCCCAGGTGCTCGCGGATGGCCCGCGGCGTCGCCCCGCCGATCATCTCCGGAAGCGCGAGCTCCAGCTTGGCGGGGTCGACCTCGCCGGCCCCGTGCAGGTCGACATAGAAGCTGAGCGGCTGGGCCACGCCGATCGCATAGGAGATCTGGATGGTGCACTTCCGCGCGAGCCCCGCGGCGATCACGTTCTTGGCCAGGTAGCGGCAGGCGTAGGCCGCCGAACGGTCGACCTTGGTCGGGTCCTTGCCGGAGAAGGCGCCGCCGCCGTGCGGGGCCGCGCCGCCATAGGTGTCGACGATGATCTTGCGCCCGGTGAGGCCGGCGTCCCCAACGGGGCCGCCGATCTCGAAGCGGCCGGTGGGATTGACCAGCCACTCGGTGTTCTTGGTGATCAGGCCGTCGGGGAAGACGCCTTCGACGAAGGGCCGGATCTCGGCCTGCAGGCGCCTGGGCGTGGTGGGCCTCAGGCCGAGGCGCTTCTTGTGCTGGGTGGAGACCACGATCTTCAGCACCTCCACCGGACGCCCGTCCTCGTAGCGCAAGGTGACCTGGCTCTTCGCATCGGGCTCGAGCACCCGGCACTCGCCGGAGTGCCGCGCCTCCGACAGCCGCTTCAGGATGTCGTGGGCGTACTGCAGGGTGGCCGGCATGAGCTCCGGCGTCTCGTCGACGGCGTAGCCGAACATGATGCCCTGGTCGCCCGCGCCCTCCTCCTTCGTCTCGGAGGCGTCGACGCCCTGGGCGATATGGGCGGATTGGGCGTGCAGGTAGCAGGCGTACTTGGCCTTCGCCCAGTGGAAGCCCTTCTGCTCGTAGCCGATGTCCTTGATCGCCTGGCGGACCTTGGGCTCGAGGCCGCGGAGGATGTCCTTGGTCAGCGCCTTGTTCTCGCCCTTCGAGGCGCCCGGACGCGCTGCGCGCACCTCTCCGGCCAGCACGATGCGGTTGGTGGTCACCAGGGTCTCGCAGGCGACGCGCGCCTCCGGCTCGGCGGACAGGAAGGCGTCGACCACGGTGTCGGAGATCCGGTCGGCGACCTTGTCGGGGTGACCTTCGGAGACGCTTTCGGAGGTGAAGATGTAGCTGGAACGGCTCAAGTCAGGCTCCGGGAGGCTGGGCCGCATGCGGCGGACGCCGGCGGCCGGTCGGGAGCTATAAAGACATCCTTATGTGCCGCCAAGACGGCGGCGCCGCGAATTGGCGGCTCGCATCGCCGCTGCGGTCAGGCCGGACAGCGCGATCAGCGCCCAGAAGACCATGTCGCCCAGCCGCTCGTAGAGCGTGGGGCTGAGCGCCGGCGGGAGACGCGCATCGATCACGCCGAAGTCGCCCAGGCCCAGGCGCTTGCCAGGCTCGGTGCGGCCGAAGGCGTCGATCACCGCCGAGACTCCGGTGGGCGTGGCCCGCACCATGGGCAGGCCTTCCTCGATCGCCCGGTAGCTCGCCAGGTTCAGGTGCTGCAGCGGCCCGGAGGTCTGGCCAAACCAGGCGTCGTTGGAGATGTTCAGGATCCAGGCGGGCCGCAGGTGGGCGCGCGCCGCCCCCTCGCGGGTGAAGCCCGGAAACAGCGCCTCGTAGCAGATCAGCGGCTGGAACGGTGGAACGCCCGTGGGCGCGACCGGCCTGGGCGGCGGTCCGCCGGAGAAGTCGTCGGGCATGTGCACCAGGCTGCGGAAGCCGACCTTGGTCGCGAGCGCGCCCAGCGGCATGTACTCGCCGAACGGCACCAGGCGGTACTTGTCGTAGACCGCGGTCACCTTCAGGCCCTGCGGCTCGCGGCGGAACGCGATCAGGCTGTTGAAATAGGCGACGCCGCCATCCGGCTTCGGCTGGGCGCGGTTGGCGCCCATGATCAGGGTCTGGCCCGGATCGACGAGATCCCGCAGCCGTGGCGCGTAGGGGCTGCCGGGCGCCAGCAGCTCGTCGATGATCGCGGGCAGCGCGCCCTCGGGCCAGATCACCACGTCGGGGTGCGCAGCGCCGGGCCGGCGTGAGAGATCGGCGTAGGTCGCGAATATCGTGGGCAGGTTCTCGGGGCGCCACTTGTTCTTCTGGTCGATGTCGGCCTGCACCACCCGGATCAGCGGCGCGGCCTCGGAAACCGGCGGGACCCGCGCCAGGCGTGCGGCCCCGAAGCCGTAGAGCGCGGCCAGCAAGGCCAGCATCGTCACGCCGCGTAAGGTTCGTTCGCGGCGCCCGGCGGGATCGAACAGCAGGGCGGGCGCTGCGGCCAGGACAAGGGTGATCCAGGTGAGCCCGTAGGCGCCCACAAGCGAGGCGGTCTGCGACGGCGCGGAGCCGGCGCGCCAGGTCTCGCCCGGCAGGTCCCAGGGAAAGCCGGTGAGCACATGGCCCCGGAGCCATTCGAACAGGGCGAACGCGCCGGCGAAGACGATCAGGCGCGCCGGGCCTCTCGGCGTTGCGACCCGGTAGAGCAGGCCCGCCAGGCCCCAGAAGAGGGCGAACCCGCCGGCCGTCAGGGGCAGGGCGATCGGCGCCATCCAGGCCTGGTCCTTGGCGTCGACGAAGAACGGCTCGACGATCCACCAGCAGCCCAGGCCGAAGTAGCCCACCCCCGCCAGCCAGGCGCGGAAGAAGGCCGAGCGCAGCGGCCGCGGGCCGGCCTGGTCCAGCAGCCGCAGCAGCAGGGCGTAGCCCAGCAGGCCCGGCAGCACGCCGAACGGCGGATGGGCGAGCGCGGCGGCCAGGCCGGCGGCGAGCGCCGAGAGCCGCGCGATCCAGAGTGAGGCGCCTCTCGCCATGCGCGGTTCAGACCGTCGTCGACGGCGGCTTGGCGCGGCGGATGCGGACCCGCTTCACGCGCCTGGGATCGGCCGCCAGCACCTCGATCAGGAAGCCGCCGGGATGGGCGATCGTCTCGCGGCGTTGCGGCACGCGCCCGGCCAGCGTGTTCACCAGCCCCGCCACCGTGTCGATCTCCTCGTCGACGTCGGCGGGGGCGAGGTCGACGCCGCCCAGCGCGGCCTCCAGCTCCTCCAGCGGCGCGCGGCCGTCGACCACCCAGACCCCTTCCGCTTCGGCGACCGGCGCGGCGACCTCGTCCTCGGCCAGGTCGTGCTCGTCGGAGATGTCGCCGACCAGCATCTCCAGTAGGTCCTCCAGGGTGACCAGGCCGTCGGTGCCGCCGAACTCGTCGATGACCAGCGCCATGTGGATGTGCTTGGCGCGCATCCGCGCCAGCAGGTCGGCGGCCGGCATGGAGCCCGGCACGTAAAGCGCCTCGCGCACCAGCCCGCGCCGGCCCTGCAGCACCCGGTCGTCCGGTCGCGGCCGGCGGGTCTTCTGGGCCAGGAGCTTGAAGACGTCCTTGACGTGAACCACGCCCACGGGCTCGTCGAGCGTCTCCTGATAGACCGGCATGCGGGAGTGCTCGGCCTCGACGAAGCGCGCCACCAGCTCTGAGAAGCTGCAGGCCCTCTCGATCGCCACGATGTCGGCGCGCGGCTTCATGACGTCCTCGACCCGCACGTCCTCGAAGGCGCGGGCCTGGATCACCAGCTCGTCGGCGACCGCCGCGGCTTCTTCGGCCATCGCCGAAACCGGCTCGGGCTCGCTGCGCCGGCGGCTGAAGAAGCCGAACCAGCTTCGTCGTCGGGGCGGATCGGATCGGCTGGCGGGATCAGGGTCCGTCATGGTCATCCTCGCCGGCCGCATAGGGATCTGGCACGCCGAGCCCGGCCAGCACCTCGCGTTCCAGGGCCTCCATCTCCTCGGCTTCAGGGTCGCTCAGGTGATCGTATCCTAGAAGGTGCAGCACCCCGTGCGCCACCAGATGCTGCAGGTGGTGCGCCAGCGGCTTGCCCTGCTCGGCCGCTTCGCGCGCGCAGACGCCGTAGGCCAGCGCCACGTCGCCGAGCAGGCCCTGGGGGTTCGCCGCCGCGGGAAAGGAGAGCACGTTGGTGGCCGCATCGCGCTTGCGGAACCGTGCGTTGAGGTCGCGCACCACGGCGTCGTCGGTGAGCAGGACGGTGACGATCGCATCGCTCCTGAGCTCGTGCGCCAGGACCGCCGCGGCCGCGGCTCTCGCCAGCAGCTCCGCGTCGGGCTGGGCGTCGGTCCAGGCCGCGTCCTCGATCTCGACGTCGATCAAAAGCTGCGCCCGCGCTTGGCGGCGTCGGCGTCGTAGGCGCGCACGATGCGTTCCACCAGCGGGTGGCGGACCACGTCCTCGGCCGAGAACCGCACGATGCCGATGCCCTTGACATCATCCAGCAGGCCGACGGCATGGGCCAGGCCGCTGTCGTTCGGATTGACCAGGTCGATCTGGGTGGGATCGCCGGTGACCACCATGCGCGCGCCCTCGCCCAGCCGGGTCAGCACCATCTTCATCTGCAGCCGGGTGGCGTTCTGCGCCTCGTCGACGATGATGAAGGCGTGGCTGAGCGTGCGGCCGCGCAGGAAGGCGATGGGCGCGACCTCGATCTCGCCCTTCTCGCGGCGGCGGCGGAGCTGCTCGGCGCCCAGGATGTCGGTGAGCGCCTCCCAGACCGGCGCCATGTACGGATCGACCTTCTCGGTCAGGTCGCCGGGCAGGAAGCCCAGCCTTTCGCCGGCCTCGACAGCCGGACGCGAGACGATCAGCCGGTCCACCTCGCCGCGCAGCAGAAGACCCGCGCCGTGCGCGACGGCCAGGAACGTCTTGCCGGTGCCGGCCGGCCCCAGCCCGAACACCAACTCGCACTTGGAAAGCGCCTGCAGGTAGTTGGCCTGGGCGGCGGTCTTCGGCGCGACCTGTCCGCGGCGGCCGACCGGAAGCCCGCCGGGGGCGGAGGCGCCGGACCTGGCCGCGCCGATCGCCACGCGCACATCGGCCTCGGCGATCTCGAGACCCTGGTCGGCGCGCTCGGCGATGGCGTGGACCGCCTTCTTGGCCTGCCCGCGGGACTTGCTGTCGCCCGATAGCGAGACTCCCCCGCCCGGCGTCTCCAGGAGCACGCCGAAGGCGTCCTCGATGAGGGCCGCGTGGCGGGAATTGGCGCCGGCGACGGCCCGCACGGCGGCGTCGGAGAGGGGGATGAACTCGGGCGCGCGGCTCAATTCATGTCCTTCAGGCGCTCTCCGGCCCGGCTTCGAGCACGCCGGCCAGGCTATGCCCGGCGGCGCCTTCGATGCGCACCGGAACGATCTCTCCGATCAGGCGCTCCGGCGCCGCGGCGTGCACCGCCTGCAGGTAGGGGCTGCGGCCGACCAGCTGGCCTGGGCGCCGGCCGGGCTTCTCGAACAGCACCGGCAGGGTGCGGCCGGTCTGCGCGGCGTTGAACGCGCGCTGCTGCTCGTCCAGCAATGCCTGCAGCCGATGCAGCCTGGCCTCCTTCACATCTTCCGCAACCTGGCCCGGCAGGGCGGCGGCGGGCGTGCCTGGCCGGCGCGAATACTTGAACGAGAAGGCCTGCGCATAGCCCACCTCCCGCACCATATCGAGCGTCGCCTCGAAGTCCGCCTCCCGCTCGCCCGGGAAGCCCACGATGAAGTCGCCGCTGATCGCGATGTCCGGCCGCGCCGCGCGGATCTTCCCGATGAGCGCCAGGTAGCTCTCGGCGGTGTGGGCCCGGTTCATGGCCTTCAGGACGCGGTCTGAGCCGGCCTGCACCGGCAGGTGCAGGTAGGGCATGAGCTGCGGGACCTCGGCATGGGCGACGATCAGCGCCTCGTCCATGTCGCGCGGGTGGCTCGTCGTGTAGCGGATGCGCTCCAGGCCCTCGATCCGCGCCAGGCGGCGGATCAGCGCCGCAAGTCCGCCCTCGCCGGCGTAGGCGTTGACGTTCTGGCCCAGCAGGGTGACCTCGCGCACGCCCTGGTCGGCCAGCGCGCAGGCCTCGGCCTCGATCGCCTCGGCGGGCCGCGACCACTCGGCGCCGCGGGTATAGGGCACCACGCAGAAGGTGCAGAACTTGTCGCAGCCCTCCTGCACCGTCAGGAACGCCGTGACGCCGCTCGGCCGCCGCTCCGAACTCAGCGCATCGAACTTGGCTTGCGGCGCGAAGTCGGCCGCCAGCCGCTCGCCGCGCGCCCGGTGCGATCGCGCGATCAGCTCGGGCAGGCGGTGATAGGCCTGCGGGCCGACCACCAGGTCGACGGCTGGCTGCCGGCGCATGATCTCCTCGCCCTCGGCCTGGGCGACGCAGCCCGCCACGGCGATGGTCATCGCGCCCCCGTCAGCCCCGCGCGCCGCTTTCAGCCGCTTCAGCTGGCCCAGCTCCGAATAGACCTTCTCGGTCGCCTTCTCGCGGATGTGGCAGGTGTTGAGCACCACCAGGTCCGCGTCGTCCGGACGCTCGGTGAGCGCGTAGCCCAGCGGCGCCAGCACATCGGCCATGCGCTCGCTGTCGTAGACGTTCATCTGACAGCCGTAGGTCTTGATGTAGAGGCGCTTCGCGGGCGCGGCGGCGGACATGGCGCGGTTATGGGGTTGGGGGTCCGGCCACGCAATCCCTCCTCTTCAGGGGAGGATGTCCGCGAAGCGGACGGGGCGGGGGAGTCAGGATCAAGCTCGAGAGGAGGGCGGGCTATTCCTCGATCGGCACGCCATAGAGCTCGAGGCGATGGTCGATCAGCCGATAACCGAGCTTGCGGGCGATCGCCTCCTGCAGCGCCTCGATCTCGTCGTCGACGAATTCGACGACCTTGCCGCTCTTCATGTCGATCAGGTGATCGTGGTGGACCTCCGGCTGCTCCTCGTAGCGCGAGCGGCCGTCGCGGAAGTCGAGCCGGGCGATGATCCCGGCCTCCTCGAACAGCCGCACCGTGCGATAGACGGTGGCGATCGAGATGTGCGGGTCGACCTGGTGGGCGCGCCGGTGCAGCTCCTCCACGTCGGGGTGGTCGTGGGCCTCGGAGAGCACGCGGGCGATCACCCGGCGCTGCTCGGTCATGCGCATGCCCTGTTCGACGCAGAGCTTCTCGATCCGGTCGGGCACGTGGGCTCCGTGGGTGTCCATCCGCCGCAAGATAGGCTCAAGCCGGGGCCCCGTTAAGATCGAGCCGCATCACGTGGGCGTCGACGAAGATCCCGCCGCCCCGGTCGTAATAGCGGCGCCTGAGCCCCGCCTGGCGGAATCCGAGGCCGGCGTAGAGGGCGACGGCGGCCGGATTGTCCACCGCCACCTCGAGGAAGCAGGACTTCGCCCCGGCCCGGCGGGCGGCCGCCAACGCGGTTTCCATCAGCCCCCTGGCCACGCCGCGCCGGCGCGCCTGCGGCGCGACGCCGAGCGTCAGCACCTCCATCTCCTCGGCCGCGACCCGGCACAGGATGACGCCGACCGGCGCCTCGGCCTTGGCGACGAAGCCGTAGATGCCGGCCCCGTCCAGCAGGTCCTCGAAATCCTCCTCGCGCCACGGCTCCTCGAACGCGCCGCCGTGCGCCTCGGCCATGGCGGCCGCCTCGGCCGGCGTGGCCCAGGCGATGACCAGCTCGGGGCTCACGGGCCGGCCGCCAACGACGGGCGCGCGTCGGGCGCACGGAGATAGAGCGGGATCAGCGCGCCGGGGTTGCGGCGGGCGGCCAGGCGGGCCACCGCGCGCGCATCGGCGCCCTCAGCCGCGATCACCGTGGCGCCGGGCGCAGCCTGCGCCAGCAGCCCGGCGCCCGAGCCCACCAGCGTCAGCGGGCGGTCCTGGCCGATCTCGGCCAGCCGGGCGACGGCGGCGGCAAGCGGCAGGATGTCGGGCGCGGTCAGCGCCTCGCCGGCCTCGAAGGCCTGGCAGTAGACCTGCTCTCGGCGGGCGTCGATCACGGCGAACGCCAGGCCCTCGACGTCGGCGGCGAGCGCCTCCAGCGTTCCGACGCCGGCCGCCGGGATGGTCAGCGCCGAGGCGAGGCCCTTGGCGAAGGCGACGCCCACCCGCAGTCCGGTGAACGAGCCCGGGCCCACCGTCACGCCGATCCGCTGCAGGCTCGCGAAGGGGAGCGCCGCCGCGCGCATCACCGCCTGCGCCATGGGCGCGAGCCGCTCCTGGTGGCCGCGCGCCATCACTTCCGAGACGTGCGCGAGCACGCGCTCGCCGTCGAGGACGGCGACCGAGCAGGTAGAGAGGCAGGTGTCCAGGCCGAGGACGATCACACGGCAGATTTACAAGGTCTGCTCGACCCGCGTCACTTCCGGCACGTAGTGCTTGAGCATGTTCTCCACCCCGGCGCGTAGCGTCGCGGTCGAGGAGGGGCAGCCGGAGCAGGCGCCGCGCATGTTGAGCCAGACGACCCCGGTCTCGGCGTCGAAGCGGCTGAACAGGATGTCGCCGCCGTCCTGGGCCACCGCCGGGCGGATGCGGGTGTCCAGCAGGTCCTTGATCTCGGCCACGATCTGGGCGGTCTCGCCCTCGTAGGCGCCCTCGTCGTGGCCCACCGCCTCGTCCTCGCCGGCGAACAGCGGCTGGCCGGAGGTGAAGTGATCCATGATCGCCGCCAGGATCGGCGCCTTCAGGTGGCCCCACTCGCGATTGGGCGTCTTGCCGACGGTCAGGAAGTCCGGGCCGAAGAACACCCGCGTGACGCCGGGGATGGCGAAGAGCTCGGCGGCCAGCGGCGAGGCCGACGCATCGTCGGCGTCGCGGAAGTCGCGGCTGCCCTCGCCCATCACCTCGCGGCCGGGCAGGAACTTCAGCACCTCGGGATTCGGCGTGGCTTCGGTCTGGATGAACATGCGGAAGATGTGGCCTCGAATATCCCTCATATCAACCGTCATCCCGGATCGGCCTTCCCGGCCTTCCGGGATGACGGAGATTACGAGTTCCAGAAGCCGACGATCCTGCGCACCTCCGCCATCGTCGGCTGGGCGAGCGCCCGGGCGCGCTGGGCGCCGTCGGCCAGGATGCGGTCGATCTCGGCGGGATCGGCGAGCAGGCGGCGCATCTCGGCCCCGATCGGGCCCAGCACCTCGACGGCGAGGTCGGCGAGCTTCGGCTTGAAGGCGCCGAACCCCTGGCCCGCGAACTCGTCCAGCACCGCCTGCGCGGCCTTGCCGGCCAGCGCCGCATAGATGCCGACCAGGTTCTGCGCCTCGGGCCGGCCCTCCAGCGCCTCCAGGCGCTCCGGCAGCGGTTCGGGGTCGGTGCGCGCCTTCCTGACCTTCTGCGAGATCGCCTCGGCGTCGTCGGTCAGGTTGATCCGCGAGTAGTCCGACGGGTCCGACTTGGACATCTTCGCCCGGCCGTCGCGCAGCGACATGATCCTGGCCCCGGGGCCCTGGGTCAGCGCCTCGGGCAGGGGGAAGAAGCCGGGCGCCTCGAAGTCGTGGTTGAACTTCGCCGCGATGTCGCGGGTCAGCTCCAGATGCTGGCGCTGGTCCTCGCCCACCGGCACGTGGGTCGCCTTGTAGAGCAGGATGTCGGCCGCCTGCAGCACCGGATAGGCGTAGAGCCCGACGCTCGCCCGCTCCTTGTGCTTGCCGGCCTTGTCCTTGAACTGGGTCATGCGGTCCAGCCAGCCGATGCGGGCCACGCAGTCGAACACCCAGGCGAGCTCGGTATGCTCGGGGACCGCCGATTGGGCGAAGATGGTGGCGAGCTTCGGATCCAGGCCGGTCGCCAGGTAGGCGGCAGTGATCTCGCGCACCTGCCCCTTCAGCCTGGCCGGATCCTGCCACTCGGTGATCGCGTGCTGGTCGGCCACGAAGATGAAGGTCGGGACCTCGTGCTGCAGGCGGGCGAACTTCACCAGCGCGCCGAGATAGTTGCCGAGGTGCAGGTCTCCGGTGGGCTGCACGCCGGAGAGCACGCGCTGGGGACCCTTGAAGGGCGCCGGGGCTTGGTCGGTCATGGGGTCAGGCTTTTCGGACGAACGGACGGGCGGGCGCAAGGCCCGGGCGCAGGGTCAGCGGCTCAGGCCCGCCATCGCCAGGTGTTCGTCGAAGCCATAGGCGGGAGATAGCCTAGTTTCTTTCCCTCGTCATCCCGGCCGAAACGTAGCGGAGAGCCGGGACCCAGTTGCGCGCGACCCTGGTCCCGGCTCGGCCTTCGGCCGTCCGGGCTGACGGAGCGGTTCAGAGTTCGGGCGTCGCCGGACGCGTGCGGTCCCCGCGGGCGCGCCGGAACGCGGCCTTCACCTCCGCGAGCGTCAGCCCGCCGAAGGCGAACAGCAGCAACGGATAGCTGGTCCCGGCGACCGCGCAGACCAGCACGATGGCGAGCTCCTTGGGATGGCGGAACGAGACCGGCTCCAGCAGGTGCTGGATCAGCGGCCGTTCGTGCGAGGCGAGGCCCAGGAGGACGCCCATCGCCAGGCTCGCGGCGACGATGCGGATGACTTTCGAGATCGCGCGGCGGCTCGGGGTGTAGTGCCCCGAGCGGTGCAGCCGCACAGCCATCATGATGACGTTCAGCCACCAGGCGCTCGCGGTCGCCGCCGCGATGCCCGGGACGCCCACGAAGTGGAACAGCGTCAGGCCGAGCGCGAGGTTCACGCCCACCGCGATGAGCCCGAAGCGCATGGGCGTCTTGGTGTCCTGCCGGGCGAAGAAGGCCCGGCTGAAGATCTGCGCCAGCACGAAGGCCGGTACGCCCCAGCCGTAGTTGAGCAGCGCCGCGGCGGTCTGGTGCGCGTCGGCGGTGGTGAACTCGCCGCGCGTATAGAGCGCATCGATCAGGAAGAAGGGGATCGAGGTCAGCGCCGCGGCGGCCGGCAGGCAAAGCGCGAGCGCGAAGACGATGGCCTGGTCCATGGCCGCCCGGGTGGCCTGCTTGTCGTCGGCGCCGGCGGCCCGCGAGAGCTGCGGCAGCAGCGCGACCCCGATCGCCACCCCCACCAGCCCCTGCGGCAGCTGGTAGAGACGGTCGCAGACCGTCAGCCAGGTTCGGGCGCCGTTCACGTGACTGACCAGGATGCCCGAGACGAAGATGTTGATCTGCGTGGCGCTGGCGGCGATGGCGCCGGGCACCGCCAGGAGGATCAGCTTCTTGATCTCCGGCGTGAGCCTCGGCCAGCGGAAGCCCACGTGAGCGCCCGAGCGGTTGCAGCCCCACCACAGCACGCCCGCCTGGCTGACGCCGGCCAGGACCACGCCGATCGAGGCCCATTGCGCGGCCTGCAAGGGGCTGTGGGTCGGCAGTACGGTGACCAGCGTCCACAGGTTCAGGAGAATGGGCGCGGCGGCCGAGAGGATGAAGCGGTTCCGCGCGTTCAACACCCCGGACAGATGGGCGTAGATCGCCATGCACGGCAGGTAGGGCATGGTGATCTGGGTCAGCACCACGGCCAGGTGGAACTTGCCCGGGACCGCCGCGAAGCCCGGCGCGATGAGATACATCAGCCAAGGCATGGTGAGTTCGGCCGCGACCGTGATCGCGAGGGTGGCGGCGGCCAGCACGGCCATCGCATCGGCCGCCAGCACGTCGGCCACCGCTTCGCCGTCCTTCTCCAGGCTACGCGAGTAGGACGGCACGAAGGCGGCGGCGAAGGCGCCTTCGGCGAAGATCCGGCGGAACAGGTTCGGGAACGCCATGGCGGTGTTGAAGGCGTCGGCCGCGATGGTCGCGCTGGCGCCCATGTACGCGGTCAGCACCAGATCGCGCGCGAAGCCGACCAGCCGGCTGATCAGGGTGAAGCCCGAGTAGATCGCCGAAGACCGGATCAACCCCCCGGTTTTGGCGCGGTTGCGCTTGGGCGCGGCCATGGCGGGCTGGGTCACGGGAATCGGCGTCTCGGTCACGCGCGGCAGGCTAGCGCGCCACGCTCGCCCGCGCGCGCTGCAAATTGGCGCGCCGGCCGTTCGCGTCCGGCTCGGCCATGGCGGCGATCAGCGCGTTCTTGAGCGGGCTGCGCTTGCGGGCGTCGGTGATCTTCCCCCCGCCGGGGCCCACGACATAGAAGGCGTCCACCGCCCGCTCGCCATAGCCGTCGATGTGGGCCGAGACGATCGACAGCCCGGCGTCCGAGATCACCCCGGCCAGCGCCGCCAGCAGACCCCGTCGGTCCCGGCCCGAGGCCTCCACCACAGTGGCGGTTTCCGACGCATCGTTGTCGAAGCTGACGGTGGGCGTGATGTCGAACGCGGCGCTGCGGCCGAGGTCGGCCGAGCGCCGCGGCTCGCGCGGGACCGGCTCGCCGCGTGCGGCGCCCTCCAGCGCGCGCACCAGCCGGGCGATCGCGCGGGGATCGTCGGCCCCATAGGGCTCGCCGGTCACGTCCTGCACATAGAAGACGTCCAGCGCCTCGCCGGCGCGCGAGGTGAACACCCGTGCGCCGACCACGTTCGCGCCCGCGCCGGTGATCGCCGCGGCGAGATCCACGAACAGTCTCGGCCGGTCGGCGGCGGCGACCACCACCTCGGCGGCGTTGCGGTCCGGCCGGACGTGGCCCTCGGCGGCGGCGCCCGCGGACTGCAGCGCGCGGCGCGCGAGCGCGGCATGGTCCAGCACCTCGGCCTCGGTGAAGGCGGTGAAATAGGCGTCTTCCATGCCGTCGGCCCAGGCCTCGATCGCCGGTTCCGCCCTAGCGAGCCGCACACGGGCGTCGTAGGCGGCGTTCTCGTAATAGCGCCGCAGCGCCGCGGCGGCGGCCTCCGAGCCGCGCCCGCCGCGGAACACCGCCTCGGTGGCCCGGTAGAGCTCGCGCATCAGCTGGCCCTTCCAACCGTTCCAGACCCCGGGACCGACGGCCCGGATGTCGGCCACGGTCAGCACCAGCAGCAGCCGCAGCCGCTCGGGCGTCTCCACGACGCGGGCGAACTCGGCGACCGTGCGCGGATCCGAGACGTCGCGCTTCTGGGCGACGTCGCTCATCACCAGATGGTGCTCCACCAGCCAGGCGACGAGCTCGATCTTCGAGCGTTCCAGGCCCAGCCGCTCGCAGGCCTGCCGCGCCGCCCGTGCGCCGGCCTTCTCCTGGCCGCCGGCCCCGCCCTTGCCGGTGTCGTGCAGCAGCATGGCCAGGAAGAGGGCCTCGCGGTCGGCGATCAGCGGCATCACCGCCGTCGACAGGGGATGGTCCTCCACGAACCGCCCGGCCGCTACCTCCGCGATGATGCCCACGGCGCGCAGCGTGTGCTCGTCCACCGTGTAGGAATGATACATGTTGAACTGCATCTGGGCGACGATGCGTCCGAACTCCGGGATGAAGCGCCCGAGCACGCCGGCGTCGGTCATCAGCGTCAGCGTCCGCTGCGGGTCGCGTCCTCGCGCAAGCGTGTCGAGGAAGACCTTCGCCGCCTCCCTGTCCCGGCGCACCGCCGAGGTGATCGCCGGCGCCGCGCGCGTCGCGGCGGTGAAGGCGTCGGGGTGCAGGTCCAGGTTGCGCTCGTCGGCGATCTTGAACAGCCGCAGCAGGTTGACCGGGTCCGACTCGAACACCTCGATCCCGTCCACGTCCAGGCGTCCGCCGATTTCATGGAAGCCCGGCACGTCGAGCGGCTTGCGCTTGATCTTTCGGCCGGGCAGCAGACGCGACAGCCCTCTGGGCTCGGTCTTGACCCGCTCCGCCTCGAGCTTGGCCGCGAACACCCGGGTGAGCGCCCCCACCTCCTTGGCGAACAGGAAGTAGCGCCGCATGAACCGCTCCACGGCGGGCGCGTCGCCGCGGTCGCCGTAGCCCATGCGCCGGGCGATCTCCGGCTGCAGGTCGAAGGTCAGCCGCTCCTCCGGCCGGCCGGTGGCGAAGTGCAGGTGACTGCGCACCGCCCACAGGAAATCGAAGGCGCGGATGAAGGTCCTGACCTCCCGGCCGGTGAACATCTCGAGCTGCATCACCTTCTCGATCGGCTCGCCGGGATGCAGGTACTGGGCGATCCAGAACAGGGTGTTGAGGTCGCGCAGGCCCCCCTTGCCCTCCTTGACGTTCGGCTCGACCAGATAGCGCGAGGCGCCGGCCCGCGCATGCCGCTCGTCCCGCTCGCGCAGCTTGGCGGCGACGAACTCGGCGCCCGTGCCCTTCACCACCTCG
>NZ_DATIMC010000031.1:0-7568 GCF_035475775.1 Phenylobacterium sp. | reverse complement strand
TCATCGAGGCCGTGAAGCTGGTCTCCAAGTCGGGCGGCAAGTCGGGCGACTGGCGGGCATGAAGCTGCTCAGCGTCGACGACGCACGCGCCCGCATGCTGGCGGAGATCGCGCCGCTTCCCGTCGAGCGCGTGCGGCTGTCGGAAAGCCTCGGGCGCGTCCTGGCCGAACGGGTCGCCGCGGTGCGCGACCAGCCGCCGTTCCCCGCCTCGGCCATGGATGGCTGGGCCGTGCGCGCCGCGGACAGTCCGGGATTGCTGACGATCGTGGGCGAGAGCGCCGCGGGCCATGGCTTCGAAGGCGCCGTGGCCGCGGGCGAGGCGGTGCGCATCTTCACCGGGGCGGCGGTTCCGGAGGCTTGCGACGCGGTGGTGATCCAGGAGGACGCCGTGCGCGAGGGCGGCTCCGTCCGCGTGCCCGAGACCCAGGCTGGGCACAACGTCCGGCCGGCGGGAGGCGACTTCCGAAAGGGCGAGGCGCTGCTCGAACCCGGCCTGCGGATCGATCCCTGGCGCCTGTCGCTCGCCGCCTCCGCCGGACGCCCCGAGATCGCCGTCCGACGCCGCCCGCGGGTCGCCCTGCTCTCGACCGGCGAGGAGATCGTCGAGGCGCCGGCCGCGCCGGGTCCATTTCAGATCTACGATTCCGGCGCCCCGGCTCTGGCCGCCATGATCGCGGGCTGGGGCGCCGAGGTGGCCCGCGCCAAGCCGATCCGCGACCAGCTGGAGGCGGTGATCGAGGCGATGCGCGCCGCGCAGGCCGATCTCGTCGTCACCCTCGGCGGCGCCTCGGTGGGCGACCACGACCTCGTGCGCGCGGCGGCCGAGGCGCTCGGCTTCTCGTATCGGGTGGAGAGCGTCGCGGTCAGGCCCGGCAAGCCCACCTTCTTCGGCGTGCTGGCGGACGGGCGCAGGCTGTTGGGCCTGCCGGGCAACCCGGCCTCGGCCTTCGTCTGCGCCGAGATGTTCCTGCACCCGATCCTCAACGCCTTTCAGGGCGCCTCGCCGGAGCCTGTCACCATCGACGCCCGGCTGGAGATCGATCTGCCGGCGAACGGAAACCGCGAGCACTGGATGCGGGCGAAGCTCAGCCTTGCCGACGGCGAGGTGCGCATCCGCCCTTACGGCGATCAGGATTCGTCGCTGGTGAGCGTGTTCGCCGCCTCCGACGCCCTGCTGCGACGGGCCGCGGGCGCGCCGCCGGCTGCGGCGGGGGACCTGGTCGAGGCGCTGCCGCTGGCGCGCGCATAGCGCAAGGCGGTGATTTCGCCGATCACCGAGACCGCCACCTCCCAGGGGGCCTTGCCGCCGATGTCGAGGCCGATCGGCGCATGCAGCCGCGCGATGGCGCTCTCGGCGACGCCGTCGGCGCGGAGCTCGGCCAGCCGGCCCTGCAGCCGGCGGCGCGCGCCCAGCAGACCCACGTAACCCGCCCGCGACGGCAGGGCCGCCGTCAGCGCCATGTGATCGGTCTCGATGTCGTGGGTGGCGATGGCGACCGCCGTCCAGGGGTCCAGGCCGATGGCCTCGAACGCCGGGGCGGCCTCCTCGCGGCGGTAGGCGAGCCCCGCGATCGGCGGCGGGGTCCCGGGCCCCTTGGGCCTGACCAGCGTCGTCTCGAAGCCGGCCTGGGCGCCGAGCTGGGCGATGGCCAGGGCCGTGGGATCGCCGCCCACCACCACCAGCCGCGGCACGGGCTCGTAGAGCCGCTCGACCGCGGCTTCCGGCCAGGGCGACAGCTCAGGTCCGCAGGCGCGGGCGTAGCCGTCCGTCACGTAGGTGACCGGCCGCCGCTCGGCCTCGGCGGCCAGCAGCTCGACGAGCGCATCGTCGTCGGGCCCGATCCGCTCGACGAAGATCTCGATGCGCGCGCCGCACAGCAGGCGGATGTCGGGCCAGGGACTGCCCTCGCCATAGACCAGCGTCCTGGGCGCGCCGTCGGCCAGGCAGGCGAAGGCGTGGTCGGCGATGTCGCTCTCGACGCAGCCGCCGGAGAAATAGCCGGCCACGATCCCAGGCGCGAAGACCATCTGCGTGCCGGCCGGGCGCGGCCCGCCGCCGTCGACGCTGACCAGGGTGGCGAGCGCGCAGGCGAGCCCCCCCTCGCGGGCGCGCCTCAGGGCCGGCCTGACGTCCTCGGCCATGCCGAACAGGGGCCACTCGGGCAGGGGCTCGCGCGGGGTCAAAATTTAACCCCCGGATAACGACCTGGATACGGGTTCTTAGGCATCTGGCTCCAAGATGGCGGCTCAACGGAAGCTTACCAAGCCCAGCCCCAGATGACCTCATTGATCGCGAAGCTCGGCCTTGGGTCGGGGCAGTTCCGCCTCGACGAACAGGCGACCCCCCGCGGGCGTCCGCGGGAGGCCGAGGCGCGCGATATTCTCTCGATCGGTGCGCGGGCGGGCCTGTCCGTGCTGGAGGTGGGCCGCCATTCCCCGAGCGGGGAGACGATGCTGGGGCAGCTGCTGCCCAGGCCCAATCCGTTCCGCCTCACCGTCACCACAGTCAGGCCGGACCGCGGCGCCGACTTCGCAGAAGGCGAGATTCGCGCCCAGCTGCGCCGCATGGGCGTGGACAAGGTCGACGCGATCTTCGCGCCCTCGGCCACCGATCTCCTGAGCGCTGGCGGGCCGGCGCTCTGGGAGCGCCTGCGCAAACTCAAGGACGAGGGCGTCTGCCGGAAGATAGGCGTCTCGGTCTACGCCTCCGATGATCCCCGCGGCCTCGCCCGGCGATTCAAGCCGGACGTGGTGCAGGCTCCCGCTTCGCTGCTCGACCAGCGGCTGATCGTCGACGGCACGCTGGCCGAGCTCGCCGGCATGGGCGTCGAGGTGCAGCTGCGCTCGATCTTCCTCAACGGCGTGCTGCTGCTGCCGCCCGACCGCGCGCCCAGCCACCTGAAGGCCGCCGCCGGCCGCATCTCGCGGGCGCGCCGGCTGATCGCCGAGGGCCGCTCCGACCCGCTGCAGGCGGCGCTGGGCTTCGCGCTCTCGCGACCGGAAGCCTCCGCCGTTCTGGTCGACGTGGCCTCGGTGGCCGAGATGAGCGCGGTGGTCGCCGCCGCCCAGACCCCGCCGCCGGACCTCGACTGGGACGAGATGGCGCTCGACGACCCCGCCGCCCTCGATCCCCGCGCCTGGGCCGCCGCCTAGTTCCGGAACCGTACGCCGATAAAGGCCGTGCGGCCCGGCTCGTTGAACCCGAACACCTCCTCGTAGCGCTTGTCGGCCAGGTTCTCGATGCGGGCGATGAGCGAGACGGCCTCGCTCAGGCGGTATGAGCCCGCGAAATCGGCGGTGACGAATCCCTTGCGGGTGAGCCGCGAGAAGCCGTCGCGGGCGATGTCCGGCTGGCTCGATTCCGCCCGGGCGGTGAGTGCGGCCTGCCAGGGTCCGCGATCCCAGAACAGCGCCGCGGAACCGGTGTCGCGGGGCACGCGCAGCAGCGGCTCACCGGTGCTGCGGTCGACCGCCTCGGTGCGGGCATAGGCCAGCTTCAGCTGCAGGCCCGCGGCGAGTTTCGCGTCCGCCTCGGCCTGCAGGCCCTGCGAACGGGTGCGGGCGATGTTGACATACCGCGGACCGACGAAGGCGATCTGGTCGCGGACGTTCAGGCGGAAGCCGGTGAGCGCGGCGCTCAGGCGGCCATCGGGCGAGCGCCAGCCGAGCCGCAGGTCGTAGCCCTCGGCGCGCTCGGGACGCAGCGGGACCGGCGGGGCGAAGCAGAAGTCACAGACGACTTCGGAGATCGAGGGGACCTTGAAGCCCTGGCCGGCCGAGGCGGTGAGGGTGAAACCTTCCCCTACGTCAATTTCGGCGGCGGCGCGGGCCGAGACGCGCGACTTGAAGCGGTCGGGATCGTCCCAGCGGAGCGAGCCGGTGAGCGTCAGCGGCGCCCATGGCCGGGCGCGGCCCACGGCGAAGGCGGCCGTGGTCGAGAGGTCCGCCGAGGCGCGGCCCGAGAGGTCGGCATGGGTCTCCATCCGCTCGGCGCCCAGCACGAAGGCGTAGGGGTCGGCGGCCCGGCCGTGCTCGGCCGTCCAGCGCCAGACGCGGCGGTCGGCGGTGTAGAGCGCAGGAAAGTCCGAGATGTCTCGCCGCCAGAGATGGTAGTCGGCGACGCTCAACGTGTGCGTCAGGCCCAGGGCGCCCTGGTAGATCGCCCGGGCGTCGCCCTGCCAGCTGCGCGACTTGTCCCGGTCCGGGGTGTCGGCGAGCGTGAAGTCGGGCGGCGGGAAGCCGTCGATGGCGATGTTGGCGTAGGCGTAGCGCAGCCTGGCGGCGAGCTGCAGCGCATCGGAGAGCTTCACTCGGCCGGCGAGGCTGGCGCTGGCGGTGCGGAACGGGTCCCGCTCGGTCCCGGTGTCGGCCTTGGAGATGCCGTCGGTGCGCAGGCCCGCGAGCGTCGCCGAGACCGCGTAGCGGTCCTGCGAGGTCCCGGCGCCCAGGAAGCCGCGGGCGGTCCCCAGCGAGCCGCCCTCCGCCTCGCCGCGCAGGCCATCGATCTCGCGGGTGGTGATCGCGACCACGCCGCCGATCGCGTCGGAGCCCCACAGCGAGCCCTGCGGTCCCTCCAGCACCTCGATGCGCTCGATGTCGAGGCTCTGCAGCGCCGAGGCGTCATAGGTCCCGTTGGGATCGGCCGGATCGCCGACCGGGACTCCGTCGATCAGCACCAGGGTCTTGTCGGCCGTGGCGCCGCGGATGCGGATGGCGGAGATCCCGCCGAACGCGCCGTTGTCGGTGACCGTGACGCCGGGCACGGTGCGCAGCACATCCTGCACGAACGGCGTCTGGCGCGCCTCGAGCTCGGCGCGGTCGATGACGTGGGCGCCGGTCACCTGGTCGATGGCGGCCGGCAGCCGCGTCGCGGTCACCACCAGCTCGGAGAGCGGCGGATCGTCGGCCGCCCGGGCGGCCAGCGGGAGAAGCGCGGCCGCCGAGGCCGCCGATGAGAGAAGAAGAGCACGCATGGTCGTTTCGCCTCCAAAGTGGAGTCGCTGCGACTGGAAGGTCTTGGGGCCTTCCCGCGCCGATGGCCTGGTCCCGGGCCGCGGACGAGCGACGGAAGGCGGCAGGTCTCCTGGCTCACGGCTCACGCGGCCCGGCGACCTCGCCTTCCCGGGAAATCCCAGTGGCGCCGTCTCGATCACGCGAGACGGGACGGACGCAAGGCCTCGCCGCTCACAGTTGCGGGCACAGCGGGGGATTCGCACCCCCTTCCCTCTTGGCCCCCGGTTAGGGGAGACCGCCTTCGGGGGAAGGGATGACGGAGAACAAGCGCGACCGCAACCATTCCCGTCATCCCGGACGGCCATGTGGCCGATCCGGGACCCAGAGGGCCTGCCGGCGCGCCTGGGTCCCGGCTCTACCGCCCGCAGTCGCGGACGTACGGCCGGGATGACGAACGATGTGAGCTTCGGAACCTCTGCCTTCGCTACGGGTTGGGGGCCGCATCGAGACCACCCGATCTCCGCGCGCCAGGGGCTGTCGGGGGGCTGGTCGCGCGCAGATCGCATCCGAAGGAGCGATCATGCCGAAATCTGTCCGACCCAAATCCTCGCCCTGGGCCTGGGGCGCGCTGGCCCTTGGGCTGAGCGCGCTCGCCGCCCCGGCGCTGGCGCAGGTCGTCGTGCCCGAGGTCACCGTGGTCGGCCGCTGGGGCCCGAACGGGCCCCGCAGCCTGTCGCGGGCGGTGAGCTTCGCCGACCTCGACCTCACCACGGGATGGGGCCGCCGCGAGCTCGACCGGCGCATCCGCAACACGGCCTATGAGCTCTGCCGCGAGCTCGGCGAGCAGCCGAAGGCCAGGACGCCCCCGCTACTGCAGTCCTGCGAGGAGCACGCGGTGGCGAGCGCCATGCGCGAGGAGCGCATCGCCTTCGCCGACGCGGTCCCGCGCGGCTATGCGGTGGCGGTCCCGCCGCCCGCGCCCGACCAGGCCTATGTGGCGCCCTCGGGCTATGACGACCGTTACGCCGCCGCTCCGGCCGCCGGCAGCTACGGCGCCGAGGCGAGCTACCGCACCGAGACGGTGACCAATGGCCCGGTGCCCGACACCGTCGCCAACCGCGAGCGGTTCGGCGGCCCGCTGTCGAACGCCGGGCGGCGCACCGCGCCGTCGGGCAATTAGGGCCGGTCCCACGGATGCTCCCCCTGAGGGGGAGCTCCGGCGAAGCCGGTGAGGGGGGTTCCGCCGCGGACTCGCAGCTGCAGCTCGGCGGAGGAAGCCCCCACCGGCCCGCTGGGCCACCTCCCCTGAGCGGGAGGAACTCTGAGCCTAAGCCAGCGCCTTGCCGTAGAGGGCGAGGAGCTGGCCCCAGGCCTTCTCGGCGGCGGGGGCGTTGTAGACCTGGCTGCCGGGCACGCACCAGCCGTGCATGGCGCCGGTGTAGACCTCCAGCTTGACGGGGACGTGGGCGGCCTCGAACGCCGACTGGACGATGGTCTTGGCCTCGGGGTTCGACTTGTCGTCGTTGTCCGCCTCGGCGATGTAGAACTGGCCCTTCATCTTCGGGACCCACAGGTGCGGGCTCTCGGCGTCCTTGGTGACCAGCGTGCCGCCGTGGAAGCTCGCGCCCGCGCCGATCCGGTCGGCGGCGGTGGCGGCGGTGCGCATCATCAGGGGGCCGCCCATGCAGTAGCCCTGGACACCCAGCTTGACCTTGCGGTTCACCTTCGGCGCGGCCTGCAGGTAGGCGGTGTAGGCGCCGATGTCCCTGTCGACACCGTCCCAGGTCATCGCCTGGCGCAGCGCGAACACCCTGGCCCGCTGCGCCGGGTCGGCGAAGTTGAAGGTCGCGTCGACCACCGGCGCCTTCTGCGAGCGGTAGAAGGGGTTGGGGACCAGCACCACGTAGCCGGACGAGGCGAGCCGCTTGCCCATCTCGCGGAACACCGGACGCAGGCCCAGGATGTCGGTCCAGATCAAGACGCCCGGATAGGGGCCCTTGCCGGCCGGCGTGAACAGCACCGCGTCGCAGGTCCCGTCGGGGGTCTTCACGGTGACGTCCTGCTCGGCCACCTCGACGCTCGCGGCATGGGCCGAGGCGGCGGCGAGCGCCGCGGCGGCCGCGGCGCTGACCCCGAGCATCCGGCGCGTCACCGCCACGTCCGGCGTCAGGCCCTGATGGATGTCGTCGTCGCACATCGGCGCGCCTCCCGCTTCGGTTGCCCTCGCGGGACTCTGGCGGAGATTGCAGCGTTATTGCAAGGCGGGGGTGGATCGAGCCGAACAAGAGAAGAGGAACCGCGGAAAGACGCGGAAGAGAAAACCGGCGGTCGGGGAAGGCTTGATCGCGCCTTAGCGCGATCGTTTTGGGCCTGGAGGCGAGGAGCGCCTTTCCGCGTTTTCGGCGGTTCCGCGGTTGAATCCCGTTCCCTACGCCCAGGCCTTGTACGGGTCGACGAAGGGCTTGCCCAAGGCTTCGGCGACGGCGGGGTGGGTGACTTCGCCCTTCAGCACGTTCAGGCCCTTGGCCAGGTGCTTGTTCTTCTTCAGCGCGTCCAGCCCCTTGTCGGCGAGCTGCAGGCCGAACGGCAGGGTGGCGTGCACCAGCGCCTCGGAC
>NZ_DATIMC010000030.1:0-22245 GCF_035475775.1 Phenylobacterium sp. | reverse complement strand
ACGGCTCGGTGATGAGCCACCGCGGCAACTACCTCGACCTCGATCCGACCTACCGCGACGTCTACGGGCGGCCGCTGCTGCGGATGACCTTCGACTTCACCGACAACGAGCACCGGATGAGCGACTACATCACCGACCGCGCGGCCGAGGTGGCGCGGGCGATGAACCCCGCCTCGATCAAGGTGAACTATCGCAAGGGCAGCTGGGACGTCGTCCCCTACCAGACGACCCACAACACCGGCGGGGCGATGATGGGCGTCGACCCGAAGTCGAGCGCGGTGAATCGCTACCTGCAGAGCTGGGACGTCCCCAACCTGTTCATCATGGGCTCCAGCGCCTTCCCGCAGAACCCCGGCTACAACCCGACGGGCACGGTGGCCGCGCTCGCCTACTGGTCGGCGCAGGCGATCCGCGAGAGATACCTCAAGTCGCCCGGCCCGCTGGTCCAGGCATGAGCCCCCGGGGAGTGACAGCGGCGTTCGCCGGGCTCGTGCTGGCGGGCCTGATCGCCGCCGTCGCGCTGCATCCGGGGCCCGCCAGGAGCCAGGCGCCCGCTCCGCCGGCCGATCCGCAGCTGGTGGCGCGCGGCGCCTACCTCACCGCCGCCGGCGACTGCCAGGCCTGCCACACCGCCCCCGGCGGACAGCCGTTCGCGGGCGGGCTGCCGGTGAAGACGCCGTTCGGGACGATCGTCTCGGCCAACATCACGCCGGGCGGCATCGGCGACTGGACGCCCGACCAGTTCTACCGCGCCCTGCACCAGGGCGTGGACGACGAAGGAAAGCACCTCTATCCGGCCTTCCCGTACAACTATTACACGCTGCTCACCCGGCCCGATTCCGACGCCATCTTCGCCTACCTGAAGACGCTGCCGGCGTCCTCGAACAACCCGAACCGCAACCAGCTGCCGTTCCCGTTCAACATCCGCTTCTTCGTGCGCTTCTGGAACCTGCTGTTCCTGAAGCAGGGCCCCTTCCGGCCCGACCCGCACAAGTCGGCCGAGTGGAACCGCGGCGCCTATCTCGTCGAGGCGCTCGGCCATTGCCAGGCCTGTCACACGCCGTCCAATTTCCTGGGCGGACCGAAGCGGGACCAGGCCTTCCGCGGCGGGACCTTCCCCGGCTGGTTCGCCCCGGACCTGACGCCCAACCGCCGCACGGGCCTCGGGAGCTGGAGCCGCGCGGACCTGATCGAATTCCTCAAGACCGGCCGCAACGCCCACGCCCAGGCCTCGGGCGAGATGGGCGAGGTGGTGGCCTACTCGACCTCGCACCTGACGGACGCCGACCTGGACGCCATCGCGACCTACGTCACCGACCGGCCCGCCTCGCCCGCCATCCAGGTCAAGGCGCCCGATCCGGCGGTCATGCGCCAGGGCGAGGCGATCTTCGTCGACAGCTGCTCGGCCTGCCATCGCATGGACGGGCGCGGCACGCCGCGCTTCTTCCCGCCGCTGGCGGGCGATGCGAACCTGCAGCAGCGCGATCCCGCGACCAGCCTGCGCTTCATCCTGGCCGGCGTCCGGACCACGCCCACGGCCAATGCGCCCACGCCGCTCTCCATGCCCGCCTACGCCTGGAAGCTGAGCGACGATCAGCTCGCCGCGGTCGCCACCTATGTGCGCAATGCGTGGGGCAACGCCGCCCCGGCGGTCTCGGCGCACGACATCGCCAAGCTCCGCAAGAGCCTGACCTTCGGCCCGGGCCCGGCCGGCGCGGTCCAGCATGGCGACCTCGCCCGGCCCGGTCCCGAGACCTTGAGCCTGCCCAACACCATGAGCGGCGACAACGGCACGGCCAACGCCGGCCGCGCCGCCCCGGCGTCCGCGGGATCCGGCGGCCGCTCCGGCGCGCAGAACGGCGGCGCGAGCCAGGGCCACCCGGCCGGCGTCACCGCGGGCGGGCCGGGGTAGCATCCGGCCCCGGCGGGGCGGTCACGGTTGTCCGGAAGTCCGCCGCCCAGGGCCCGGCTTGGCCGTACGCTCCGACCCTGGGCGGCTTTCCCGAACGTCCTGACCAGGCGATGGCGACGACCTTGCAGGAACGTCCGATGGCGATGGCGGTCTGTGCAGGAGGAACGACGCCGCTCCGCGCATCAGATCGTGTCACGAGCTAATATCGGAATCAACGGCGGCTGAGGGCGTTCGCATCAGGAATTGCGGGCCGAGCTCGGCCACGGAGCTCGCGCCCAGCAGGCCCATGGCGTTCAGCGCCTCGCTCTTGAGGATCTCCAGCGCGCGGCCGACGCCGGCCGCGCCGGCCGCCGCCACGCCATAGAGCGGGGCGCGTCCGGCCATCACCGCATCGGCGCCCAAGGCGATCGCCTTCAGCAGGTCGGCGCCGCGCCGCAGCCCGCCGGTCACCTGCAGGGCCATGCGGTCGTCCACGATCCTGCGCGCCTCGGCCACGAGGTCGAGCGCCGAGACCGTCCAGTCGAGCTGGCGCCCGCCATGGCTGCCGAGCACCACGCCGTCGACGCCGGCGTCGAGCGCCCGGCGCACGTCGTCGAGGTTGAGCAGGCCCTTGAGCAGGAACGGCTTCTTCCAGCGATCGCGGATCCTGGCCACCGTGTCCCAGGACATCGAGGTGGGCTGGTGGTCGCGGATCCACATGGCGCTGGCGAAGAAGCTCCGGTGGGCCTTCGGCACGAAGTCGATGACGTTCTTGAACGCCGGCATGCCCTGCGTGGCCAGCGTCCGGGCCAGCCAGCCGGGATGCAGGGCCGCGTCGGCCACCGAGGAGACGGAGAGCCGCCTGGGCGAGGCCTCGTTGCGCCGCTCCCACTCGCGGTTGCCGAAGATCTGGGTGTTGGTGGTCAGCACCAGCGCCTCGCAGCCGGCCCGCTCGGCGCGGGCGACCAGCTCCTGCCAGACCTCTTCGCCGCCAAACACGTAGAGTTGCCACCAGTGGCGCAGCCCGGGGATCTTGCCCACGTCCTCCATGCTCTCGTTCGACATGGTCGATTGCACGAACGGCAAGCCGGAGGCCGCCGCCCCGCGGGCGAGGTCGATGTCGGCCTGGTTGCGGAACACGCCGTTCAGTCCGGTGGGGGCCACGATCAGCGGCGCAGCCGCGGGCCTGCCGAGGATCTGCGTCTCCAGCGTCCGGTGCGAGACGTCGACCAGGGTCTTCGGCGTGAAGCGCCACTCGGCGAACGCCCGCCGCTCGCGCATCAGCGTGGCCTCGTCCTCCGCGCCGCCCTCCAGGTATTCGAGCGCGAAGCGCGGCAGGCGCCGGTGGGCCATGGCCCGCAGGTCCTCGATGGCCACGGCGCGCTTCAGGTTGTGGCCGGTGTAGTAGCGCCGCTCGGGCGTGCCGTTCAGCTGCGCCAGCTTGGTGTGCCGGTTGGGCTCGGCGGTGGTCGAGGACCCGCCCACCCGCTGCAGGGCGGCGTAGGCCGCTGCGCCGGCGGCGCCGGCCGCCAGCAGCGGCAGGGCGCGGGCCAGCGGCGGGGCGGGCGCGGTTCGGGTCAGGGCGCGCATGCGAGCTCTCCGCGTCGGGCGAGGGTCTTGATCCGCTCGCCGATCCGGCAGGCCAGCGCCTGGATGGTCAGCGAGGGGTTCACCCCGCCGCTGGTCGGGAACAGCGAGCCGTCGCAGATCCACAGGTTGGGGATCTCCCAGGTCCGGCCGTCGGCGTTGACGACGCTGGTGCGCGGGTCGGCGCCCATCCGGCAGGTCCCGAGCAGGTGGCTGGTGTCCTTGCTGGTCCACAGCTCGCGGCCGCCCGCCGCCTCGAGCATCTCGCTCATGAACCTCAGCGAATGGCGCTGCAGCGCGCGGTCGTTCTCCGAGTAGCCGAACACCACCTTCGGGATCTTCAGCCCATAGCCGTCGGTCTCCTCCGCCAGCTCGACCCGGTTCTGCACCCGGGGCTCGGTCTCGGCGACGGGCGCGAAACCTGCCGTGTGGTTATACTTCAGCATCTCCTCGCGCAGCGCCGGGCCCCACAGGCCCCTGGCCGTCGCCACCGTCTGCGCCCAGGCCATCGGCAGCGGCCCCTGGCTCATGAAGGCGTAGCCGCCGCTGAAGTCCTTGCCCTCGTCGACGTAGTTCCAGTGCTCGCAGACCGCCATGTTGGGCGGCCCCTTGTACCAGCGGATCTCCTCCTCGAAGCTCGCCCAGACGCCGGGGCTGGCGTGGGTCATCAGGTGTGTCCCGACCAGGCCCGAGGCGTTGGCCAGACCGTCGGCGAACTGCGGGCAGGCGGAGTTCAGCAACAGCCGCGGGGTCTCGATCGCATAGCCCGCCACCACCACGTTGCGCGACCGCTGAAAGCGCTCTTCGCCTTCGCGCCGGTAATGGACCCCGGTGGCGAGCCCGTCCGCGCCCATCGCGATGCGGGTGACCATGGCCATGTCGCGGACCTCCGCCCCGGCCGAGAGCGCCCGCGGGATCCAGACCACCAGCGCGCTCTGCTTGGCGTTCGTCGAGCAGCCGAAGTTGCAGAAGCCGCGGTAGACGCAGGGCGGGCTCTTGCCCCTCGGCGCCGAAACGGTCGCGAGCGGGGTGGCGCACCACTTCACGCCGAGCTTCTCGGCCCCGCGGCCCAGCACCAGCCCCGGCGCGTTCACCTCATGCGGCCGGTAGGGGTAGGGGCCGCGCAGAGGCCCCCACGGGTAGCGCACCGGGCCCGAGACCCTCAGCGCCTGCTCGGCTTCCGCATAGTAGGGCCGCAGCTCCTCGTAGCTGATCGGCCAGTCGATCCCGTAACCCAGCCGCGAGCGCGCCTTGAACCACTCCGGCCGGAAGCGCAGAGAGATCATGCTGAAGTGGATCGTCGAGCCGCCGACGCCGCGGCCCGAGTTGTTGCCGCCCAGCGCGATCGGATCGTCGCCGGTGGTGATCCTGGGATCGGTCCAGTAGAGCTTCTGCTGCTCCAGCTCGTCGGAGGCGAACTCGTCGAGCGGCCGCCAGAACGGCCCGGCGTCGAACACCACCACCGAGAAGCCGGCCTCGGCCAGCTTGGCCGCCAGCGTCGCCCCGCCCGCACCCGCGCCGACGATCGCGAAGTCCACCGGCTCGCGATCGGGGAAGCCGGCCATGGGCACGAACCCGCCGGGCGTGAACACGTCCGGCGCGCGGCCGTCCCGGGCGCGCGGCGCCTCGGGGATCATGGCGCAGCCTCGCGGGCTTCCCACGGATCGGTCTCGTCGAGCCCCAGGCGGACATAGCCGCGGGGGCTCGCCGGGCCGCCGAAGCCGATCTCGCTCCAGGCGCTGGGATGGGCGTAGTAGAGGCCGGCGACGATCTTGAGCAGCGCCCCGGAAAAGAACTTGGCCGGATCCATGCCCTGCCACGCCGCGCGGTCCGCCTCGCCCGTCTGGACGGCCCGCAGCACAGCGTCCTGGTGCTCGGCGGGCGCATCGGCGAAGTCCGTTGCATGGCGCGCCCGCGCCTCGGCCTCGATCGCCGCCAGGCCCAGGCGCCAGGCGTCGCGCATCGGCGGCATGGCGGCGTCGCGATAGCCCTGGTCGCGCCCCTCGGCCAGGAAGGCGTCGAGCATGGCGGCGAGCGGGACCGGCTCGGCGCGGTCCGGTTGCGGGATCAGGCGGCCGACGATGGCCTCGACCAGCCGCCGCTCGGCCGGCGAGAAGAACCGCGCGGGCGCAGGCTCGGCGATGCGCCGCCGCAGGGCCGCGCGCGTGGTCTCGTCGAAGGAGGGCGTGCGCCACTTCGCAAGCACGTCGTAGCCGGGATAGCGCTGCGCCATCAGCCGGCCCCGGCCTCGCCGAGCGCCAGGGCCGAGAGCCCTGCGATGGCGAGCGCGGTGAACGCCGGCGGCGCGGGGATCGGCGGCCCGTCCACCAGGTTCTGCCGCCAGTTCCGCCAGCCGCCCATGGCCCGCGAGATCCCGAAGGCGTGGAAGCCCACCCCGCCCAGGCCGACGGCGGCGGTCAGCATCAGCCAGCCGCGGGTCAGCGGCCGCGGCTTGCGCCCGCCCTCCGCGGCGGCCCTGGCGAGCAGCGCCGCGCCCACCGGCGGCAGGCTCACCGGGACCCACATGAAGGGGTTCTGGAAGGCGCCTCGGAAATGCAGCAGCCCGGCTTCCCCGACCGTGCCCGCCAGGCCGAAGGCCGCCAGCGCGGCGAGCTTGCGCCCGGCCCCGCGCCAGCCGCGCCGGGCGGCGCCGGCCGCCAGCCCCAGCACGCCCGCCAGGCTGAGCGCCGCCGGCGCCCCGATCGGGGCGGCGTAGAACAGGTTGGCCCAGTTCAGCCGCCCGGGGCGCTTGAAGATGTTGAACAGGTGGAAGCCGAGCCCGGCCGCGCCGACGGCGGCCGCCGCCGCATAGACCGCGTCCTTGCCACGCCCTGCGCCCGCGGCGTCCGAGGCCGCGGCGGCGACGGTCGCAGCCGAGGCCACCAGCGGGGTGTACATGCCGGGGTTGCGGTAGCTCCCGCGGTAGTGCTCGAGGGCGCTGTCCAGCAGCACCGAGAGCGCCAGCAGGCCGGCCGCCGCATAGACGCCCATCACCTGCGGCCCTGCCGCCGCCGTTCGCCGCCCGGCGCGCGGCCGCTCCGGCAAGAGCGCCGCGCCCAGGCTGCCGCCGCCGCCCAGCGCCAGCGCCGCCGTCCCGAGCGCCAGCGCCGCGGCCGGCTCGCCGGCGCGCGGGCGCCTGCGCCGTCGCGCCCGACCGCTCATTCCTCGTCGCGCGGGAAGACGCCCGAGAACACCTGCCGCGCCGAGCCCTTGATCAGCGCCGCCTCGTCAGGATCGCCGTGCAGCAGGGTCTTCATGAACTGCTTGGCCTGCTCGAAGCTGATGTGGGCCGGCAAGGGCGGCACCTCCGGGTCGGTCTTGAACTCGACGACCACCGGGATGCGGCTGGCCAGCGCCTCGTCCCAGCAGTCGCCCACGTGATGCGGGTCGTCGCAGTAGATGCCCTTCAGGCCGATCAGCTCGGCGAAGCTGTGGTAGGGCACGTTGGGGAGCTTCTGGGTCGCGTCGAACTTCGGGAACCCGGCCATCACGCGCTGCTCCCAGGTGACCTGGGTCAGGTCCTCGTTGTTGAACACGCAGCAGATCCAGCGCCCGTCTTCCCAGTCCTTCCAGTATTTCGACACGGTGATCAGCTCGGCCATGTTGTTCATCTGCATGGCGCCGTCGCCGACCATGGCGATCACCGGCCGGCGCGGGTGGGCGAACTTGGCGGCGATGGCATAGGGGACCGCCGCCCCCATCGAGGCCAGCCCGCCGGAGAGCGAGCAGGTCATGCCGCGCCGGATCTTCAGGTCGCGGGCGTACCAGTTGGCGCAGGAGCCGGAGTCCGAGGTGACGATGACGTCGGCCGGCAGCCGGGGCGAGAGCTCCCAGGCGACCCGCTGCGGGTTGATCGGATTGGCCGGCTGCATGGCGCGGTGCTCCATCACCTTCCACCACTCGCCCATCCCCTTCTCGATCCCCTCGCGCCAGGACCGGTCGGCCTTGCGCTGGATGAGCGGCAACAGGGCGCGCAGCGTCGCCGCCGCGTCGCCGTGCAGGTTGACCTCCATCGGGTAGCGGATCGAGAGCATCGAGGCGTCGATGTCGATCTGCACCCCGCGCGCCTGGCCGTCGGCCGGCAGGAACTCCGAATAGGGGAAGCCCGAGCCCACCATCAGCAGGGTGTCGCAGTCCTGCATCATGTCGTAGCTGGGCTTGGTGCCGAGAAGCCCGATGCCGCCGGTCACGAACGGCAGGTCGTCGGGGATCACCGCCTTGCCCAGGAGCGCCTTGGCGACGCCCGCGCCCAGCCGCTCGGCGATGTCGATCACCTCGTCGGCCGCGCCGAACGCGCCGGCGCCGATCAGCATCGCCACCTTCGTCCCGCTGTTCAGCACCTCGGCCGCGTGGCGGAGGTCGGCTTCCGTCGGGACCATGACCGGCCGCGAATAGCCGATGCCGGAGCGGATCGCCCCATGCTTGCGCGGCGGCTCCTCATAGGGCTCCTCCTGCAGGTCGCCCGGCAGCACCAGGATGCAGACCCCGTTGCGCGACTTGGCGATCCGCAGGCCGCGGTCGACCATGTGGCGAAGCTGCGGCGCGGTCTCCAGCTCCTGCACGTACTCGGCCACGTCGGCGAACATCCGGTCGAGGTTGAGCTCCTGCTGGTAGTGGCCGCCGCGCACCGCGCGCGGCGCCTGGCCGGCGATGGCCAGCACCGGCATGTGGTCCAGCTTGGCGTCGTAGAGGCCGGTGATCAGGTGCGAGGCGCCCGGTCCGCCGGTCGACAGGCACACGCCCAGCTCGCCGGTGAACTTGGCGTAGGCCGAGGCCATGAAGGCCCCCATCTCCTCGTGCCGGACCTGGACGAAGTCGATCTTGCCCTTGGCCCGCTCCAGGGCGCCCAGCACGCCGTTTATCCCGTCGCCGGGATAGCCGAAGATCCGGCGCACGCCCCAGGCGTGGAGCCGTTCGATCAGGAAGTCGCCGACGGTTTGGGTCATGGTGGGTCCAGTCCATGCGAGGGGCGGAGGGCTGCAGCACTGCCGCGCACCATCAACGCGCGGCGACCGCAGAAGCTTCGCTTCCATCGTGTGTGGGCTGACAACCGGGGGCGATGGATCGGGTTCCGATGTACCTCGCCTGCGCGCATTGCGTGTCTCGACCGCGGCGGCGCGCTCGACCATAAAGGGCGCTCCGAGGGGGGATGCTTGGCGCTTCATCCGGTGATCATGTGCGGCGGCTCGGGAAGCCGGCTCTGGCCGGTTTCGCGGCCGGATCGACCGAAGCAATTCATCCCGCTGGTCGGCGAGCGCTCCAGCTTCCAGGAGACCGCGCTGCGGGTGGCCGGCCTCGCCGGCGCCGCCTCGCCCGTGGTGATCGCCGGGCTCCGGCACCGCGAGATCATCGAGGCCCAGCTCGCCGAGATCGGCGTGCAGGCGATGTTGCTCCTGGAGCCGGAGGGCCGCGATTCGGCGCCGGCCATCGCCGCGGCGGCCGCCTGGATCGCCTCGCGCGACCCCGAAGGCGTGGCGGTGATCGTCTCGGCCGACCACTACATCCCCGACCCCGCCGCCTTCGCCGCCGCCATCGCCCGCACGCTCGCGCCCGCCCGCGCCGGCCGCATCGTCACCCTGGGCGTCCGCCCGAGCGAGCCCTCGACGGCCTATGGCTACATCCGTCCCGGGAAGGCGAAAGCATCGGTCAAGCCGGTCGAGGCCTTCGTGGAGAAGCCCGCCGCCGACCTCGCCCGCCGTTACGTGGCGCAGGGCTATCTGTGGAACAGCGGCAACTTCGTCGCTCGGGCCGCGACCCTGCTCGCCGAGCTGGAGGCGCACGCGCCACGGGTGGCCAAGGCGGCGCGCCTCGCGGTCGCCGAGGCGGCGGGCGAGGGCGCCGTGCGCGAGCTCTCCGAGGCGTTCCGCGCCGCGCCCCGGACCTCGATCGACTACGCCGTCATGGAGAAGACCGGCCGCGCCTGCGTGCTGCCGGTGGACTTCATCTGGAGCGACATCGGGGCATGGGATGCGGTGTGGGCGGTATCCGCGAAGGACTCCGATCGCAACAGCCTCTCGTTCGGGGCCCGCACGCCGGGCTCGGAGGAGGTGCTGGTCAAGGCGCCGGCCGGCGTCCAGGTGGCGGTGGTCGGGGTCAGCCGCATCGCGGTGATCGTCGAGCCCAACGCCGTGCTGGTGACCAGCCTCGACTCCGCCCAGGCCGTGAAGGACATCGCCGCGCATGGCGCCTCGGCCGTGCCGCCCGCGCCGTTCGCGACGCTGGCCGGCGCGCGCGCCTGGTACGCCAACTGGCTCGCCACCGCCGCCCTGCCGGTCTGGGCGACGCTCGGGGTCGACCCGGACACCGGCGGATTCCGCGAGGGGCTGAAGCTGGACGGCGCGCCGCACGATCCCTATCGGCGGGGCCGCGTCCAGGCGCGCCAGGTGTTCGTCTTCGCCCGCGCCGCTCAGCTCGGAATTCCCGGGCCCTGGCGCGAGGTGGCGCGCCGCGGCTTCGCGGCCTACGCCGCAAGCTTCGCACGGCCGGACGGGCTGTTCGCGATCCGCTGCGAGCTCACCGGCGCGATCTCCGATGCGCGGGTCTGCCTTTACGAGCAGGCCTTCACTCTGCTCGCCCTCTGCGCATTGTTCGAGGCGCAGGTCGAGCCCGACGCCATGCTGGCGCGCGCCGAGCGGCTGCTTGCGGCGCTGGCGGGCCATCGCCATCCCGCCGGCGGCTTCCGCGAGCGCGACGCGCATCCGTTCCAGTCCAACGCGCACATGCACCTGTTCGAGGCGGCGCTCGCCTGGGAGCAGGCGGGCGGCGACGCCCGGTGGAGCGCGCTGGCCGATGAGCTGGCGAGCCTCGCCATCGAGCGGTTCATCGACCCCCAGGGCGGGTTCCTGCGCGAGTTCTTCGACGCGGCGTGGCGGCCCGCCGCCGGTGACGACGGCCGCTGGGTCGAGCCCGGCCACCAGTTCGAATGGGCCTGGCTGCTGCAGCGCTGGTGGCGGGCGCGCGCCAGGCCGGGGATCTTCGAGACCGCGCGCAAGCTGTTCGCGACCGGCGTGCGAGGCGTCGATCGCGCCCGTGAGGTGGCGGTCAACGTGCTGTGGGACGACCTCGCGCTCCGCGACGGCTCGGCCCGGCTCTGGCCGCAGACCGAGCACCTGAAGGCGGCGCTGGCGATGGGCGACGAGGCCGAGGCGCTCTCCGCCGCGCGCGGTCTCGCCCGCTACCTGGACGTGCCGCTCCGCGGCGCCTGGCGCGACCGCATGCGCCCCGACGGCGGCTTCGAGGAGGCGCCGGCGCCGGCGAGCTCGCTCTACCACCTCGCCATGGCGGTCTTCGAGCTGGCGCCGCGGGCGGCGGGCGCCTAGCCAGCGCGCCGGCCGTCTGCGGCTACGAGAGCGTTGGTTTCCGGCTCGGCAGCCCACTATGCTCCGCGCCGGGCGGCGAGGACCACCAGCTTGGCGAATCCGCAGGACATCGCGAACCGACTGCCCATCACCGGGGCCCTGATGCTGGCCACGCTGATGAACACTCTGGATTCGACGATCGCCAATGTCGCCCTGCCACACATCCAGGGCAGCGTCTCGGCCGCCCAGGACCAGATCACCTGGGTCCTGACCTCCTACATCATCGCCACCGCGATCATGACGCCGCTCTCCGGGTGGCTGTCGGAGAAGATCGGCCGCAAGCGGATGCTGCTGCTCTCCATCGCGGGGTTCACGGCGGCCTCGATGCTCTGCGGCATCGCCACCAGCCTGCCGGAGATCGTGCTCTACCGCCTGCTGCAGGGCATCGCCGGCGCCTCGCTGATGCCGCTCTCCCAGACGGTGATGCTCGACATCTACCCGCAGCGGCTGATCCCGCGCGTGATGAGCATCTGGAGCGCCGCGGTGATCATGGGCCCCATCATCGGCCCGACGCTCGGCGGCTGGATCACCGAGAACCTCACCTGGCGGTGGGTCTTCTACATCAACCTGCCGATCGGCATCCTCGCCTTCCTGGGGCTCTACACCTTCATGGGGCACGACGAGGGCGGCCGGCAGAGGCCGTTCGACTTCCTGGGCTTCGGCACCCTGGTGATGTTCGTGCTGGGGTTCCAGGTGATGGTCGACCGCGGTCCGAGCCAGGACTGGTTCCAGTCGAGCGAGATCTGGGCCGAGCTGATCATCGCGCTGGTCGGGCTCTGGATCTTCATGATCCAGACCGCCACGGCCGAGCATCCCTTCTTCCATCGCGATCTCGCCAAGGACCGCAATTACGTCGCCTCGGTCGTGTTCGGCTTCTTCATCGGCGCCCTGTTGTTCTCGACCAGCGCGCTGCTGCCCTCGTTCATGCAGAACCTGATGGGCTACTCCGCCATGCAGAGCGGGATCGCCAGCCTGCCGCGCGGCGTCGGCTCGCTGATCTCGTTCCTCGCGATCCCGTGGCTGGTGCAGCGGTTCGGCGCGCGCGCCGTGCTGTTCACGGGCGTGCTGCTGAACGTCGTCTCGACCTGGCAGATGGGGCGCTTCGACCTCTCCATGACCGCCGAGCCGATCATGGTCGCGGGCTTCATCCAGGGGATCGGCACGGGGATGATGTTCGCCCCCCTCAACACCTTGGGCTACGCCACCCTGGACCCGCGCCACCGGGCGGAGGGCACGGTGGTCGCGACCATGGCCCGCTCGCTGGGCTCCAGCGCCGGCATCTCCATGGTGCAGGCGGCGCTGATCCGCGACGCCGCCGTGGCGCACGCCAGGCTCGCCGACCGCATCTTGCCCGGCGATCCGGTGGCCCGCGCCGTCCTGCCGGGCATCATGGACCCGGGATCCGCCGCCGGCCTGCAGGTGCTGAACGGCGAGCTCACCCGGCAGGGCACGATGGTGAGCTACGACAACGTGTTCAGTTGGATGGCGCTCAGCGTGCTGCTGCTCATTCCGTTGCTGCTGATGCTGAAGCCCGCGGCCGCGGCGCCCGCCGAGCGCGAGGTCCCGGTCGACTGAGCCGCAAACCGCGACGGCCGCGCCCCGGCAGGGCCGCGGCCGTCAAGGCGTCGCTTCGAAAACGTCAGTATGGCGCGTAGCCGTAGCCGTCGTAATAGCCGTTGTTGTAGGAACCGTTGTCGTACGGTTGATTGTAGTATCCGTTGTAGCCGTAGCGGCCGTCATAATAGCCGTTGTAATAACGGCCATTGTAATAGGTGTATCCGCCCCGACAGGCGTTCGACGACTTGGCCGAGCTGCGGCCGATGCTGTTGCCGATCGCCGCGCCGGCCAGGCCGCCCAACACCGCGCCGCCCGCGCGGGCGCCGTGGTGGCTGGGGATGTTCGAGCCGATCACCGCGCCGGCGATGCCGCCGACCACGGCGCCCGTGGTCCCGCGGTTGTGCTGGACGTGGTGGCAGGGATCCCGCCCCTCGTAATAGGTCTGGGCAGAGGTCGGAGTGGCGACCGCACCCGCCGCCAGGGCGGCGACGACGGCGCCGGAGATAGCGGCGACTTTCATGTCGTGCTCCAGTGCTTCGGTTGCGACCCCAGGACGGACGGCCCTGCGATCGGGGTCCGCATACAACACCCGAAGGGCGACATGGCTCCGAGCACGCGTGTTATTTCGCAGTCACCTGGCTGAGATGCGAGTTGTTCTTTTGCGTGGTCTGCAACGGCTCAGATTGACTGAGCGATCCTGCCGTTCAACTTAGAACGAGCGTCGCCACGATCAGCCGTGATGGACGAGGAGCACCGCCGCGCCGAGCACCAGCCAGAACAGGGCCGCTCCGCCGATCGCCAGCGCCATGCCGAGCTGCGCGCCCCGCCGGTCGCGCATGTCGGGTATCTCGGGACCGGGGGCCGGGCGGACCCACCAATGCATCCCGATCCGAGGTTCGGAGGGGGGCAGCGCGTCGGCGGCGGCATCTGGCGGCGGATGCATCAAAAGAGGTGTACGCGCACCCGCGCGCGGCGGCAACGCGGCCGATCGCCCTACCGTCCGTAGTAATCGCGGTACCAGGCGACGAAGCGCCCGACCCCTTCCTCGATGGAGACCTTGGGCTCGTAGCCGAGCGCCGCGCGAGTGGCCGCCACCGCGGCCTCGGTATTGGTGACGTCGCCTGGCTGCATGGGCAGCATCTCGAGGATCGCCCGCTTGCCGAGCGTCTCCTCGAACACCTGGATGTAGCGCATCAGCTCCACCGGCCGGCCGGCGCCGAGGTTCAGCACGCGCCATGGCGCCACCCCGCTGGTCGCCGGATCCGGGCGCAGCGGGTCCCAGGCGGGATCGACCTGCGCCGGGCGGTCCAGGGCGGCCACGACGCCGTCCACGATGTCGTCGACGTAGGTGAAGTCGCGCTGCATGCGGCCCTGGCCATAGACCTCGATCGGCCGCCCATCGAGGATCGCCGAGAGGAACTTGATCGGGCTCATGTCGGGCCGGCCCCAGGGCCCGTAGACGGTGAAGAACCTGAGCCCCGTGCAAGGGATGCCGAAGAGGTGGGCGTAGGCGTGCGCCATGGCCTCGTTGGCGAGCTTGGTCGCGGCGTAGAGGGTGATCGGATGCGTGGCCGCCTCGTGGACGCTGAACGGCAGCTTGCCGTTGGCGCCATAGACCGAGCTGGTGGAGGCGTAGACCAGGTTGCAGGCCGCTGCCGCCCGGCAGCCCTCCAGCACGTTGAGGAAGCCCACGAGGTTGGATTCCCCATAGGCGTGCGGGTTCTCCAGGCTGTAGCGGACGCCCGCCTGGGCGGCGAGGTGGATCACCGCCTGCGGCTTCGCCTCGGCGAACAGCGCCGCGACGCCTTCGCGGTCGGCGAGATCAAGGCGGGCGTGGCGGTATGTTCCGTGCGCTTCCAGGATCGCCAGCCGCGCCGCCTTCAGGCTCGGGTCGTAATAGGCGTTGAGATTGTCCAGTCCGGCGACCGCCTCGCCGCGCTCCAGCAGCCGCCGGGCCACATGGAAGCCTATGAACCCGGCCGAGCCGGTGACCAGGATCGTCACGAGGGCAACCTTGTCTCGGCGCGCCAGCCGCGCAGCCCGCGGGCTGCGTAGCCCGCCGAGGTCCCGAAGTCGACCGAAAGGCTCGGCGCTCAGCCGACTCCCAGGCGGACCACCTTGCCGGCGTCGCGCGCGCCGGTCCCGGCCTGGGCCGCCGCCCGGGCCTGCACCACTTCGCACGCCTTCACATGGGCCAGCAGCGGATAGAGCCCGCAGAGCGCCGCCAGCGCCAGGCCCCGGCCGCCCTCGCGCCAGCCCCGGCGGCCCACATAGCTGCGCAGGAACGCCGAGAGCCCGCCGCGCACCGAGCGCGACCAGGGCGGCAGGGCTCCGCCTTCGGCCAGATCCTCGGCCGCCGCCGCGCTCAGCCGATTGAGCTGGTCGAGAAGGTCGCCCATGCCTGAGCCGACGTCCTTGTGCAATTCGCCCCTCAGCGGGGCGGCGGCCGCGCCCACGGCCTCGCCGCGATCGCTGCGACGGGCGGCCCAGGTCTTGGCGCCGGGCCGATAGAGGCGCACGTCGCTCTCCACCCCGAGCGGCCCGCTCCACCCCCCGCGCAGGCGTTCGCCCGCCAGGTGGTTGGCCACCGGGATCTCGAACCAGTCGCCCTCGGGCCCCATCTTCAGCGTGGCGCGGATTTCCCAGGCCAGCGCGGAGTGGACCCGCTCGTCCGGGGCGATCTCCAGGATCCAGTCGCCGCTCGCCGCCTCCAGGCCGGCGGCGCGCCTTTGGCTCTCCAGCGGGAAGATGCCGGCGATCACCATGGCGCCATGCCGGCGGGCCACCTCGATGGAGCCGTCGGAACAGCGGTCGGCCACCACCACCACCTCATCGCAGAACCACAGCCTGCGCAGGCATTCCGACAGACGGTCTTCCTGGTTCTGCACGCAGACCAGGGCGGAAAGCTTCACCACGACCCGTCCTCCCGTGGCGGACATTCAGCCCGCCACAGCTAAGACGGCGCCTGCCGCGGCCGCCCCCCAGTCAAGCTTTCGGAATTCTTAATAATTGGCGGCCAGGCGCAGGCCCACCGTCCTGGGCCGCTGCGGCGTCGACTGGCGCACCTGGCCGAAGGTGAAGGGATTGCCGTAGGCGAAGGTGTTGCCGGCGTCGTTGCCGGGATTGGTCACGAACAGCATGGCGGTCCAGTTCGGGCCGGCGAGCTGGGCGGTCAGCTTGGCCTTGCCGTACTGGCTCATGGCGGGCGCTTGGGCGGCGTCGAACGAGAGCGTGGAGCGGCCCTCGTAGCTGGCTTCCGCCGTCAGTCTGAGCGTCAGGTTGCGGGGCAGCGGATGCTCATAGCTGACGAGGAGCCCGCCCGACAGGTTCGGCACGCTGGGCAGCCCGGCGCTCAGCTGGTCGGCGAAGTCGAGGTTGGGGTCGGCGAGCCGTGCGTGCAGCGCCAGCGCGCTCGCCTGCACCGAAAGCCCGAACCCCCACGCATAGCCCACCTCGGCCTCCAGCCCCGTGATCCGCGCGTCGCCGACGTTGACCGTGAACGGCAGGCCGGAGGGGCGGTACTGGTCGCTCTGGATGTCGGACCACCGGTCGTAGAACACCGCCGCATGCAGCAGCAGGCGATCGTCGAGGAAGGCCTGCTTGAGGCCCACCTCGTAGTTGCGCAACTGGTCCGGCGCGAAGCTCACGCGGCTCGCGCGGATCGGGAACAGGAAGCCGCCGGTGTTGAAGCCGCCCGGCCGATAGCCTTGCGAGAACAGCGCGTAGACCAGCCCGCCTCCGCCGAGTTCGCGCTGCAGCGAGAGCTTGGGCGAGAGGCCCGAGAACCGCCGTGTCCCCTCGAAGGTCCGCGAAGTCCCCGGCGGGGCGACGAGCACCAGGGCGCGCGTGCGCACGTCGGTGGCGAACGCCCTCGCCCCCAGCGAGAGGGTCCAGAGCGGGCGAAATTCGTAGGCCGCCTCGCCGTAGGCCGCCGTCTCGCGCACCCGGTCGCGCCGATGCTCGTCGTACGCCCGCGCCAGGCCGCCGGCGGGAGCGCGGATGTCCAGCGTCGAGGGGCTCTTCTCCAGGGTCGCGGCGGCGTAGAGGCCGACCAGCCAGGTGAGCGGTCCCGGCCGCGATGAGCGCAGCACGGTATCCTCCACCAGCATGCTGATCCGCGTCTTCTCGCGGTAGACGCCCACCGAGCCCGGGTCGGCGGCGAAGATCGCCAGCGCCGCCGTCGCGTCGTACTGGCTGGAGAAGGTGTGGTCGACCAGGCCGGCCGAGCTGCGCAGGCTGGCCCAACCGAGCTCGCCCCGGAGCGTCAGGCTCAGGTCGTCGAAATCGTTCTTGTGCGCTTCCCGCACCTGGCCGAGCCGCAGGTCGCGGTCGGAGGCGGAGGTCGTGTAGTGGCTGTCGTTCGAGCGCAGCCGCTGGCCGGCGGCCATCAGGTCGAGCTGCCAGGTCTCGCTGGCCTGCAGGCGCGCCGCCGCCCGACCGCCCGCCCGGGTCGTGCGGTCGATGTTCGGCAGGTTCAGGCTGACGTTGTCGATATAGCCGCCCTGCAGGTCGTAGTAGCCGACGAGGCGAACCGCCGCCCGGTCGGCGATCACGGGCAGGTTGACGAACCCCTCCGCCTCCTGGCTCGGCGAGCCGCCGTAAGTCCAGGCGAGGGCGCCCGCCCCGCCGGCGTCGTAGCGGCCGAGGTCCGGCTTGCGGGTGACGATCCGGTACACGCCGCTCAGTGAGCCCGAGCCGTAGAGCGCCCCTTGCGGCCCGCGCACCACCTCGATGCGCTCCACGTCGGCCAGCCGCAGGTCGGGGTCGGGGGCGTTGTAGTTGACCGGGGTGTCGTCCAGGTAGCTGCCGACCGTGGAGCGCGCGTGGCCGGTGAAGGCGCCGTCGGAGAGCCCCCGCAGGATCACCTTGTCCCGGCCCGGCCCGAGATTGGTGGTGAACACGCCCGAGACCTGGTCCGCGGCTTCGCCGACGTCGGCCGCGCCGGTGAGTGCGATCTGCTCGCGCGAGATGACGCTGATCGAGGCCGGCAGCCGGTTGACGCCGGCCGGGCGCTTGGTCGCCGTGACCAGCACTTCGGCGACGACGGCGGCCGGTCGGGCCGGCGCGGCGGCCGGACGCGGGACAACGGCGGAGATCCGCACAGTCCGCGGGTCCACGATCCGGAAGCTGCAGGGCGCCTCGCGGGTCACGCGGCGCAGCGCCTGCGGCAGCGTGAAGACGCCGCGCAGGGCGACCTGGCCGCCGGCGCCGCACGCGGCGGTGCCGAGCACCGAGACGTCGGCCTGGAAGCCCAGGGCGATCAGGGCGTCGGCGTAGGAGCTGGGCTCGATGGCGAGCCGGTAGCGGGCCTCCGCCGCGTCAGCCGACGTCGCGGCGAGGCTGATGCACAGCCCGCCGAGCACGCCCGCCGCACGCGTCCGCCCCCCGCAGATGATCGGCTTGTGTCCCCATCAGCGCTTGGGCGTCCCGTTGCGCTGCAAGATGACGCCCCCGCCGGAGGGTACCGCTTGGGCCGAAACCAGCAAGGCCAGGCGACGAACCACCGCAGCCTCGTCGTCCAGCACCAGCACGCCGGAGATCGGCTCGGCCGCGAGCGCCGGATCGGCGATGCGGATGGGCCTGGGGAACTGCGCGTTCAGATCCGCGACCACCTGGGCGAGCGGCTCGCCGCGGTAGACCAGCCGGCCGCTGCGCCAGCTCAGCGCCTCGGCGGGGGCGATCGGGGCGATGCGCGCCTGGGCGGCGCCCTCGGCATGCTCCAGCCGCTGGCCCGGATGCAGCCGGAAGGCCTCGCCCGGCGCGCCGGGCAGCGGGACCACCTCCACCGCGCCGCGCGCCACGCTGACCGAGAGCTGGCCCGCCCGGCGGCGCACGTCGAACTGGGTGCCGACCACCCGCACCTGCCGGTCGCCGGCGGCGATCACGAACGGCCGGGCCGGGTCGTGGGCCACGTCGAAGCCCGCCTCGCCCTCGGCCAGGGTCACGTCCCGCCCGCCTCGGCGCAGGGCGACGGTGAGCCGGGTGGCGGCGTTGAGGTCGATGCGCGAGCCGTCGGCGAGCCTCACCGTGCGGTGCTCGCCGGCGCGGGTCGCATAGGTCTGGGCGCGGCTCGCCGGGCCGAGGGCGGGCAGGATCAGCGCCGCCGCCGCCGCGGCCGCAGCGACGGCGCCCACGGCCGCATGGAAAGCTCGCAATCCGGCGCGCGGCCGGCTGCGGCGGCTCTCGAGGCCTCGCCGCACCGCCTCGGCGTTGGCGCCGAACTCCAGCCAGACGGCCAGAGCCGCGTCGTAGGCCGCAAGGTTCTCGTCCGACGCCGCGAGCCAGGCGTCGAAATCCAGCGCCTCGGCCTCCGAGAGATCGGGCGCGGCGAGCCGCACCACCCACTCGGCGGCCGCCTCGCGCCGCTGGTCCAAGGCTGTGGATCGCCCGATCATCGGAGGTCCCGGCGCGTCCGCGACGGGACGCCTGTCAGCAGCCATGACGCCGCCGCGCGGCCCCGCCCCCCAGTCGGGCTCAACCGAAGATTGGTCATTCTGCGAGCCTCGCGGACAGGTTCCTGAGCGCGGCGCTCACGTGCTTCTCCACCGACTTCACCGACAGGCCCATGGCGCGCGCGGTCTCGGCATGGCTCAGCCCCTCGAGCTTGTGCAGGCGGAACGCGCGCTGCATCTGCGGCGGAAGTTCGGCCACCGCCTCGATCAGCCGGCGCAGGCGCTGGCGCGAGGCGGCCGCCTCGTCCGCCGGCGCCTGCTCGGCGATCTCCTCGCCGCCGAGCTGGGTTCGGTTCAGCGCCCGCCAGGCGGCCTCGCGCGCGGCCGTGCGCGCCGCCCCGCGGGCCCGGTCGAGCATCAGGTTGAGGGCGATGCGATAGATGAAGGCGCCGGGATTTTCCGCCTCGCGGCCGGACGGGCGTTCGCTCAGCTTGAGGTAGAGCTCCTGCGCCAGGTCCTCCGCCTGCGCCCACGAGCCGGTCCGCGCCGCGAAGAACCGCAGCAGGGTCTCGCGGCGCGCGAGATAGAGCGCGACCAGCGGGTCGGCCGGCGGGCTGGCGCTCCCGCTATCTCTCGGATCGGGCGGCGGTTTCGGCACGATCTCCGATGTGCCCCATTCCGCGCCTTGCGCCAATCTGGCGCAGCCTGCGGGGCGGGCGGGGGGCGCTTGCGATCGGCGGCGTCATGCCGGGCGAGGCCCTGGGGCCGGGCCGCCGCTGGCGGCCGAGCGGACGTGCGGGCCGGCCTGGGGGCGGCCCGCACGTCCCCATTCGTCGGGTTGTTGGCGGGCAGGCTGCGATTCGCGTCGGCCGGCCGTGCGATTCGCCTTCGAGATGCCTGGCGAAGCCTTCGGCGGCCGGGTGGCCCGGTCGAGAGACTGTGAACCGAAGCCGCTGATCCAACGGCGCTTTTGTGCGTTGTGAGCACGGCCAAGCCAAGTCGCGGGGCCGGCGGGTAGGATTCCGACCGAACTGGACTTATGAACTTTTCCTTCTGGTCGCCCGAGTGATGGTGCGATCATGAGCCAGGGAGCTTTTTCGTATGACCGAGCGCATCATCCCCGGACTCGAGCCTGCGCCGACCCAGCATCGAGGCCTCGTCCGGTGGGTGCGTGAGATCGCCGAGCTGACCCGGCCGGAGCGGGTTCGGTGGTGCGACGGCTCGCAGGCCGAATGGGACGAGCTCACCGAGGAGCTGGCGCGCGCGGGCACCCTGAAGCGGCTCAATCCCGAGAAACGGCCCAATTCCTTCTACGCCGCCTCCGATCCCAAGGACGTGGCCCGCGTCGAGAGCCGCACCTTCATCTGCTCCGAGAAGCCCGAGGACGCCGGCCCCACCAACAACTGGCTCGATCCGGCCGAGATGCGGGCCGACCTGAAGGACCTGTTCAAGGGCTGCATGCGCGGCCGCACGATGTACGTGGTGCCGTTCTGCATGGGCCCGCTCGGCTCCAAGATCAGCGCCGTCGGCGTGGAGATCACGGATTCGGCCTACGTCGCCGTATCCATGAAGATCATGACCCGGATGGGCAAAGCCGCCCTCGACCAGCTCGGCGAGGACGGCTTTTTCGTTCCCGCCGTCCACTCGGTGGGCGCGCCGCTGGAGCCCGGCCAGAAGGACGTCGCCTGGCCCTGCAACGACATCAAGTACATCGTTCACTTCCCGGAGAGCCGGGAGATCTGGTCCTACGGCTCCGGCTACGGCGGCAACGCGCTGCTCGGCAAGAAGTGCTTCGCCCTGCGCATCGCCTCGGTGATGGCCCGCGACGAGGGCTGGTTCGCCGAGCACATGCTGATCGTCAAGCTGACCCCGCCCAAGGGCCAGCCGCACTACATGGCCGCCGCCTTCCCCAGCGCCTGCGGCAAGACCAACATGGCCATGCTGGTCCCGACGCTGCCCGGCTGGAAGGCCGAGACGGTCGGCGACGACATCTGCTGGATGCGGTTCGGCGAGGACGGCCGGCTCTATGCGGCCAATCCGGAGGCGGGCTTCTTCGGCGTCGCGCCCGGCACCGGGCTGAAGACCAACCGCAACGCCATCGCCGCCCTGCACGCCAACTGCATCTTCACCAACGTGGCGCTCACCGACGACGGCGACGTGTGGTGGGAAGGGCTGACGCCCGAGCCGCCCGCGCACCTGATCGACTGGCGCGGCCGCGACTGGACGCCGGCGAGCCCCGAACCCGCCGCCCACCCGAACGCCCGCTTCACCGCGCCGGTCTCGCAATGCCCGGTGGCCGCCTCGGAGTGGGAGGATCCGAACGGCGTGCCGATCTCGGCGATCCTGTTCGGCGGCCGCCGCGCCACCGCCGTGCCGCTGGTCACCGAAGCCCGCGACTGGGCGCACGGGGTGTTCATGGCCTCGAACGTCGCCTCCGAAGGCACCGCCGCGGCGGAGAACAAGATCGGCGAGCTGAGGCGCGATCCGTTCGCCATGCTGCCGTTCTGCGGCTACCACATGGGCGACTACTTCGGCCACTGGCTGGCCATGGGCGAGCGGGCCGATCCCGCCAAGCTGCCGCGCATCTACTTCGTCAACTGGTTCCGCAAGGACGAGCGCGGCCGTTTCGTCTGGCCGGGGTTCGGCGACAACGCCCGGGTCCTGAAATGGATCGTCGAGCGGCTGGAGGGCCGCGCCGCGGCCATCGAGACGCCGATCGGCCTGGTGCCCGCGCCGGACAGCCTGGACGTCGACGGCCTCGGCCTCACGGCCGACCAGCTGCGGCTGCTCACCGCCGTCGATCCGGAGGTCTGGACCGAGGAGGCCGCCCTCATCCGCACGCACTATGAGAAGTTCGGCGACCGGCTGCCCAAGGCGCTCCGCGCCGAGCACGACGCCCTCGTGCGACGCCTGAAGGCCGCCCGCTCGCCGGCGATGGCCGCGGCGGAGTAGGTCCGCCCCGGCGTCGCCACATTTCGGGCCCAGCCGGGGAGGGCGAGCTCCTCGCGGTAATCGAGACAGGGCCGAGACATGGTGCTGGCCGCTCTGGTGAGCCTACTGGGATGCGCGGCCGCGGGGCTGATCGCCAGCTTGCTGCGGGTGCACCTCGCCCGGGTCTATTCGATCTAGCGCGGCTTGGCGCCTTGGCGGTCCTCGCCCAGCTCTGACACCCGTAAATTGGCGTCATCCCGGACGGCCTGAAGGGACGATCGGGGACCCAGGGCCGGGTGCGCGCCACCGCTGGGTCCCGGCTCTCCAGCCCGCTCTCGCGGGCTTCGGCCGGGATGACGGATAAAGGCGTCGGAGGACCTTGAGCGGCTCAGCCGCCGGCCACCACACGCAGGTTGGGCGCGGCCCCGCTCCGCTCGCCGCGCACCTGGGCCACCAGCCGGAAGATCGCCTCGCGCACCGCATCGCCGTCGCCGTTCGCGGTCAGCGCCTCCAGCTCGCCGATATGCGA
>NZ_DATIMC010000029.1:0-92278 GCF_035475775.1 Phenylobacterium sp. | reverse complement strand
CCGCCGGCCTACGGGCCGGACGGGCGGCCCACGCGGCGGGCGGGCGCGCCGCATGGCTCCGACGTCGCCTACGCCTTCGACAACCTGCGCTACGCCGACCTGCCGTGGGATGCGGGCGACCGGCTGATGGCGGACCTCACGGCCCAGTACTGGGTGAACTTCGCCAGGACGGGGGACCCCAACGGCCCGGGCCTGCCGGCCTGGCCGAAGTACGATCCGAAGGACGAGCAGATGCTCAATCTCGACCTGCCGCCCCGCGCCCAACCGGTGATGGACCCGGCGGCCCTGGACGCGCTGGATCAGGCGCTGAGCGGGCGGGGGCGGGCGGCTCGCGGGGCGCTGACCTCGCCGCCAGGCATTCGCGGCGCAGCGCCATGAGCGCCTGGGGCACCTCGTAACGCAGCGCGATGCGGGCGATCGGGCCGGGAACCCGGAACGGCGCGGAGACGCGGCTCTCGTAAACCACCCGCGTCCCGGCCCCGCGCGGCTCGATCCGCCACTCGCCTTCGAACACCTTCAGGTCGCCGGCGACGCGGTGGAATCGGACGCTCTTCGGCGGATCGTAGTCGGAGCGGAAGACGTTCCGCACCGAGGGCAGGAAGCCCATCCTGGAGATATCCTCGCGCACGTCCCAGGCGCCGGCGGGGTCCTTCTGCAGGATGCGGCAGCTCTTCAGGCTGGCCACCATCTTCGGCGCGAGATCGCAGTCGGTGACCACGTCCCACACCACCTGCGGCGGGGCGGCGATGTCGATGGCCGCCCGGATCAGCCCGGATTCGCCGTCCGGGTCGGCGCGGACATCGACGTAGGGCCGCCCACGGTCGAGCTGCGCCCGGGCCTGCGGGTCGAGGTCGGCGGCGAGCGCCGGGCCGGCGGCGATCAGGCAGGCGGCGAGAACGGCGGGCGGGCGCATCGCCGCAGCCTAGCCCAGCCGTGGCGCCGCTTCATCTCACGTCCGCAACGCTCAAGCCTCGGCAGGCGTGCGGCCGGCCACGAGGTCGTCGATTACCGACGGATCGGCCAGCGCCGACAGGTCCCCGAGATCCTTCACGTCGCCCGCGGCCACCTTGCGCAGGATCGAGCGGACCACCTCGCCGGAGCGGGCCTTGGGCAGGCCGCGCACGAAGCGCACCTCGGCCGGCACGGCGTGGGCGCCGACCTCGCGGCGCAGCCAGCCCTTGATGTCGGCCTGCAGAACGTCGGTGGGGGCGAGGCCCGGCTCCAGCGTGACGAAGGCGTGCAGCGTCTCGTCGCCGGCCGGGCCCGTGGGAACCCCGACCACCGCAGCGTCGGCCACGGCGTCGTGAGCGCGGAGCGCGGCCTCCAGGTCCGCGGCCTGCAGCTTCTGGCCGCCCACCTGCAGCTGGTCCTCGCCGCGCCGGGCCGCCCGGTTCTTCACCAGGTCGTCGACGACCGACGGATCGGCGAGCGTCGAGATGTCGCCCAGGTTGCCGAGGTCGTCCTCGGCGATCTTGCGCAGGATGCGGCGCATGATCTTGCCGGAGCGGGTCTTGGGCAGCGCCGGCGCGAACTGGATGACATCCGGCGCGGCGAACGGGCCGATGTCGCGCCTGACCCAGCCGCGCAGGTCGGCGAGCAGCGCATCGGAGGGCGCCACGTCGGCCTTCGGGGTGACGAAGCAGTAGATGCCCTGACCCTTGATCTCGTGCGGGTAGCCGACGACGGCGGCCTCGGCGACATCGTGGTGGCCGACCAGGGCGGACTCGATCTCGGCGGTGCCGAGACGGTGGCCGGAGACGTTGATCACGTCGTCCACGCGGCCGGTGATCCAGTAATAGGCGTCCTCGTCGCGGCGGGCTCCGTCGCCGGTGAAGTACTTGCCGGGGTAGGTCGAGAAGTAGGTCTCGATGAACCGCTGGTGGTCGCCATAGACGGTGCGCATCTGGCCTGGCCAGGAGTCGGTCAGGCAGAGGTTGCCGGTCACGGCCCCTTCCAGCACCTTGCCGTCGGCGTCGACGAGCTGCGGCTTCACGCCGGGCAGCGGCTTGGTGCAGGAGCCGGGCTTGAGCGGCGTGGCGCCCGGTAGCGGGCTCATCAGGGCCGCCCCCGTCTCGGTCTGCCACCAGGTGTCGACGATCGGGCAGCGCTCCTCGCCCACCACCCGGTGGTACCAGAGCCAGGCCTCCGGATTGATCGGCTCGCCCACCGTGCCCAGGAGTCGGATCGAGGCGCGCGAGGTGCGCTTCACCGGCTCGTCGCCTTCGCGCATCAGGGCGCGGATGGCGGTGGGGGCGGTGTAGAAGATCTCCACCTGGTGCTTGTCGCAGACCTCCCAGAACCGCGAGGAGGTCGGGTAGTTGGGGACGCCTTCGAATATCACGCTGGTGGCGGCGTTGGCGAGCGGCCCATAGACGACATAGGAGTGGCCGGTGACCCAGCCCACGTCGGCGGTGCACCAGAACACCTCGCCCGGCCGGTAATCGAAGATGATCTCGTGGGTGTAGGCCGCCCAGACCAGGTAGCCGCCGGTGGTGTGCAGCACGCCCTTGGGCTTTCCGGTCGAGCCCGAGGTGTAGAGGATGAACAGCGGATCCTCGGCGTTCATCGGCTCCGGATCGCAGGTGTCCGGGACGCCCTGCTTGAGGTCCGAATAGTAGGCGTCCCGGCCGGCCGTCATCGGCACGTCGGCCCGCGTGCGCCGGATGACGATGACATCGGTGACCATCGGGCAGCTGGCCAGCGCCTCGTCGACGTTGCGCTTCAGGGGCACCGGCTTGCCGCCGCGCAGGCCCTCGTCGGCGGTGATGAGGATCTTGGAGTCGCAGTCCTGGATGCGGCCCGACAGGCTGTCGGGGGAGAAGCCGCCGAACACCACCGAATGAATCGCCCCGATCCGCGCGCAGGCCAGCATCGCCACGGCCGCCGCCGGGATCATCGGCAGGTAAATGGTGACCCGGTCGCCCTTCTTCACGCCCTTGGCCTTCAGCACGTTGGCCATGCGGCAGACTTCGGCGTGCAGCTGCGTGTAGGTGAGCGCGTCATAGCTCTCGCCGCCGTCGCTCTCCCAGATCAGCGCCACCTGGTCGCCGCGCGTCGCCAGGTGGCGGTCGAGGCAGTTGACCGAGACGTTGAGGATCCCGTCGGAGTACCAGCGGATGCGGAAGTCCTCGCGGTCGAAGGAGACATCCTTGATCTCGGTGGGGAACTTGACCCAGTCGAGGCGTCTGGCGAGATCGGCCCAGTAGGCCTGGGGCGCGGCCTCGACGCGCCTGCAGGCGGCCTCATAGGCCTGGGCGTTCATCAGGGCCTTCTTGGCCCATTCCTCGGGGACGGGGAAAACCTCTTCCGACACGGTCCGCACTCCGGCTGCCGCCCAGGGACGCTGGGCGAGATACGCGCCCGAGGAGTATGCGGATGGGGCCATTCAGCGCAACAATCGCCTTTCGCAGCGGCTTGCGGCCGGATCGTCGGGCGGCCATGGTCCGGCCATGCTTCGAATGCCGGCTCGCCTCGCCGCCGCGGCGGCGCTCCTCCTCGTTTGCGCCTGCGGCGGGCGCGACCCGGTCAAGGCGGCGGCGCCGGATGTCCAGGGACTGCTGGCCGCCGTGCAGGCGGGCGACGCCAGGGGCTTCGAGACCCGTCTCGACCGCCCGGCCCTGAGGGCGGACCTGCGCCGGCAGATCGCCGGCCTGGGGCGGGCGAACGGCCTGGACGTGGAAGGCGGACCCTCCGACGCCGCGCTCGACCGGCGGATCGATCCGGCGGCGCTTCGCCTGGTGCGGCAGGGGACCGATCAGCCGCTCGCCGCCGCGCCCTCCGCGCGCCAGACGGCCGCGCTCCTGAAGCCGATCGATCGCGACCACGTGTGCGTGCGCGATCCGACCCAGCAGTGCCTGCTCACCTTCGCCCGGGAGGCGGCGGGCTGGCGGCTTGTCGCCATGCCGGCCCAGCCGGGGACGGTGATCGCGGTCGGCCCGGAGCCGGCGAAGAGGTAGTCCCTCCCTTGATGGGGAGGGACAGCCGGAGCGGAGCGATGGAAGGGCGGGGCATTGGGGCTCATCCTCGACCTCAGCGTTTGGCCCACGCTTCCCACCCTGACCGCTTCGCGGTCTGTCCCTCCCCATCAAGGGAGGGACGCTTGGCGTTCACCCCGCCGGGTGCGGCGTCGTGCGCAGGTACGGCTTGTGCTCCTTGAAGCCCTTCGGGAAGAGCTGCTTGGCGTCTTCGTTGGAGACCGAAGGCGCGATGATCACGTCCTCGCCGTGCTTCCAGTTCCCGGGCGTGGCCACCTTGTGCCTGTCGGTGAGCTGCAGGGAATCGATCACCCGCAGCAGCTCGTCGAAGTTGCGTCCCGTCGAGGCGGGATAGGTCAGCGTCAGCCGCACCTTCTTGTTCGGATCGATCACGAACACCGAGCGGACGGTGAGCGTGTCGTTGGCGTTGGGATGGATCATCCCGTAGAGGTCCGAGACCTTGCGGTCGTCGTCGGCGATCAGCGGGAAGTTCAGCTTGGCGCCTTGCGTCTCCTCGATGTCCTTCGACCAGCCGTGGTGGCTGTCGGTCGGATCGACGGAGAGGCCGATGACCTTGACGCCGCGCTTGTCGAACTCGGGCTTCAGCTTGGCGACGAGGCCGAGCTCGGTGGTGCAGACCGGGGTGTAGTCCTTGGGGTGGGAGAACAGCATCACCCAGCTGTTCCCGGCCCATTCATAGAAGTGCAGCGGGCCCTCGGTGGAGTCCTGGGTGAAGTCGGGGGCGGTGTCGCCCAGACGGAGGCTCATGGAAGATCTCCTCGCTCTATCGATTGCGCTTATCGGCCCGGCGCCAAAGATAGTAAGCCGGGCGCGCGTCTGCACGATCCGACGAGGCTCTTTCCGCCATGCTCCTGCACCTCTCCACCTGGATGGAGATCGACGACCACCTGAAGCGCTCGAAGACCGTGGTGATCCCGATCGGCTCTAATGAGCAGCACGGGCCCACCGGGCTGCTCGGCACCGACTGGCTGTGTCCGGAGATCATCGCCCACCAGGCGCAGACGACGAACCCCGAGCTGCTGGTCGCGCCCACGTTCAACATCGGCATGGCGCAGCATCACCTGGGCTTTCCCGGCACGATCGCGCTGCGCCCGTCGACTTTCATGGCCGCGATCGGCGACTGGTGCCGCAGCCTGGCGCTTGCGGGCTTCGAGCGGATGTATTTCCTGAACGGCCACGGCGGCAACGTCGCGACCATCGAGGCGGCGTTCTCCGAGCTCTACGCCGAGGCCACCTTCCGCGATTCGAACCGCGGCTTCGCCTGCAGGCTGAAGAACTGGTGGGACCTGCGCGGCGTGATGGCGATCGCCCAGCGGCAATTCCCGAGCGGCCACGGCAGTCACGCGACCCCATCGGAGATCGCCGTCACCCAGTGGGCCTACCCCGACGCCATCAAGGCGGCGAACTACGCCCCGCAGATCGCCCCCTCGGGCCCGATCCGCGAGGCCAGGGACTTCCGCGCCCGCCATCCGGACGGACGGATGGGCTCCGACCCGGGGCAGGCCACGCCGGAGAAAGGCGGCGAGCTGGTCGCCGCCGCCGCCGCGGCGCTGCTGGATGACGTGGCCGCGTTCGGCGCGGAGGTCAGGCCGGCCTAGGCCCAGGGCCGGCGGACGTCGTTGTGGCGCAGCCAGCGGATGTGGTCGGCGACGTTGTCGAGCCGGGCCTGCAGGGTGGTGGCGTCGGAGGGCCGCAGCACCCCGCCGTCCATCCGGCGCAGGCGCCGTTCCTCGCGACGGACGCGGTTGAGCTGGCGTTCCGCGCGGCGAGCCTCCATCGGGGCCAGGGAGCCGTCGGCGCGGCCGCGGTCGATCCGCTGCTGCAGCCAGGACTCGCGGCGCGCGATATCCCACCCGCCACGGCCCACGGGTTGGGCGATGGCCGGTGCGGCGGCGGCCAGGCTCAGCGCGGCGGCGGCCAACAGAACGGTCTTCCTCATGTCACGATCTCCTTCGGGTGTCCCGACGCCTGAACGCGGAACCCAGAAACATCGTTTCGCGACGCAACCTGATCGCGCGTCAGGCCTGGACGGGATCCTCCGCCGCATAGGTGAGGGAGACGAAGACGTCCTCGAGATCGGGATCCTCGGTGGAGATGTCCTTGATGTGCAGCCCCGCCTTGCGGATCGCCGCCAGCACCTGCTCGACCGTGGAATGGCCCGTGCGGTAGCTCACCGAAAAGCCGCCGGACGGCAGGAGCTGGGTGTCGAACCCGGGGAGCGGCGGGGCCGCGGTCATCGGCTCCTCCGGCGTGACGAGGACCTTGCGGGTGTCCATGCGGCGCAGCAGGGTCGTGGTGGGCTCGCAGGCGACCACCTGGCCGCGGTTGATGATCGCGATCTGGTCGCAGAGCTCCTGGGCCTCCTCCAGGTAGTGGGTGGTGAGCACGATGGTCACCCCCTTGCGGTTCAGCTCCAGCACGTAGTTCCAGAGCTGGCGGCGCAGCTCCACGTCGACGCCGGCCGTGGGCTCGTCCAGGATCAGCACCGGCGGGTTGTGCACCATGGCCTTGGCGACCATCAGCCGCCGCTTCATGCCGCCTGAGAGCTGCCGCACATAGGCCTCCGCCTTGTCGGCGAGGCCGAGCGCGGTGAGCAGCTCCATGGTCCGCCGCTGGCCGGGCGGCACGGCATACATCCCCGCCGCCACCTCCAGGCTCTCCCGCGGGGTGAAGAAGGGATCGGCGGCGATCTCCTGCGGCACCACCCCGATCGCGGCGCGCGCGTCCCTCGGCCGCTCGTCGATGTCGCGGCCCCAGATCCTCACCGTCCCGGAGGTCTTGCGGCAGAGACCCGCCAGGATGTTGATGAAGGTCGATTTCCCCGCGCCGTTCGGCCCCAGGAGGCCGAAGATCGAGCCCCTCGGGATCGCCAGGTCGACGCCGCGCAAGGCCTGCATCTCCGGCGTGGTCTTGGTCGCCGCGTAGATCTTGACCAGGCCGCGGGCCTCGATGGCGTAGTCGGGAAGCTCCATGCCCTCTCCGGATCGTTGACGGCGCAAACGCGCGTCCGATACCTAGGCGCGCCCCGGCGGCGCGCCAAGCTGCGCGTGGCCCAAGAAGGATGCCAGATGGCCCGACGAGTTCGAGACCTGGGCGCCAAGGCCCAGAAGCGGCCCGAGCCCGCGCCCGCCCAGCCGGCGCTGACGCCGGACCTGCCCGCGCCCGAGACGATCGAGGTGCGCTCGGGCCGCGTCGCCTGCGACGGCGTCGGCGGTGCGCTCGGCCACCCCCGGGTCTGGCTGGAGATGGGCGAGGCCGACTTCGTCGAATGCCCCTACTGCGATCGCAGGTTCGTGCTGGCCAGCGGCTCCGATGGCCCCGAGGACGAGCGCCTCGCCCCGGGCGTCTACGAGGGGCCGCACGGGCATTAGTCCCTCCCTTGATGGGGAGGGAAAGACCGCGAAGCGGTCAGGGTGGGGAAGTCAGGATCAAACTGCGAGCCAGGCGTTTTGGCCCGCACACCCCACCCGGACGAGGCTGCGCCTCGTCCGCCCTGCCCATCCGGGAAGGGACTTCAGACCCGGAGCGGCATGAGGATGTACTGGACGAGCGCATCGCCCGGGTCGAGCACCAGGGCCGGGTCGTTGGGACCGCCGAAGCGCAGCTCCGCCGTCTCGCCGGAGATCTGGTCGGTGATGTCCATCAGGAAGCGGGCGTTGAACGACAGCTCGAACGGCTCGCCATCGTAGTCGACCTCGAGCTCCTCGACGGCCTGGCCCGCCTCCATGTTGCGCACCGTGAGCACCACCTTGCCGGCCTCGAACGCCAGGCGCACGGAGCGGGACTTCTCCGCGGAGATGGTCGCCACCCGGTCGATCGCCTGGGCGAACAGCTTGGCCTCGACCGAGACGCTGCGGGTGTTGTCCTTGGGGATGACGCGGCCGTAGTCGGGGAAGTTGCCGTCGATGACCTTGGAGGTCAGCGCCGCGCCCGCAAAGGCGAAGCGCACCTTCTGCGGACTGATCTGCAGCTCCACGCCCTCGCCGGCGTCCTCCAGCAGGCGGCGCGCCTCGCCCACGGTCTTGCGCGGTACGATCACCCCGGGCAGGCCGGTCGCCCCCTCCGGGGCCGGCATCTCGGCCAGCGCCAGCCGCGAGCCGTCGGTGGCGACCGCGCGCAGCTTCGGCGCGCCGTCCTCCATCACCGTGTGGAGGTACATGCCGTTGAGGTAGTAGCGGGTCTCCTCCGCCGAGATCGCGAAGCGGGTCTTGTCGATCAGCCGGATGAGGTCGGCGGCGTCCAGCGACATGGCCCCGGAGAGACCGTCGGCGCTCATCACCGGAAAGTCGCCGGCCGGCAGCACCGGCAGATTGAAGCGCGAGCGCCCCGCCTGCACGGCGAGCCTGGGGTCCTCGCCGGTGAAGCTCAGGGAGACATCGGCGCCTTCGGGCAGCTTGCGGACGATCTCGTAGAGCATGTGGGCCGGCGCGGTGATCTGGCCCGGCTGGTCGACATGGCCCGCCGCGGCGTCGACGATCTCCATGTCGAGGTCGGTCGCCGAGAAGGAGACGCCGTTCCGCTCTGCGGAGAGCAGCACGTTGGAGAGGATCGGGATGGTGTTGCGCCGCTCCACCGCGCTCTGCACGTGCCCGAGAGCCTTCAGGAGCGCTGCGCGCTCGATCGTCAGCTTCATGCGTCTGTCCCGATCCTCACCCGCGGACGATTCGACCCGGCCGCGCCCCGACTGGAAGGGACTTTGCACATTAGCGGATTCTGAAGGCCGCGGAAGCGTATCTTGGCCGTCGCCGGCGGCCGCCGGTCTTTTGCCGCGGGCGCCGCGCGCGAACCTAGGCCCGGGTGTCCACCGAGCCGCCGGGCCCGTCGCCGTCCTCGCCGGCCGAATAGGGATTTGCGGACCCGTCGCCGTCGGGCTTGCCGCCGGCCGAGGCGGCCTTGCCGGCCACGACCACCATCGCCGGGCGCACCAGCCGGCCCAGGAGCTCGTAGCCGGACTGCATGACCTCGACCACCGAGCCGGGCGGCGCGTCGGTCTCGGCGAGCTCCATCATGGCCTGGTGCTTGTGTGGGTCGAACTTCTCGCCCTTGGCTGGATGGATCTTCTTCAGGCCGTTGCGCTCGAAGGCGGTCTGCAGCTCCTTCTCGGTCATCTCCACGCCGACCACGAAGTTCTTGGTCGCCGGATCGGCGAGATCGGTCGGCAGGTGCGACAGGGCGCGGGCGAGATTGTCGGCGACGCCCAGGAGGTCGCGGGCGAACTTCTGGATGGCGTAGGCGCGCGCGTCGTTCGCCTCGCGCTCGGCGCGCCGGCGGGTGTTCTCGGCTTCGGCGGCGTAGCGCAGCACCTGCTCCTTCAGGGCCGCGGCCTCGGCGCGGATGGCCGCGACCTCATCGGTCTCGACATCGTTGGCCGGCGCCTCGGCGGGGTCGGCCGGGGTCTTGTCTTCGGACATGGGATTCCTGGCTTCTTTGTCTTAGGCGTTCATCACCTGGCCAAGCACGCGGGCGGTGTAGTCCACCAACGGAATGACCCGCGCGTAGTTCAGCCGCGCGGGGCCGATCACGCCGATCGCGCCGACCACCCGCTGCGAGCCCGTCATATAGGGCGCGGCGATCACGGCGGAACCCGAGAGCGAAAACAGCCGGGTCTCCGCACCGATGAAGATCCGCACCCCCTGGCCGTCGCGCACGCCGTCCAGCAGCTGGATGAGCTGCTCCTTCTCCTCCAGATCCTCGAACAACGAGCGGACCCGCTCCAGGTCGTCCAGCGCGTCGCGATCCTCGAGAAGGTTGGCGCGGCCGCGCACGATGAGGGCGCGCTCGTCGCCCTCCCCGCTCCAGGCGGCGAGCCCATCCTCCACCAGATGCGCGGCCGTGGCGTCGAGCTGGCGCCGGGCGCTTTCGAGCTCGGCCTTCAGGTCGGCGCGCGCCTCGACGAGCGTTCGGCCGCGCAGGCGCGCATTGAGGAAGTTGGAGGCCTCCTGCAGCGCCGAGGGCGTGACGCCGGCCGGCAGCCGGATCAGCCGGTTCTCCACGGTCCCGTCCTCGAAGACCATGACGGCCAGCGTGCGCTCGACGCCGAGGGCGACGAACTCCACGTGCTTGACGCCAGCGTCGCGGATCGGGGTCACCACCACGCTCGCCGCGCCCGCCAGGCCCGACAGGATGGCCGAGGCCTCGTTCAGCGCGTCCTCGTAGTTGCGGCCATGGGCGCCCAGCCGCGCATCGATGGCGCGCCGCTCCTCCTCGGCGATGTCGCCCACCTCCAAGAGCCCGTCGACGAACAGCCGCAGCCCGGCGTGGGTGGGCAGCCGCCCGGCGCTGACGTGCGGCGAGCCGAGCAGCCCGAGCTGCGTCAGGTCCTGCATGGTGTTGCGGATCGAGGCCGGCGACAGCGCGATGCCGCCCTTCGAGAGCGTGCGCGAGCCCACCGGCTCGCCGGTCTCGAGATAACCTTCGACGATCCTCCGGAAGATATCCCGGGCGCGTTCGTCGAGTTCGGCGAGCGACGGCCCGCGGCCTAGGATGGAATTGTTCACGTCTGCCTGCGGCAGTCTCTCGAGCGCGCCCATGGACTGGGCCTTGTCGATCTAGGATAAGCGCCGCCTCATCCGGCGCAAGACGCCCGACCTCGGCCAGGAGTTCCATTGACCATCATGCGGCCTTCCGAACGCACCCCCGAGGCGCTCCGCCCCGTGACCCTGGAGACCGGCGTCAACCGCTACGCCGAGGGTTCCTGCCTGGCGAGCTTCGGCCACACCAAGGTGCTGGTGACCGCCAGCCTGGAGGAGGGCGTGCCGGGTTTCCTGCGCGGGCGGGGCCAGGGCTGGGTGACCGCGGAGTACGGCATGCTGCCGCGCGCCACGCACACCCGCGGCCGACGCGAAGCGGCGCAGGGCAAGCAGTCCGGCCGCACCCAGGAGATCCAGCGCCTGATCGGCCGCTCGCTTCGCGCGGTGGTGGACCTCAAGGCGCTGGGCGAGCGCCAGATCACCATCGACTGCGACGTCGTCCAGGCGGATGGCGGGACGCGCACCGCCGCGGTCACCGGAGCCTGGGTCGCGCTGCGCCAGGCGACCCGCTACATGCTGGCGGAAGGGGTCATCGCCAGGGATCCGATCCTCGGCCAGGTGGCGGCGATCAGCTGCGGCGTGTTCGCCGGAACTCCGGTGCTGGACCTCGATTACGAGGAGGACTCCACCGCCGAGGCGGACGCCAACTTCGTGCTGACCGGCAACGGCGACATCGTCGAGATCCAGGCGACGGGCGAGAAGCGCGGCTTCTCCGAAGCCGAGTTCGAGGCGCTGTTCGCACTCGCCCGCAAGGGCATCGGCGAGCTTTGCGTGCTGCAGCGGGCGGCGGTCGCGTGAGACTCCCTCCCCGTCGCGGGGAGGGAAGCGGCGCCTACATTCCCGGAAGCAGGTGACGGAACGCGGTGGCGGGCATGCGGGCGAGTTCGCGCGCCAGCGGCGCGAACAGCGCGTCGAGGAAGCGTTCGAGAACGGCGATCATCTCACTCTCCTTTGTGCAACGCATCTATTGCTGCAGCGCACATAGGCAGGCGAGATTGAAAGATCAAGACTTCTGGCGGATGAGCAGGAAAGTGTCCCCGCAATGCCACAGCTCTTGCGCTGCGGCGCACCCAGGCTAGTCCGGCGCCTCCGACGGGCCCGGTTCGTAGGTCAGGAGGTCGCCCGGCTGACAGTCCAGCTCGCGGCAGAGCGCGGCCAGGGTGGAGAAGCGCACGGCCCGCGCTTTGCCGGTCTTCAGGATCGACAGGTTGGCGATGGTCACGCCGACGCGGTCGGCGAGCTCGGTGAGCGACATGCGGCGCTCGAACAGCACCCGGTCGAGTTGCACCTGGATCGGCATCAGATGGTGAGCTCCGCTTCGCGCCGCAGTCGTGCGCCCTCGCGGAACACCTCGGCCAGCACGAACACCACCAGCACCGAGAACCAGGCCGTGAGGCTGAGGCCGGGCCGCGCCTTGGCGACCTCCGGCATGAGCCAGGCGCCGACGGCCCAGACGCCGTAACGGCCGAGCTCGAGGGCGGCCAGCATGGCGCCGATCAGCCGCAGCCGGCTGACGTTGTCCGGATGGAAGGGGTCGCCCGCGGTGAGCGTCGCGAAGATGCGCCGCAGGCAACCCACGATGACCAGCACGCCGGCGATGTAGAGGCCCGCGGCGAGCAGGCCGCCCGTCACCGCCGGCCAGCGGCTGGCGAGCGATGCGCCGCCGGCCGAGAGCGTCATGCCGCGCAACAGGCCGGGGTCGAAACTGAACACCAGGGCGGCGATCAGCAACAGGCCGACGGCGCCGAGGCCCACGATCAGAGCCGCGTAGACCACGTCCAGGATGACCTTGAGGAAGCTCGAGACCGATCCCGGACCCAGCGCGCGCATCATCATGACGGCCCCTCCGCGGCCCTCCACGGACCCCACCGGGCCCATGCGAGGCGGAACTCTACTGGATGACGCCGTTGGCCGCGACGGCGAGCAGCGGCAGCCCGATCACCGGCAGGGTGGCGAAAACGAAGAACATCGCCAGCGCGGCGCGGTCGAAGGTCTCGGCGAAAGTCCTGGTCATGATCCCAGCTCCAAATTCTCATGCTGCGGCGCAGCGAAATTGCCGAACGGTAACGCCGTTCTCCTGGCGCAGAGGGATAGGGCCGCATCGAAATTCGATCAAATGAATATCGAGTAACGATATTAAACTTTTGCAATGCAACCGCCCGTGCCGGCGCTATGGTCCGCGGCCCCAAGGAGGCGAAGGCCATGGCCCTGAAGCTCGAGCCGGGGACGCGCCTGGTCATAGCGACCCACAATCCCGGCAAGGCGCGCGAACTGGCGGAGATGCTGGAGCATCGGTTCGACGTGGTGACCGCCGCTGACCTGGCGCTGCCGGAGCCGGAGGAGACCGAATCGACCTTCGCCGGCAATGCGCTGCTGAAGGCCCGCTCCGCGGCCGAGGCGAGCGGGCTCGTCGCGCTCGCCGACGACTCCGGCCTGTCGGTGCGGGCGCTGGGCGGGCAGCCCGGCGTCTACTCCGCGCGCTGGGCGGGGCCGGGGCGGGACTTCGACCTCGCCATGCAGAAGGTGGAGCAGCGACTGGACGCGGCGGAGAGCGACGACACCGCCGCCTGGTTCACCTGCGCTCTGGCGATCGCCTGGCCAGGGGGACCCGCGGTGGTGGTCGAAGGTCGCGTGGACGGCGCCCTGACCTTCCCGCCGCGCGGCGGGCGCGGCTTCGGCTACGATCCGATCTTCATGGCCGAAGGCCGGCGCCAGACGTTCGGCGAGATGGACCCGGCCGAGAAGGCGCAGATGAGCCATCGCGCGCGGGCTTACGCGAAGCTGAAGGCCGCCCTCGTTTGACCGGCCCCGCGCCGCTCGGCGTCTACGTCCATTGGCCGTACTGCGCGCGGATCTGCCCCTACTGCGACTTCAACGTGGTCCGCGCCCGCGCAGGCGAGGAGCCCGCCGCCCTCGCCCGCGCCATCGCGCTCGACCTGGAGGCGCAGGCCGCGCTGACCGGGCCGCGCACCCTGACCTCCATCTTCTTCGGCGGCGGCACGCCCTCGCTGATGGACCCCGGCTGGGCGGCGCAGATCATCGAGGCCGCGCGACGGCTCTGGACCCCGGCGCCCGACCTGGAGGTGACGCTGGAGGCCAATCCGACCGACGCCGAGGCCGCCGCCTTCCGGGCGTTCGCAGGCGCCGGGGTGAACCGCCTGTCGCTGGGCCTGCAGTCGCTGGACGACGCGGCCCTGGCCTTCCTCGGCCGCAACCATGACGCTGTGGCAGGACGCCGCGCCGCCGAAACCGCCCGCGCCGTCTTTCCCCGGCTCTCGATCGACCTGATCTACGCCCGTCCGGGGCAGATGCCCGCGGCCTGGGCGGACGAGCTCGCCCGGGCGCTGGCGCTGGGCCCGGAGCACGTCTCGCCCTACCAGCTGACCGTCGAGGCCGGCACCGCCTTCGATCTCGCGGTGCGCCGGGGCCGCTGGGCGCCGCCGGACGCCGACACCGGCGCGGCGCTGTTCGAGACCACCCAGGCGGTGCTCGGAAACGCCGGCTTCGAAGCCTACGAGGTCTCCAACCACGCGCGCGGCGCGGACGCCCGCTCGCGCCACAACCTCATCTATTGGCGAGGCCAGGACTACCTCGGCTGCGGGCCGGGCGCGCATGGGCGGATCACCATCGGCGGCGTCCGCCAGGCGACCTACGCCGAGCCCAAGCCCGCCGACTACATCCGCCGCGTGACCCGGACCGGCATGAGCCTGAAGACCCGTCAGCCCTTGTCGCCCCGGGAAGCTGCGGAGGAGCGCCTGCTCACCGGCCTGCGGCTCGCGGACGGCGTCCCGCTCGAAGCGCTGGCGGAGCTCGAGATCGCGCCGCAGAGGATCGCCGAGCTGACCGCGCTGGGGCTGCTGGCGCCCGACCCGGAGCGGCTGCGCGCCACGCCTGCAGGCCGGCTGGTGCTGGACCGTCTCACGGCCGAGCTCGCGACCTAGAGCGAGGGCTTGGCGGTCATCAGCCAGATGATCGCCAGCACGCCCGCAAACGCCGGAACGCCGCAGGCGAACCACAGCCGCCACAGCCGGCGATAGGCGGGCGGAAGGCCCGCGCCCTCGGCGGCGGCGCGCCGGGCGAGGTCGCGCATGCGCAGCTGCATCCAGACCACCGGCAGCCAGAAGGCGCCGACCAGCAGGTAGAGCGCCAGGCTGAGCGCAATCCAGCCGTGGAACAGGGGATAGCCTCCCATCGAGGCGAGCGCCGCGCCGGTGATCGGCTGCAGCACCACAGCCGTGGCGGTGAAGACCGCGTCGGCGACGACGACCGCGCCGGCGGTGTGGGCGACGATGCGCGGATCGGCGGTGCGGTGGGCCATGGCCATGAAGAAGGCGATGCCCGCGCCCGTGCCGAACAGCACCGTCGCGCCCACGATGTGCAGCGCCTTGAGGACGAGGAAGAGGCTCATCGCTCGTCCATCATGGCGAGCGCGGCGAGCGCCAGGACGGCGGCGGGCAGGGTCTTCACGAGCGGCCCGAGCGGATCCGACCAGAGCCCGGGCGCCCAGAGGCTCGCGCCAGCCAGATAGAGGCCGGTGAGCAGGATCATGCCGCGCAGGGCCAGGGGCGCGGTGGCGCGGGCGCAGACCAGGGCGGCGAGCATGAGGTCGCAGACCGCGCCGCCGATCACCAGGGCTTCGGCGAGACCGCCCGAAACGCCGGCGCCGCTCAGCAGGCGGGCCGCCGCCGCATGGCGGAGCAGACCGATCGCGCCCGAGACGGCCCAGAACGCCGCCAGGGTGGCGAGCGCCAGCGGCTTGACGAAGTAGAGCCTCGCGAACCAGCGCTCCTGAACGCCGGACGGCTGCTGGGCGAGGACCTCGGCGAGGCTGCGCAGCCGGACCGCCGGCGCCTCCGCCGGGTCCTCGGCGCGCACGCCGGCGACGAGCTGCGCCAGGGTGGCGCTGCGCATCGGACTGCGCCAGCCGAGCGCCGAGAGCGCGTCCGCGGCGCGACCGAGCGTCCGCGCCAGCCAGGGCGGGATGGCGACGACACGGGCCGGCGGCAGGCCGAGCCAGGCCCGGAGCGCCAGCAGCACCTCGCCCAGGCGCGTCGGCTCCGGCGCGGCGAGATCGTAGGCCACGCGGGCGGGCGCGCGGGGATCGAGCGCCCGGACCACGGCCTCGGCGACGTCCTCGACCGCGACCGTCTGCACGACCGAATCGGGCCGGAACGCCGGGATGACGCCCGGAAACGCCGCCAGGCCGCGCAACAGAGCGCCGCCGCCATAGGCCGCCGGCGCGATCACCAGCACCGGGCGCAGGATCACCCAGTCCAGCCCGGACGCCTGCAGCGCCTGCTCCGCGGCCCGCTTGGTCCGGCCGAAGCGGCCCACGCCGTTCGGCGCGCCGGCGGCCGAGATCTGCACGAAGCGGCGAACCCCGGCCTCGCCACAGGCCTGGATCAGGTCCGCGACGGTCTTCACGTGCGTGGCCTCGAGGTCGTCGCGGGAGCTGTCCTGCAAGGCGCCCGCGCAGTTCACGACAGCCGCCGCGCCTTCGATCACCGGCCGCCACCGGGCCGGGTCCATGCGGCGCAGGTCCGCCGCCGCCCATTCGACGCGGGGCTGGCGGCGGGCGGCGGCGGCCGTCCCGCGCCCGACGCCGACCACGTTCCAGCCCTCCCGCAGCAGGCGGGCGGTCACGTAGGACCCGATCAGGCCGTAGGCTCCGATGACTGCGACGCGCATGCGAACCCCCGCCCCACTGTAGCAGAGGCGCGTCGCGCGCACTTGCCAGGCCGCCGCGGAGCAGTGAAGCCTCGCGGGCATGGCCCGCCCCCTGCCGCCGCCCGCACTGAACCCGGCCCCGCTCGCGCCGGGGCTCTACGTCGTGGCGACGCCGATCGGCAACCTGCGCGACATCACCCTGCGCGCGCTCGACGTGCTGGCGGCCGCCGACCTGGTGCTGGCGGAGGACACCCGCGTCACCGGCAAGCTGCTTTCGGCGTTCGGGCTCGCCGCCCGGCTGGAGCGCTACGACGAGCATGCGGCGGCGCGCACGCGGCCGAAGGCGCTGGCGGCGCTCGCCCAGGGCGCGCGCGTGGCGCTGGTCTCCGACGCCGGCACGCCGCTGATCTCCGATCCCGGCTACCGGCTGGTGCGCGAGGCCGCCGGGGCGGGCCATGCGGTGATCCCGATCCCCGGGGCCTCGGCGTTGATCGCCGGGCTCTCGGCCGCCGGCCTGCCCACCGACCGCGTGCTGTTCGCGGGCTTTCCGCCGCCCCGGAGCGCGGCGCGGCGGCGCGCCTTTGAGGAGCTGGCGGGGATCCGCGCCACCCTGGTGTTCTTCGAGGGCGGCTCGCGGCTGGCGGCCAGCCTCGCCGACATGGCGGCCGTGTTCGGCGACCGCGAGGCCGTGGTCTGCCGCGAGCTCACCAAGCTGCACGAGACCATCGTGCGCGGACCGCTCGGCGCGCTCGCCGCGGATCCGCAGTTCGCCCGGCCGAAGGGCGAGCTCGTGGTCCTGGTCGCGGCCGGCCGCGAGACGGCGGCGAGCGCGGCGGACGCCGAGGCGGCGCTCGTCGAGGCGCTCAGCCGCCTCAAGCCCGCCGCGGCCGCCGCGGAGGTCGCCAGGGCGCTGGGCCTGCCGCGCCGCGAGCTCTACCGCCGCGCCCTGGCGCTCAAGCGATGAGCGCGCGTAGCGAAGCCCGCGCCGCAAGAGGCCTCGCCGGCCGTCGCGCCGGACGCCGCGGCGAGCTCCTGGCCGCGCTCTGGCTGATGGCCAGGGGCTACCGGATCCTGGGGTTCCGGCTCAGGACGCCGCAGGCCGAGATCGACATCCTGGCGCTGCGCGGGCGCACGCTCGCCATCGTGGAGGTCAAGCGCCGCACCAGCCTGACCGCGGCCATGGAGGCCGTGAGCCCGGACCAGCGCGCCAGGCTGCGACGGGCCGGCGCGGGCCTCGCGGCGCGCCGTCCGGCGCTGGCGGGTGCGTCGGTTCGCCTCGACCTCATGGCTCTCGCGCCGGGCCGGCTTCCTGTGCATATTCCGGACGCTTGGAAGGGGGCCTGAGGGCGCCTGGCGGATCGGATGACACGCGAAGACGCCGAGGATTTCCTGCTCGAGGCCGGGGGGCTTGAGGACGGCGGATTTCCGCTGCTGGAAGCCGCGCTCGCCTGCGCCATCCACGAGGATCCCGCGCGCGATCCGCAGGTCGGCCGCGAGCTGGGGCGGGCCGGCGTCGAGCGGCTGAAGGCGCGCCTGCAACGCGAGAGCCCGGAGGAGGCCCTGGCCGAGGCGATGGCCGGCGACCTGCGGCTCTGCGGCGACCTGTTCACCCACGAGAACCCCGAGAACGCCGACATCCTGTCGGTCGCGGAGCGGCGCAAGGGCCTGCCGGTGGCGCTGGGCGTCTTTTACCTGCACGTGGCGCGCCAGTGCGGCCTGCATGTCCAGGGGGTCGACTTTCCCGGCCACTTCCTGCTGCGCATCGAGACCGACGAGGGCCCGCTGGCCCTGGATCCCTTCTCCGAGGGCCGGGTGGTGCTGCCCTCCGAGCTCACCCGGCGCGCCCTGCACGCGGGCCTGACCCCCAACGTCGCCGACCGGCTCGACCGGCTGATGGCGCCGGTTTCCGACCGCGCGGTGCTGATCCGGCTGCAGAACACCATCTTCGCCCGCGCCAGCGCCGTGCACGACTATCCCCGCGCCGAGCGGGCGGCGCTGAGGCGCGCGCTGCTCGATCCCACCGACCACCACCCCTGGCTGGACGTCGCCGCCGCCCGCGAGGGGCAGGGCGCGCTGGCCGGCGCGCTGGAGGCCCTGGCCCGCGCCACGGCCCTGGACGGCGGCGCCGCGCTGGCCGCCCGCGCCCACCGCGAGCGGGTGAGGCTCAGGCTGAACTAGCCGAACCGCATCCCAGGCCCTATGTCCCTGCTCGTCGAACCCGGGGAGAGGGCGCATGCCGCTGAAGGTCGCCGTGCAGATGGATCCCATCGAAGGGATCAACATCGAGGGCGACACCACCTTCCTGATGATGGAGCAGGCCCAGGCGCGCGGACATTCGCTGTTCGTCTACCTGACCGAGCGCCTCGCCATGGAGGACGGCCGGGTGTTCGCCCGAGGCCGGGACGTCAGCGTGCAGCGGGTGAAGGGCGGGCACGCCACCCTCGGCGAGGTCCGCCGCGTGGAGCTGGCCAGCTTCGACGTGGTCCTGATGCGCCAGGACCCGCCCTATGACATGCGCTACATCGACGCCACCTTCTTCCTGGAGGCGATCCACCCCGAAACCCTGGTGGTCAACAACCCGGCCGAGGTCAGGAGCGCGCCGGAGAAGCTGTTCGTCACCAGGTTCCCCGATCTGCAGCCGCCGACGCTGATCACCTGGGACCGTGAGGCGATCCGCGAGTTCCGCGCCCGCCACGGCGACGTCGTCCTGAAGCCGCTGAACGGCAAGGGCGGCTCGGGCGTGACGCGCCATCCGGCCGACGACCCGAATCTCGACGCCCTCCTCGAGTTACACGCCCAGATCGCCGATGAGCCGGTCATCCTCCAGAAATTCCTGCCCGCGGTGACGGCGGGCGACAAGCGCATCCTGCTGGTCGACGGCGAGGCGGTGGGGGCGATCAACCGCGTCCCGCAGAAGGGCCAGATCCGCTCCAACATGGCGGTCGGCGGGACGCCGGAGCCGGTGGAGCTCACCGCCCGCGACCGCGAGATCTGCGGCCGCATCGGCCCCGAGCTGAAGGCGCGCGGACTGATGTTCGTCGGCATCGACGTGATCGGCGGCTACCTCACCGAGATCAACGTCACCTCGCCGACCGGCGCGATGTCCCTGAAGCGGTTTTCGGGCGTCGACGCGGCCGAGATCATGTGGGAACGTATCGAAGCGGTTCGCGCCCAGGTTTGAAGCGGCGCCTTGCGATGCAACCCGCGATAAGCTACGCCTTCACCTAATGTTCCGGTTAAGTTCGCCATATGGCCACGGTCGTTCCTGGGTCTTGTGGATAACTTCCGGTGACACACAAGCTGTTGAGGGCCGGCCATGTCCGCGCGCGTGATGACTTTGGCGTTCCAGGGGGTCGAGGCCGTGCGCGTGGACGTGGAGGTGCAGCTGACCTCCGGCGAGCAGGCCTTCATCGTCGTGGGCCTCGGCGACAAGGCCGTGGCGGAGAGCCGCGAGCGCGTCCGGGCGGCCTTCACCGGCCTGGGCCTGGCCATGCCCGGCCGGCGGATCATCGCCAACCTGGCGCCGGCCGACCTGCCCAAGGTCGGCAGCCACTACGACCTCCCGATCGCGCTGGCGGTGATGGCCGCCATGGGCGTGATCCCGCCGGACGCGCTGGCCGGCTGGGCGGCCATGGGCGAGCTGTCGCTGGACGGGCGGATCGCGCCGGTCGCCGGCGCGCTGCCCGCCGCCGTGGCCGCCGGCGCCCTCGATCTGGGCCTGATCTGCCCGGAGGCCTGCGGGCCGGAGGCGGCCTGGGCCGGCGAGACGCGGATCCTCGCTGCGCCGTCGCTGATCGCCCTCGTCAACCATTTCCGCGGCGCCCAGATGCTGTCGCCGCCGAGGCCCGGCCCGATGCTGGACGCCGAGCGCGCGCCGGACCTGCGCGACGTCAAGGGCCAGGAGAACGCCAAGCGCGCCCTGGAGATCGCCGCCGCCGGCGGCCACAACCTGCTGTTCGTGGGCCCGCCCGGCTCGGGCAAGTCGATGATGGCCGCCCGCCTGCCGGGCCTGCTGCCGCCGCTGACGCCGGAGGAGCTGCTCGAGACCTCGATGATCCACTCCGTGGCGGGGCTGATCGCCAAGGGCCAGCTGACCCGCGCGCGGCCGTTCCGCAGTCCGCACCACTCGGCCAGCATGGCCGCGCTCACCGGCGGCGGCCTGAAGGCCAAGCCCGGCGAGGTCAGCCTGGCGCACAACGGCGTCTTGTTCCTCGACGAGCTGCCGGAGTTCTCGGCCCAGGCGCTGGATTCGCTGCGGCAGCCGCTGGAGACCGGCGAAGTGGTCGTCGCCCGCGCCAACGCCCACGTGCGCTACCCCGCCCGCGTGCAGCTGGTGGCGGCGATGAACCCCTGCCGGTGCGGCCATGGCGGCGCCGGCCGCGGGGCTTGCGGGCGGGCGCCGCGCTGCCAGGCCGACTACCAGCACCGCGTCTCGGGCCCGCTCATGGACCGCATCGACCTGCAGGTGGAGGTCCCGCCGGTGACCGCGGCGGATCTGGCCCTGCCGCCGCCCGCCGAGGGCACCGCCGAGGCCGCGGCGCGGGTCGGCCGGGCGCGCGAGCGGCAGACCGAGCGCGCCGCCCGGGCGGGCGAGGGCGCCGCGGCGCTGAACGCCCAGGCCGAAGGCGACTGGCTGGAGACGATCTGCGCGCTCGACGCCGCCGCCCGCGCGCTCATCACCCGCGCCGCCGAGGCGGGCGGCCTCACCGCGCGCGGCTGGACCCGAACCCTTCGGCTCGCCCGCACCATCGCCGACCTGGAAGGCGCCGAGGCCGTGCGCCGGGTGCATGTGGCCGAGGCGCTGATCTATCGCCGCGTCACGCCCGGCTCGACGGTCGCGGCATCCGCCGCGGCGATCGGCTGAGCCGCCTTGCGCCAGCGGCTGACGACGCCCGCGCAGAGCGCCGCCAGCAGCAGATAGGTCCAGATCGCATCGGCCGTGGCGTAGGCCCAGGCGCGGACCCCGGGATCGATCAGCCGCGCCAGATGGGTGAACACCGAGAGCAGCTCGAAGGCGGCGGCGAACAGCGGCCAGTAGCGGCCGCTGCTGAGCGCGATCCACAGCAGCAGCGCGAGGAACAGCCCGTCGACCAAGAGCCCGGTCCAGGCCGGGCCTTCCCAACCGCCGTGGCGCAGCAGCGGGCTCGCCAGCCAGGCGACGAGGAAGCCCAGGGCCGCCAGCCGCTCGGCCCGGCCGCCCTTCCATAGCGCCAGGGCCGCGACCGTCCAGCCGACGGCGATGCCCAGCCAGGCCGGTATTGCGGGATAGGGATGCAGGCGCCGGCCCCCGAAAAGAAAAGCGCCCCAGCTTGCATGAGCCGGGGCGCTCGTAAAACAGCGTTGTTGCGGTGGGTCAGGCGGCTTGGACGCCGCCGACGGCTCGCAGCTGGCGACCCCGCACGAGCTGCGCCGCAAACTGCGGAGGCTTGTCGCCGCCGGTCGAGGTCATCACCGCGCCGAGCCCGACCTGGTCCTTGGCCGTGCTCAGCTCCTTGTGGGTCTCGACGATGGCGCGGCGCGCCTCGGCGAGCGCGCTCAGCGCCTGGGCGGCGCGCTCCAGCGCATCCTGGCCGACGAGCGCCGAAAGGCCCGCCTGCTGCCGAAGCGCCGGCATCACGCCGGTGAGATGGGCCGTCTTGCTGAGCGCGGCGTCGATCGCCGCCTCGGCTTCGAAGAGGGCGCCTGCGATCTGTTCAGCCACCATCCGACGTTGCTTGAGCATGAGAGGTCTCCTGCACGCCTCCTTGAGGGCGCGCGACGTTCGTAGCCGAGGTATGGTTGCGATCCGGTTCAGAAGCCGGAAAAAGTCTGCCCCAGGTCTTCCAGGGCGTGCAGCCCCGCCAGCATGGCCCCGAAGGCGAGCGCCGTGACGATGGCGACGCCGCCGATCGCGCCCAGCCGGGCGGCCGGCCCTAGGTCGTTTCGGCCGAGCCGGGGCAGGCCTCGGGCCGGAAGCTCTCGTCCAGCAGGACCCAGGTCATGCAGAGGATCTCCCGCAGCACCATTTCCGCCGGCTTGAAGGGCGCGAGCTTGCGGTTGGCCGAAACCAGGTGCCGCGCCATCGCCGCCTGCGCCGGAGTCGCCGCCAGGTCGACCAGCTGCCGCTCGAGTTGCGCCCAGGTAAAGCCCGGCGTCGCCTCCTCCCGCGCCGGCGCGGCCGGCCAGCGGGTCTCGAAGTCGTCGATCTCCCGGCGCAGCCGGAGCGCCCGGCCAATCACCGCGCGATTGTCGAAGTTCGTCCAGTGGCCCATGGCTCACCCCTGTTGTGGCCGGCGCATCGGGCCACGGGGCAGGGCGGCTGTCTGTCCCGATCGGGTGCTGTCCTGATCCGGTCAGGACAGGGTTGATGTCCACCTGGCGCAACAGGCGCGCGGCGGCGTAGCGGTCATCCACGCCGAGCTTGCGGCGCGCCCGGTCGCAATAGGTGTCGACCGAGGTCTTGGACATCCCGAGCGCGCGGGCGATCTGCTTGGACGACAGGTGCTGATCGACGAGCCGCAGGCATTCGCGCTCCCTGGGCGTGAGCAGCCCCGTGGGATCGGCAGGCGTGGCGGTCTGCGCGCGCATAACGGGCCATTATAAGCGCCGCCGCGCGCCGCGCGTCTACTTTCACGCAACAGCGGTATGGGCTTTGCGCTATGCTGAGCGCCGGCGGAGGCGGTGATGGAGCACGGCGAGCAGGGTCGCCACCCGGCGTTGGAGACCGCGATCGGAGCTCGCATCCGCGCCCGCCGCCGCCAGCTCGGCCTCAGCCAGAGCGAGCTCGCCGAGCGGCTCGGGGTCTCCTTCCAGCAGGTGCAGAAGTACGAGCAGGGGACCAATCGGGTGGCCGCCTCCACCTTGGTCGCGGCCGCGACGGCGCTGTCCACCTCCGTCGGCTGGCTGGTCGGCGAGGATGCGGCCGCGGCGGCCGGCGACGACGAGCTGTTCCAGGCGTTGGCCCGCCCCGGGGCCATCGAGATGCTGCGCGCCTTCAACGCCATCCCCGACGCGCGCACCCGTTCGGCGCTCTTGGCGCTCGCCCAGGAGATGGCCGCCGCCCGGGCCGAGCCGCCCGCCGGCGTTTGACCGACCGTTAAGCCGCGGCCGCTAGCCTCGCGCGGCCATGACCCGTCCCCGCCGACCCCTCCGCGAGCGACGTCCCCGTCGCGCGGCGATCACCGCCGAGCAACTGGCGGCGCTGAGTCACGAGTTCCGTACCCCCCTCAACGGTGTGATCGGCATGGCGGGGCTGCTGGACGGCACCCGCCTGAGCGCCGAGCAAAGGGCCTATGTGCTCGCCCTTCGCGAGAGCGGCGAGCACCTGCTGACGCTCGTCAACGACGTGCTGGATTTCGCCAGGCTCGGCGCCGCGCGGCTCGAGCTGCATGCCGCGCCGGTGGAGGTCGAGGCCCTGCTGCGCGGCGTCTGCGAGCTGCTGGCGCCGCGCGCCCGCGAGAAGGGTCTGGAGGTCGCCTGGAGCGCGCCCGCGAGCCTGGGGGAGATCGACGCGGACGAGGGGCGCCTGCGCCAGATCCTGCTCAACTTCGCGGGCAATGCGATCAAGTTCACCCGCACCGGCGGCGTTCTGGTCTGCGCCGAGGTCGTCGCGCCGGGGCGCGTGCGCTTCTCGGTCGAGGACACCGGCCCCGGCGTCTCGCCCGAGGCCAGCGAGCGGATCTTCGAACCCTTCGCCCAGGCCGAGGTGGCGCATGCGGCGCTCGGCGGGGCGGGCCTGGGCTTGGCGATCGCCCGCCGGCTCGCCGAGGCGATGCAGGGCGAGGTGGGCGTCGAGCCGCGGCCCGAGGGCGGGGCGCTGTTCTGGCTGGAGGCGGCGTTCCGCGTCCGCGCGCCGCGCGAACCGTTGTCGCTCGCCGGGCGGCGAATCGCGGTGGCCAGCGCCAACCCGATGCTGCGCGAGGCGGTGCGTCGGCAGGTGGCGCACTGTGGCGGCGACCCGGCGAGCGGCGAGAGTCTGGCCCAGGCGCTGGCCGCGACCGGGCCGGGCGACGTGCTCATCCTCGATCACGCCCTCGCGACGCCCGGGCGCAAGCTGCGGCCGCCCTCCGACCGCGCGGCGATCGTCATGCTCTCGGCCAAGGAGCGGCAGGCGATCCCAGGCTATCGCGAGGCCGGTTTCGCGGGCTATCTGATCAAGCCGCTCCGCCGCGCCTCGCTGGTCGAGCGGGTGCGCATCGCGGCGGGCGAGGCCTCTGCCGCAGCGGTGGATCAGGACGACGAGCGCATCGCCCAGGCGGCCGCGCCCGGGGCGCGCGTTCTGTTGGTGGACGACAATCCGATCAACGCCATGCTCGGCCGCGCGCTGCTGGCGCGCGAGGGCTGCGCCGTCGACCAGGCGGCCTGCGGGGAGGAGGCGATCGCCGCCTGCGGCGTGGGGACCTACGACCTGGTCCTGATGGACATGCGCATGCCGGGCCTCTCGGGCGAGGACACCGCCCGCGCCCTGCGCCGTCTCGGCGTCGCCGCCCCGATCGTGGCGCTCACCGCCAACGCCTTCGAAGAGGACCGCCAGGCCTGCCTCGCGGCCGGCATGAACGACTTCCTGGTGAAGCCGCTCTCGCCCGACGCCCTTCGCGCCATCCTGACGCGCTGGATAGGCCGCGTCTGGACGCCGGCCGCGCCGCACGCCAAGCTCGCCTGATCGGGGCGCGGGGGCGCTCGCTTCGGAGCGACGATTCGCATGACCGCAAGCTCCGGCGCGCCGGCGCGCCGCAAGCGCACCGTCCTGGAGGTCCTGGGCGCGGTGCGCCAGCCGAAGATCGCGGTGATGCTGGCGCTGGGCTTCGCCTCCGGCCTGCCGTTCCTGCTTACGGCCAACACCTTCGGCTACTGGTTGCGCGACTCCGGCACGAGCCTGAAGGCCATCGGCTTCATCTCCTGGGTGGGGCTCGCCTATTCCATCAAGGTGCTGTGGTCGCCGGTCGTCGATCGGGTCGACGTGCCGCTCCTGGGCCGACTCGGCCGCCGGCGCGGCTGGATGCTCCTGGCCCAGTTGCTGGTGATCGCCGGGCTGATCGGGATGGCGAGCATCGGCATGGGCGCCGGCCTCACGGCGATCGGCGCTTTCGCCCTGGTCACCGCCTTCTCCTCGGCCACCCAGGACATCGTCATCGACGCCTGGCGGATCGAATCGGCGGCGGATTCGGACGAGCTCGGCCTGCTCACCTCCGCCTACCAGCTCGGCTATCGCATCGCGCTCCTGGTCACCGACGCCCTGGTCATCGCGACGGCCGCGCGGGTGGGCTGGCCGATGTCCTATGTCGGGATGGCCGTGCTGATGAGCGTCGGCGTGGCCGCGACCGCCTTCGCGCTCGAGCCGGCGCGCGCCGAGCAGGCGCTGCAGGCCAAGGCGCCGCTCTGGACGCCGCGCGGCTTCTTCGACGCCGTGGTCGGCCCCTTTGTCGAGTTCTTCGGCAAGCACAAGGCCGTCGGCCTGATCATGCTGCTGGCCGTGGCGCTCTACCGGCTGCCCGACTTCGTCATGGGGCCGATGTACAATCCCTACTATCATGACCTCGGCCTCACCAAGGACACGGTGGCCCTGGTGCGCGGCTCGGTTGGCCTGGCGGCGACCTTCGCCGGTATCGCGCTGGGCGGCCTGGCCTCGATCCGGCTGGGCGTCTTCCGGGCGCTGATGATCGGCGTGCTGATCGAGGGACTGGGCACGGCGGCGTTCGCCCTGCTGGCCTACCATGCGGAGATGCCGGTGTTCGCCGCGGTGATGAGCCTGGACAGCTTCGCCCAGGCCTTCGCCGGCGTGGCGCTGGTGGCCTACATGTCGAGCCTGACCAGCCTCGGCTACACCGCCACCCAGTACGCGCTGCTGTCGTCGACCTACGCGCTGCTCGGCAAGTTCCTGAAGGGCTTCTCGGGCGAGACGGTGGAGGCGCTGACGCCGAGCCACGGGCTGCTGGGCGCCTACGCGACCGCCTTCATCGGCACCGGCCTGATGGCGATCCCGCCGGCGCTGCTGTTCCTGCTGCTGGGCCGCCTGCATCGCACGCCCGCCGCGCAGCCCGCGCCAGCCGCCGCCTGAGCGCTCATGCCGGGGACGCGGCCCGCTCGACCTTGCGCCGGGTGCTGGCCCGCAGCTTCTCGCTCTCGCTCTTCAGCTGGCCGCAGGCGGCCAGGATGTCGCGACCCCGCGGCGTGCGGATCGGCGAGGCGTAGCCGGCGCGGTTGAGGATCGCGGCGAAGGCCTCGATGGTGGGCCACTCCGAGCACTCGTAGGTCGAGCCGGGCCAGGGGTTGAACGGGATCAGGTTGATCTTGGCCGGGATGCCGGCGAGCAGCCTCACCAGAGCCCTGGCCTCGGCGGGGCTGTCGTTGACGCCCTTCAGCATCACGTATTCGAAGGTGACGCGCTTGGCGTTGGAGAGCCCCGGATAGGCCTTCACCGCCGCCATCAGTTCGGCCAGCGGATACTTCCTGTTGAGCGGCACCAGCGTCTCGCGCAGCTCATCGTTGGTGGCGTGCAGCGAGATCGCCAGCATGGCCTGGGTGCGTGTCCCCAAGGGCCCGATTTCCGGGACCACGCCCGAGGTCGAGACGGTGATCCGCCGCCGGGAGATCGCGATCCCCTCGTGGTCGGCGATGATGTCGATAGCGTCGGCCACGCTGTCCAGATTGTAGAGCGGCTCGCCCATGCCCATGAAGACGATGTTGGAGAGCCGGCGGTCCGCCTTGGGCGAGGGCCATTCGCCGAGATCGTCGCGGGCGACCTGCACCTGGGCCACGATCTCGGCGGCGGTGAGGTTTCGGACCAGCGCCTGGGTGCCGGTGTGGCAGAATGTGCAGTTGAGCGTGCAGCCCACCTGGCTGGAGACGCAGAGCGCCCCGGCCCGGCCGACATCGGGGATGTAGACCGTCTCCACCTCGATCCCGGGCGCGGTCCGGATCAGCCACTTGCGCGTGCCGTCGCGGGAGACCTGCCGCTCGACGACCTCGGGCCGCGCCAGGGCGAAGGCCTCGCCGAGGGCGGCGCGGGTCTCCTTCGCCACGTCGGTCATGCGGCCGAAATCGGTGACGCCGTAGTGGTGAATCCAGCGCCAGACCTGCGAGGCGCGCATGCGGGCCTTTTCCGGCGGCGCGACGCCCGCCGCCACGATGGCAGCGCGCAGCTCCTCGCGGGTCATGCCCGCGATGTTGGGCGTCGAAGCCGCAGTCGGCCTTGCCGCTGCGCGCGAAAGATCGAGGCTTGCGCCCAAGATTTGCGTCCCAGGTGAGGCGGGCGCGCAATATAGGCGCGCGGCGGCGGCGGTCCAAATCGCCGGGGCGCGGGAGCCGCTACAGGTCCGGCGTCTCGGCCTGCCGGCGCGCCATGCGGCCGCGGGGCATCGCGGCCTGCAGCTCGGCGGCGTCCAGCACCCCGTCGTGGTTGGCGTCGAGGGCGGCGAAGCGGGCCTTCAGCATCTCGCCCATGCGGCCGCGCAGCTCGCTCGGCTCGACGACACCGTCGACGTTGGTGTCGAGCGCCCCGATCAGCCCCGAGGCCTGCAGCTTCTGCTGCAGGTCGCCCCGCACATGGCCGACGCGCTCGTCAGCCCAGCGGTAGTTCAGCCGGAAGTACATCATCTCGTCGGGCGTCTGCTCGCCCCAGGTGACGGTCCGCTTCGGATCCGGGTTGGCGAGATTGTGCGCGGAATTGTCGTAGACCCAGGTGGCGATCAGCTTGGTTCCGGCCTTCACCAGGATCGGCTTCACCGGGTCGTAGTCGCGCTGCCAGTTGAAGTCGTACTTGGGGAGCGAGAGCAGCAGGGTCTCCTTGCCGTCGGGGGTCCTGGCCTTCAGCTCCACGTGGCTGCCGCGGTAGTGGGCGTGCGGATAGAGGGTGTAGAGCCAGGCGTCGGCCGGGAAGGTCAGGTAGGCGACCTCGGTGTGGTGCTGGGCGCCGGCCGGGATCGTCAGGTTGAAGTTGCCGATCACCACCGAGCGCTTGATGAATTCCGGCGGGGCTTTCAGCAGGTAGAAGCCGACCTGGGTCCTGTCCGTCGTCTCGCGGCCCATGGTCGTGTAGTGCATCTGGAAGTGCAGCTTGCCGCCCGCGGGCACCGGCGCGCCGGAGCCGTCAGCCATGATCTGCGGCTGGGCGCCCGGCGTGTAGGACCCCACCGAGCCGCCGGGGATGTCCGCCGGGTGGTTCGGGTCGGACACGGTGTTCGACACCACGTGGTGCAGCACCCGCCGGTCGCCCGGCTTGATCGCCACGGCGTGCAGCCAGACGTCCTGCTTGAAGGGGTTGTCGACGACCGGGTTCTGGTACTCCACGAGGCCGCTCGCCGGCACCTGGAAGGCCGGCAGGTCGATGATCACGTCGGGCTTGCCGAGCGCCACCGGCCACTCCGGCGCCGTCTTGCCGGCGTTGGCCGTGAGCGGGTCGGGGCCGGAGCCGCGCGGGCTGCCCGCCTCGATCCAGTGCACCAGGGTCTTGGTCTGCTCCGAGGTGAGCCCCTGGTCGTTCTTGAACGCCCCGATGTGCGGGTCGGCGTAGTAGGGCGGCATGCGCCGGGTGCGGATCGTCTCGCGGATCATCGGCGAGAAGCCCTTCACCACCTCGTAGCTGGTCATGGCGAACGGGCCGATGCCGCCCTTGATGTGGCAGGAGACGCACTTGTCCTGCAGGATCGGCGCGACGTCGCGGGCATAGGAGATATTGGCGAACTCCGCCGCCTTCGTGCGGGCGGGGAAGGCGATGGGCCGGCCCTCGGCGACCGCGGCGCGCGCGACCTCGGGCGGCTTGCCGGCGATCACGGCGGCGATCGCCTGATCGGCCTGCGAGACGGGGCCGTGGTAGGCGATCGTCCAGGACTTCGGGTCGATGACGTAGACCTCGCCCTCGCGCTGGACGCCCAGGCCTTCGCCGACCAGCTGCTGCTCGTCCATCAGGATCGGCACGGTCAGATGCTGCTTCGCGGCGGCCGCGGCCACGGCCTCGCGGTTGTCGGGCAGGCTGGAATCCAGGCCTAAGAACACCACGCCCTTCGGCCGGAAGCTCGCCGCCAGCGTCTCCAGCTTCGCCGCCGCGGCTTCCGAGACCGGCGAGCCGCTGGTCTCGCTCATCAGCACGATCGCCGGGGCGTAGGCGTAGTAATAGAGCCGCTGGGCGAAGCGGGTCTGGTCGGTCAGCTGGAAATCGTCGACGTGCGCCGGGAGCTGGACCGCCGGCGCCTGCGCCCGGGCGGGTCCGGTGAGGGCGTCCGCGGCGGTCAGCGTCAGGGCTGCGGCGCCGAGCGCGGCGGCGGTGAGCCACGAGTTCATCCCCAGTCCTCCCAGGCGCCGCGCGCCTTTGCGTCGCCGGCGATACCACCGGTTTCCTGCCGGAATGTTGCAGCCGGTGAGAGCGAGCTTCAAACATCCGTTCGAGTGGTCTAGCGTCCGCCGCCTGGACGCCAGCCCGCGGGGAGAGAATCGGATGAAGGCGCTGCTGAGCAAGGAAGTGGGCGGGCCCGACACCCTGGTGCTGGAGGACATCCCCTCGCCGGACGCCAAGCCGGGTTTCGCCGTGGTCGAGATCAAGGCGGTCGGCGTCAACTTCCCCGACGTGCTGATCATCGAGGACAAGTACCAGTTCAAGCCGGCCCGGCCGTTCGCGCCCGGCGGCGAGATCGCCGGGATCGTGAAGTCGATCGGCGAGGGCGTCACCAACGTCAGGCCCGGCGACCGGGTGCTCGGCAACACCGGCTGGGGCGGCATGGCCGAGGAGCTGGCGCTGGAGGCCGCCCGACTGGTGAAGATCCCCGATTCCATGCCGTTCGACGAGGCCGCCGCCTTCATCATGACCTACGGCACGAGCTGGCACGCGCTGAAGGACCGCGCCCGGATGCAGCCCGGCCAGTCGCTGCTGGTGCTGGGCGCGGCGGGCGGCGTGGGGCTGGCCGCCGTCGAGCTCGGCCACGCCATGGGCGCCCGGGTGATCGCGGCCGCCTCTTCCCAGGAGAAGGTCGATCTGTGCAAGCGGCACGGCGCCGACGAGGGCGTGGTCTATGGGCGGGGGCCGTTCGACCGCGACGGCCAGAAGGCGCTCGCGCAGCTTTTCAAGGACGCCTGCGGGGCGAACGGCGCGGACGTGATCTACGATGCGGTGGGCGGCGACTACGCCGAGCCCGCCCTGCGGTCCATCGCCTGGGAGGGCAAGTACCTGGTGGTGGGCTTCGCCGCCGGCGACATCCCGCGCATCCCGCTCAACCTCGCCCTGCTCAAGGGCTGCGAGATCGTCGGCGTGTTCTGGGGCTCGTGGGTGTCGCGTAACCCGAAGAAGCACCAGGCGAGCGTCGCCGAGCTGCTGGCCATGTACCACGACGGCAAGATCAAGCCGTTCGTCTCCGAGCGCTTCCCGCTGGCGCGGGCCGCCGAGGCGATCAAGCACCTGGCCAGCCGCAAGGCCATGGGCAAGGTGGTGGTCACCGTCGACTGACCCCGCGTGGCCGTCGCAGCATCTTCCGTCGCCAGGCCGCGCCTGAGCGGCAACGTCAGGGGCGCGCTCTGGATGCTCGCCTCGGCGGTGACCTTCACGGCGATGACCACGCTGATCAAGTACCTCGGCGCGGACTATTCCGCGGCGCTGCAGACCTTCTACCGCCAGGCGGCGGGCCTGCTGGTGCTGGCGCCGGTGATCATCCGCCACCGCAGCGCCGCCTTCGCCACGACCCGGCCGGGGATCCTCATCTTCCGCGCCAGCGCCGGGACGATCGGCATGATCGCCTCGTTCTACGCCTACCAGAAGATGCCGCTGGCCGACGCCAACGCGCTGTCGTTCACCCGCACGCTCTGGATGGTGCCGCTCGCCGCCCTGATCCTGCGCGAGCGCATCGGGCCGCCCCGGATCGCCGCGGCCGTGGTGGGCTTCGCGGGCGTGCTGCTGATGGTCCGGCCCGGCGCCGGCGGACAGTTCGCGATGGGCGTGCCGGCGCTCGCCATGCTGGCCGCCTCCTTCCTGTTCACCTTCACGGTGATCGGCATGAAGGTGATGACCCGCGACCATGCGCCGATGGTGCTCTTGGTCTGGTCGGCGGTGCTGGGCGCCATCTTCGCGATCCCCGGCGCGGTGCTCGACTGGCGCTGGCCGAGCCTGCGCGACCTCGGTCTGCTCGCCGCCATGGGCGCGATCGCGACGCTGAACCAGTGGTGCTACATCAAGGGCATGCAGGAGGGCGACGCCGCAGCCATGGCGCCGCTCGACTACACCCGCCTGGTGTTCGCCGCGGCCGCGGGCTTCCTGCTGTTCCACGAGCTGCCCGGCGCCTGGACCATGGCCGGCGCCGCCGTGGTGGTCGCGGCGACCGCCTTCATCACCTGGCGCGAGCACGTCATGAACCTGCGCGCGGCCCAGGCTGCGCGGGCGTTCTAGGGCCGCTCGCGAATCCGGTCGACGGCAGCCTTGGCGGCCGCGCGGTGGCGGGGCTTCACGTTGCGGCCGACCAGCGCCATCATGGCCGCGAACACCGCCGCGTCGTCGGTGTAGCCGATGCCGGCGATGAAGTCGGGGATCGCATCGGTGGGCAGCACGAAATAGGCGAGCGCCGCCAGCATCATCCCCTTCGCGGGCGCCGGCGTCTCGGGGTCCTGCACGCAGTACCAGACCGACAGCGCCTCGGCGGCGAAGGGCGCGTGGGCGGCGACCTTCTTCAGCTTCGGCCAGAAGCCCTTGGCGACGATCCGCTCGTTCAGCCTGACGACCCGCGGCACGAGCGCCCGGGCCGGGTCCAGCACGCCATTGACGTGGGGTGACGCTTTGTCGGCTCCGCTCATCGCGCTAAACGCTCGCACCACTTCGATCCGATCTTACGGGAGGCAGGCGTCCATGGAACTGAATTCGAATGTCGCAGCGGTCGTCACCGGCGGCGCCTCGGGCCTTGGCGAGGCGACGGTCCGGGCGCTCGCCGCCAAGGGCGTCAAGGTCGCCATCTTCGACATGAACGAGCAGAAGGGCGAAACGGTCGCCAAGGACGTCGGCGGCGTCTTCTGCAAGGTCAACGTGACCTCGGACGAGGACGTCGACGCCGCCTTCGCCAAGGCGCGCCAGGCGCACGGCCAGGAGCGCATCCTGGTCAACTGCGCCGGCACCGGCAACGCGTTCAAGACCGCCAGCCGCGACAAGCAGACCGGCGAGACCAAGCACTTCCCGATCGAGGCGTTCAACTGGCTGATCCAGATCAACCTGATCGGCACCTTCCGCTGCATCGCCAAGTCGGCCAAGGGCATGCTGGATCTCGAGCCGCTGGCCGACGGCGAGCGCGGGGTGATCATCAACACCGCCTCGGTCGCCGCCGAGGACGGCCAGATCGGCCAGGCCGCCTATTCCGCCTCCAAGGGCGGCATCGTCGGCATGACCCTGCCGATCGCCCGCGACCTGATGAACGACGGCATCCGGGTGAACACCATCCTGCCCGGCATCTTCGACACCCCGCTGATGCAGGGCGCGCCGCCGAACGTGAAGGAGGCGCTGGCCGCCTCGGTGCCCTTCCCCAAGCGCCTGGGCGCCGCCCCGGAGTACGCCCAGCTTGCGCTCACCATGATCACCAACGGCTATTTCAACGGCGAGGACGTCCGCCTCGACGGCGCGATCCGCATGGCGCCGCGGTAGCTCGTTCGCCGGCCGGGGAGGATCGTCCCCGGGCGGCAAAATCGGGGGAAGGCCGCTCCCAATCGGGTGCGAATGAGGGTAAGTCTTGCCGCCTCCGCGTCCGAAAGCCGAGATGCCCAGCGCTCCCCAGCCCTCCGCCGTGTCGCGCAATGCGCTGGTGATCCTGGCGGTGATCCTGGCCGGAGCGGCGGCCTACTGGCTGGCCGGGATCCTGACGCCGCTGGCGCTGGCGATCTTCCTGGCGATCATGATCGACGGGCTGGCGCGCGTGCTGGAGCACCGGCTGCCGGGCGTCTCGCGGCGCGCCGCCCTGCCGCTCGCCCTGCTGCTGTCGATCCTGCTGTTCGGCGGGGCGACCTTCGTGGTGGTGGCGCGCGCCCCGGCCTTCTTCGGCGAGATGCTCGACTTCGCCCCCAAGCTCATGGCGCTGATCGGGCGGACCGCCGGCCGGGTCGGGGTGCGCGTGCCGCTGACCGTCGCCGAGCTGGTGCGCCAGCTGGACCCGGCGCAGTACCTCGGCCAGATGGCCCGCGCCCTCCAGAGCTTCGGCTCCACCGCGCTCTTCGTGCTGGTCTACCTCGGCTTCATCCTGGCCGCCCGCCACGGCTTCGAGCGCAAGGTCGTGGGCCTGTTCCCCAACCGCCGCGAGCGCCAGGACGCGATCGCCGCCTTCTACCGCATCCGCGACGCGGTCGAGCAGTACCTGTGGGTCCAGACCCTGACCGGGCTGATGGTCGCCGGCCTGTCGTGGATCGCCATGGCCGCGGTGGGCCTGAACGACGCCATCTTCTGGGCCTTCCTGATCTTCCTGGCGGTCTACATCCCGGTGATCGGCGGCACCTTCGCCGGGGTCGCCCCGCCGCTGTTCGCGCTGATGCAGTTCGACAGCTACTGGCCGGCGGTCATCCTGCTGGTCGCGCTGCAGGCGATCGGGGTGGTGATCGGCAACCTCATCTATCCGCGCATGCAGGGCAAAAGCCTCAACATCGACCCCATCGTGGTGCTGCTGGCGCTGGCCTTCTGGGGCGCCCTGTGGGGGATCGCGGGCATGTTCCTCTCGACCCCGCTCACGGTCATGGCCATGGTGGTGCTGGCCCAGTTCGACGGCACCCGCTGGGTGGCGGTCCTGCTCTCGGCCGACGGCGATCCGCAGCAGCTTCGGACCCGCGAGCCGGACGAGGCTCCGGACGTGGCCGTCAGCCGCGAGCCGACGCAGAAATCGAGCGCCTAGTCCGCAAGCCAGGGGTCTTTAAATTGCGCGTCCGCTTCCTATCTGGAGTCAGCCCGAGCCCTCGCGGTTCGGGCCCGTGCGTCCGACCCCCAAGCCCACGGACGTTACGAGCTAAAGAGGCTCCGCCGATCCCCCACGGCGCGGCCATGCGCCGCCGGACACTCTCCTCCGGCGGCGCTCTCGTTTCCGGGTTCGGGGGACGGCCATGAGCCGGCGGGACCGCGCCGGAACCGGCCTGGTGCGCGCCATCATGGCCGCTCTGGCGGACGACCCTTCCAAACCCGCCGCCCGAACCTTCGCCGCCCAGGCCGCGGAAGACGCCGCGCCGGACGAGCTGCCGGAGCTCTCCACGCCCGAGCTCGCCCGCAACCTCGCCGATTTCTGGCGCTTCGGGGAGCGCCGCCGCGGGCGCGCGCCGACCATCCGCATCGTCCGCGCCGTCGGCCGCAGGGCCGAGCTCGACCGACTGGAGATCGTGCAGGAGGACGCCCCTTTCCTGGTCGACAGCGTGATGGGCGAGATCGCCGACCAGGGCCTCTCGGTTCGGGCCATGTTCCACCCGATCGTCGAGGTGCAGCGCGACCGCGCGGGCGTGCGCGGCCAGACCGGAACGTCGCGGCGCGAATCGATGATCCAGGTGATCCTGGAGGTGGTGGGCGCCGACCGTGAGGCCGCCCTGATCCGCAGCCTCAGGGCCACGCTCGCCGACGTGCGCGCGGCCGTCGACGACTTCCCGGCCATGCTCGAGCTGATGCGCCAGGTGCTGGAGGAGACCCGCGCGCGCCCGGACAAGGCGACGCCTGAGGAGATCGCCTTCCTGGGCTGGCTGGAGGCGGAGCAGTTCGTGTTCCTGGGCGCACGCGCCTACGAGTACCCGCGCCTGCCGAACGGCGACTACGCCCCGGAGGAGCCGGTCTATCAGGCGAAGGACGGTCTCGGCGTGCTGCGCGACCCGCAGCGCACGGTCCTGCGCCGCGCCCACGAGCCCGCCACGCTGATGGCCGAGGTCGAGGCCCGGATCGTCCGGGACCCGGTGGTGACGGTCGCCAAGGCCAACGCCCGCAGCCGCGTGCACCGGCGGGCCTACATGGATTACGTGGGCGTCAAGCGCTACGACGCGCAGGGCCGGCCCAAGGGCGAGGTGCGCTTCGTGGGGCTGTTCACCGCCGAGGCCTACGACGAGCCCGCCAGCGCCGTACCCCTGATCCGCGAAAAGCTGGCCCGCGTGCTGGGCCGCGCAGGCATGGCGCCGGGCAGCCACAACGAGAAGCGGCTGAAGAACATCCTGGAGAACCATCCGCGGGACGAGCTCTTCCAGATCGGCGAGGACGAGCTGCTCGACCAGTCGCTGGGCATCCTGCACCTCTACGACCGGCCCCGCGTCGGCCTGTTCGAGCGGCGCGATCCCTTCGACCGCTTCGCCTCGGTGCTGCTGTTCCTGCCGCGCGACCACTACACCTCCGACCTGGAGGCGGGCGCGGGCCAGATCCTGGCGGACGCCTACGGCGGCCACATCTCGGCCGCCTATCCCACCTTCTCCGAGGGTCCGCTGGCGCGCGTCCACTACATCATCGGCTTCGCCCCGGGCGCCCACCCCTGGCCGGAGCTGAGGACGGTGGAAGCGGCGATCGCCGAGGCGGCGCGCACCTGGGCCGACCGCTTCGAGGCGGCGGTCCGCGCCTCGGACCGGGATCCGCAGCAGGTCGCCGACACCCTGGCCCGCTACGGCCAGGCCTTCCCGCCCGGTTACCGAGACCGATTCGACGCCGCCGAGGCCCTGGCCGACCTGGCCGTGATCGAAGCCATGAGCGCTGACGAGGCGATCCGCGCCCGCGCCTATCGCACCCCCACCGACACCCCGCTGCAGTTCCGCTTCAAGCTCTATCGCCCAGGGGAGCCCGCGGCGCTGGCCGACGTCCTGCCGATCCTCGACAACATGGGACTGAAGGCGCTGGCGGAGGCCGGATTCCCGGTGACGCCGCAGGGCCGCAGCCCCGTCTGGGTGCACGACTTCGAGATCGAGGATCCGCGCGGCGAGCACCTGGTGTTCGCCGAGGTCAAGCGCTGCTTCGAGGACGCCGTCGTCGCCGTCTGGTGCGGCCGCACCGAGAACGACGGCTTCAACCGCCTGACGATCGAGCTGTCCATTCCCTGGCGCGACGCGGCCCTGGTCCGCGCGCTGGCGCGCTTCCGCCAGCAGACCGGGCTCGATCCCTCGCAGCGGGTGCAGGAGGAGGCGCTGGCGGTCCATCCCGAGGTCACCCGGCTGATCCTCAAGCTGTTCGCCGCGCGTTTCGATCCGGAGGCCGAAGGCGACCTCGCCGCGCGCCAGGCGGCGACCGAGCGGCTGATGCGCGAGATCGAGGACGCGCTGCAGGCCGTCGAGAGCCTCGACCACGATCGCGTCCTGCGCCGCCTGGCGCGGCTGGTGGCGGCCATTCAGCGCAGCAACTTCTACCAGCCCGCCGATGAGGGGGGCCCCAGGCCGCAGATCGCCTTCAAGGTGGCGAGCCTGGACCTGGCCGAGCTGCCGGCGCCTCGGCCCTATCGGGAGATCTTCGTCTGGAGCGTGGGCGTGGAGGGCGTGCACCTGCGCTTCGGCCCGATCGCCCGCGGCGGGCTGCGCTGGTCCGACCGGCGCGAGGACTTCCGCACCGAGGTGCTGGGCCTGGTCAAGGCGCAGCAGGTGAAGAACGCGGTGATCGTGCCGGTCGGCTCCAAGGGGGGCTTCTTCCCCAAGCTGCTCGGCCGCGCCGCCACGCCCGAGGCGGTCCGCGCCGAAGGGGTGCGGGCCTACCGGACCTATCTGCACGGATTGCTCGACCTCACCGACAACCTGACGCCCGCCGGCCACGTCACCCATCCGAAGGGGCTGATCGTCCACGACGGCGACGATCCCTACCTGGTGGTCGCGGCCGACAAGGGCACCGCCACCTTCTCCGACATCGCCAACGAGGTGGCCGAAAGCTACGACTTCTGGCTCGGCGACGCGTTCGCCTCCGGCGGCTCGGCCGGCTACGACCACAAGGCCATGGGGATCACCGCCAAGGGCGCGTGGGAGGCGGTGAAGCGCCATTTCCGCGAGCTCGGCAAGGACATCCAGGCCGAACCGTTCACGGTCATCGGCGTGGGCGACATGTCCGGCGACGTGTTCGGCAACGGCATGCTGCTGTCGAAGCAGATCAAGCTCCTGGCCGCCTTCGACCACCGCCACGTGTTCCTCGATCCCGAGCCGGACCCGGCGAAGTCCTGGGCCGAGCGCAAGCGGCTGTTCGATCTGCCGCGCTCCTCCTGGGACGACTACGATCGCCGGAAGATCTCGCGCGGCGGCGGCGTCTTCCCGCGCACGCTGAAGTCGATCGCTTTGTCGCCCGAGGCGAGGCGCGCGCTCGACCTCGAGGCCGAGGCGCTGTCGCCCGCCGAGCTGATCCACATGATCCTCAAGGCGCCCGCCGAGCTGCTCTATCTGGGCGGCATCGGCACCTACGTGAAGGCGCGCGGCGAAGGCAACGTCGAGGTCGGCGACAAGGCCAATGACGCGGTGCGCATCAATGGCGCGGATCTGCGGGTGAAGGTGGTGGGCGAAGGCGCCAACCTGGGCGTCACCCAGGCCGGCCGGATCGAGTTCGCCCTGGCCGGCGGCCGCATCGATACCGACGCGATCGACAACTCCGCCGGCGTCGACACCTCCGACCACGAGGTCAACATCAAGATCCTGACCGGCGCGCTGGAACGCAACGACGTGCTGACCCGCAAGCGCCGCGACCTGCTGCTGCAGGCGATGACCGGCGATATCGCCGCCCACGTGCTGGCCCACAACTACGACCAGACGCTGGCGCTCTCGCTGTTGGAGATGGACGCGCCGGGCGAGCTCGAGCCGCACGCCCGCTTGATGGCCGCGCTGGAGGCCGCCGGCCGGCTCGACAGGGTGGTCGAAGGCCTGCCCGATCCGGCGGTGATCGCCGAGCGCGCCCAGGCCGGCCGGGGGCTGACCCGCCCGGAGCTCGCTGTGCTGCTGGCCTACGGCAAGCTCGAGTTGAAGCGCGAGCTGGTGGAGAGCGCGCTGCCGGACGATCCGTTCTACGAGGGCCTCCTGGAGGGCTATTTCCCCCCACCGCTTCGACGCTACCGCGAGGCCATCCGCCGTCACCGGCTGCGCCGCGAGATCATCGCAACGGCGGTGGCCAACGATGTCGTGAACCGCTGCGGCCCCTCGTTCCCGACCCGGCTGATGGCGGCCGCGGGCTGCGACGTCCGGGCGTTCGCCGCCGGCTACGAGGCCGCCAAGGCGGTGCTGGAATTCGAGGATCTGTGGGCCCAGGTCAACGCCCTGGACGGCAAGATCCCGGCGGCGGGACAGATGGCGCTCTACCGTCGGCTCTCGGCGGCGCTGCGCGGGGCGACGTTCTGGCTGGCCCGCCGCGCCGCCCGCGAGCTCCTGGATGTCCGCCAGCTCGCCAAGCGCTATGCGCCGGGCTTCAAACGCTTGCGGGAGCTGATGCCGGGCGTCGCCTCGGCCGTGGAGCAGGCGGCGATCGGCGAGCGCACCCGCCAGCTCGTCTCGACCGGCGCGCCGGAGGCGCTGGCCCAGGCCGCGGCGATCCTGCAGGCGCTGACCACCGCCGCCGATCTCGTGGACCTCGCGCAGGCTTCCAGCTGGCCGCTGCCCAACGTGGCGCGGCTCTATCATCAGGCGGGCGCGGCCTTCGCGTTCGACCGGCTGCGCGCGGCGGCCGCGGGCTATGCGGTGGGCGACGCCTTCGAACGCACGGCGCTGCGCCGGCTGCTGGAGGATCTGCTCGCCGAGCAGGCCGATCTCACCCGCGCGATCATGGACTTCGCCGGCTCCGCCCAGGCCGGCGAGGACGCCGCCCACGCCAGGGACGCCGTGACCTCCTGGGCGGCGCTGCGGCGCGACAAGGCCGAGGCCGCGCGCCGCACCGTCGCGGAGATCGACGAGGCCGGCGGCGCCTGGACCTTCGCCAAGCTCACCATCGCCAACGCCGCCCTGCGCGAGCTCGCCGAGGACCGGCGGAAGCGGAAGCGCTGATTTCCCTCCCCTATGGGGAGGGACAGGCCGCGTAGCGGTCAGGGTGGGGAAGTGTGGATCGAACTTCGAGGTGGGGGATGAGCCGGACTCCCCCACCCTGCCGTCGCTGCGCGCCGGCTGTCCCTCCCCATTGAGGGAGGGACGTCAGTGCCGGAACACCCGCACGCCGGTGAACACCATCGCCAGGCCGCGCTCGTCGGCGGCGGCGATGACCTCCTTGTCGCGCACCGAGCCGCCGGGCTGGATCACCGCCGTGCAGCCGGCGTCGGCGGCCTGGATCAGGCCGTCGGCGAACGGGAAGAAGGCTTCCGAGGCGCAGGCCGAGCCCTTGAGGTCGAGGCCGAAGTCGGCGGCGCGCAGGGCGGCGATGCGGGCGGAATCCTTGCGGTTCATCTGGCCTGCGCCCACGCCCAGCGTCTGGCCGGCCCTGGCGTAGACGATGGCGTTCGATTTCACGTGCTTGGCGATGGTGAAGGCGAACAGCATGTCGCGCACCTCGGCCTCGCTGGGCGCGCGCTTCGTCACCACCTTCAGGTCCTCGGGCCCGAGGCGGGCGTCGTCGCGGCCCTGCACCAGGAAGCCGCCGGACACCGACTTGAACGTCAGGCCCTTCGCCAGCGGATCGGGAAGGCCGCCGGTGACCAGCAGGCGGACATTCTTCTTCCTGGCGAACAGCTTGGCGGCGTCCGGCGCGATCTCGGGGGCGATCACCACCTCGGTCAGCAGCTCGAGGATCTTCTCGGCCGTCGGCGCGTCCAGGGCCGCGTTGAGCGCGATGATGCCGCCGAAGGCGCTCACCGGATCGCAGGCCAACGCCCGCTCGTAGGCCTCCAGCACCGTCCGGCCGGTCGCCACGCCGCACGAATTGGCGTGCTTGATGATCGCGCAGGCCGGGCCGTCGCGGGGGTCGAACTCGGCGATCAGCTCGAAGGCCGCGTCGGTGTCGTTGATGTTGTTGTAGGAGAGTTCCTTGCCCTGCAGCTGCTTGGCCGCGGCCACGCCGGGCGGCGGATTCGGCAGGCGGTAGAAGGCGGCCTGCTGGTGCGGGTTCTCGCCGTAGCGCATGGTCTGCACGAGCTCGCCGGCGATCGAGAACCGCCGCGGCGCCCGATCGCCCAGCTCCCACGCCAGCCACGACGAGATCGAGGAGTCGTAGGCCGCCGTGCGGGCGTAGGCGCGCTGGGCGAGCTTGCGCCGCAGGTCCAGCGTGGTGGCGCCTTCGCCCTCCAGCGCGTCCAGCACCTCCTGCAGGTCGGCCAGCTCGGTGCACACCGCCACGTAGCCGTGGTTCTTCGCGGCCGAGCGGATCATCGCCGGCCCGCCGATGTCGATGTTCTCGATGCAGGTGGCGAAGTCCGCGCCGAAGGCCGCCGTCTGCTCGAACGGATAGAGGTTCACGTAGACCAGATCGATGCCGCCGATCCCGTGCGCCTCCATCGCCTTTTTGTGCTCCGGCGCGTCGCGCACGCCGAGCAAGCCCCCGTGCACGGCCGGATGCAACGTCTTCACCCGCCCATCCATCATCTCCGGGAAGCCGGTGAGCTCGGCGACGTCCTTCACCGGCAGCCCGGCCTCGGCGATCGCCTTGCGCGTGCCGCCGGTCGAGATCAGCTCGACGCCCATGCGCGAGAGCGCCTTGGCCGCCTCGACCAGGCCGGTCTTGTCGGAGACCGAGAGCAGGGCGCGCTTGACGGCGACGCGATCGGGCGCAGGCGGAAAATCGGGGGCGGCAGGCACGGCATTCTCCTCTTCGGCTGAAGGAAATGCCCAGGCGAGCGGCGGCTATGGCCCCGCGCTCCCCGGTGGTCGCCCACCTCAATCGCCAGTCACGCGGTGTGTCCGCCGATTAGGCCCGGTGCTCCTTCAGGTCAATCAGATCGGCGCGCAGTGCGGCGATGTTGGCCGCATAACGCTCCGGTCCCCCGCGGAACACGGCGGTCCCTGCGACCAGCGCCGTGGCGCCGGCGGCGATGCACCTGGGCGCGGTCTCGGCGGTCACCCCGCCGTCGACCTCGAGGGTGATGTCGCGCCCGGTCGCCTCGATCATCGCCCGCAGGCGCTCGATCTTCTTCAGCTGCGAGGTCAGGAAGCTCTGGCCGCCGAAGCCCGGGTTGACGCTCATCACCAGCACCAGGTCGATCTGGTCCATCAGGTGGGCGATCAGCTCCGGCGGGGTCGCGGGATTGAACACCACCCCGGCCTTCGCCCCGAGCTCGCGGATCCGCTGCAGGGTGCGCGACAGGTGCGGCCCGGCCTCGGGATGGACGCTCAGGATGTCGGCGCCGGCATTGCGGAACGCCTCGAGGTAGGGATCGGCGGGCGCGATCATCAGGTGCACGTCGAAGGGAATCTTCACGTGCGGCCGGAGCGCCTTCACCACGTCGGGGCCGATGGTGATGTTGGGCACGAAGTGACCGTCCATCACGTCGACGTGCAGCCAGTCGGCCCCCGCCGCCTCCACTGCGCGCGCCTCCTCGCCCAGCCTGGCGAAATCGGCGGCCAGGATCGAGGGCGCGATGACGGTGCGGGCGGCCATGACCCCGCATTACAGTGATCCGCCGCGGGCGTCACCGTGGCTTCAAGGCGCGCGACGGAAGCGGGCGATGTAGAAGCCGTCGGTCCCGCCGGGCCTGTGGTGCGGCAGGATCCTGAGCGCGCCGTCGGCCCTGAGGCTCGCCTGCGGCGCGCCGCCCTCGCCGGGCGCCACGGGCTCGAGGCGGAACCCCGGCGCGCGGGCGAGGAAAGCCTCGGTCTGCCCCTCGCCCTCCTCCGGCTCCAGCGAGCAGACGCAATAGACCAGGCGTCCGCCGGGCTCGACGCGCCGCGCCGCGGCGTCGAGCAGGCGGGCCTGGACCTGGGCGAGCTTGCCGATCTCCGGGGGCCGGGCCGCCCACAGCACGTCGGGATGGCGGCGGAACGTGCCGGTGGCCGAGCAGGGCGCGTCCAGCAGCACGGCCTCGAAGCGGCGTTCGTCGGGCCAGGCCGCGGCGTCGGCCGCCACGAGCTCGGCCGAGAGCCCGATCCGCGCCAGGTTCTCGGTCACGCGCCGCAGCCGCGCCGCGGAGCGGTCCACCGCCGTCACCCGCGCGCCCGTGGCGGCGAGCTGCAAGGTCTTGCCGCCCGGGGCGGCGCAGAGGTCGAGGGCCGCGCCGCCCGGCGCCGGATCGAGCAGCCGCGCCGCAACCGCCGCCGAGGCGTCCTGCACCCACCACCGCCCCTCCGCGAAACCGGGCCAGCCGGTCAGGTCGCCGCCCATGGCCGCGCGGAAGGTTCCGCCCGGAAGGGTCTCGCCCTGCAGATCGTCGGACGTCGCGCCGGGCCTCAGGCTGAGATCGGTGGGCGGCTCCTCGGCGATCAGGGCGGCGATCGCACGCGCCTCGGCCTCGCCGTAGGCCGCCCGCCAGCGCGCGTAGAGCCAGTCGGGCGCCAGGCGGTCGGGATCGAAGAGGTCGGGCGGCTCGCGGGCGAGCCCACGCAGCACGGCGTTGACCAGGGCGCGGAGCGCCGTGGGCGCCAGAGCCACCGTCGCGGCGACCGCCGCGTGGGGCGGGGTCTTCAGCACGAAGAGCTGCGCCGCGCCGAGCCTGAGCGCCTGCATCACCCGCTCGGGCGGCGGCGAGCGGAGCCGCGCGGCGAGCGCCGCATCGATCGGCCCGAGGTGGCGCAGCGTCGCCATGGCGAGGGCCCGCGCGAACGCCCGATCGCGCGCGGGAAGCCCGGCGAGCGCCGGCGTGCTCAGGCCCTCGTCGAGTCCGGCGCGCCGCGACAGGGCCGCCGAGAGCAGGTCGAGAGCCGCCTTGCGGGCGGCGAGGCCGGATGGATCCCTGGGCGCTGGCTCGGTCACCCGGCCGGCGTGCCGCGTCGCGGCCGCCGGCGCAAGGCCGATGTCAGGCGGCCTCCTTCATCCCCGCGCTGGCCGGGGTCTCGGCCGCGCCGGCCTCGCGCCAGCAGGAGACGACCACCGTCAGAAAGGTCGCCATCCCGGCGATGGCCAGCATCGAGCCTGCGATCACCCCGGCGTCGGCCGCCTTGTCGCCCGACAGGAACAGAGCCAGCGAGGGGATCATCACCACCACCGCGCCGAACGACAGGACGAAGTTGATCCAGCCGAGCCGGCCGCTCTTCCCGGACAGCTGATAAAAGCCGCCCATCAGGGCCAGGGTGGCCCAGCCGACCAGGTTCAGGTGCGCATGCGCCGGCGCCAGCGTGAAGTCCTCCGTCGAGCCCATCACCGCGCCCCAGACCATGCCCACGAGCACGCAGGTCGCGCCGGCCGTGAAGAAAGCGAGCGGTAGTCTTTTCATGTGCGATTCCCCCGTAAACTGAAGCTATTGGATACGGCTTCGGCCCAGCAAACCAGCGTTCCGCCGCGAGTGCAACTTCACATCGCGTCGCGATCTATGTGAACGACGGACGCTGGCGTCGCGGCGGCGGAAAGCGTAAGCCGCGCACATGGACGATCTGCCGCCGGGCGCCGCGCCCGACAAACCGCTGACCCCGCAGGCGCGCCGTGCGCTGGAGGAAGCCGCCCGGCGCCGCGCGGTCGAAGCCGAAGGCGCGCCCGCCCCCGAGCAGGGCGGCCCGAGAGGCCCGGAGCCCACCCGTTTCGGCGACTGGGAACGCAAGGGCATCGCGGTCGACTTCTGAGTGGCGCGCTCGCCTAGTAGATGGTCCGGCAGGGCCCGACCGGCCTGATCCCGTTCGGATCGACGAGGTCGAGGACCCGCCAGCCTCCGCGCACCGATGGCCGATAGTGCGCCAGCAGCGCAGCGAGGCGCGGCTCCTCGCGGAAGAACGCCAGGTAGTCGAAGCCCGGGTTGCGGAACATCTTCCGATCGCGCGCCTCGGCCTGCGGGTCGTGCAGCAGGATCCGCACCGGCGGACGGCAGCTCAGGTCCTGCAGGGTCTGCCTCTGGATTGTCGTGGCCAGCCTGGCGAGGGCGGGCGACGGCCGCCCGCTGGCCCGGTCCGCGGCCACCGCCGGCAGCATCCAGAACGTGTAGTAGCGCGACGGCCAGACCAGCCCGCGCGCCTCGACCATCGGCCAGATGATCGTCGAACGGGCGGAGAAGGCCATCACCGCCTGGCCCGGCCGCAGATCCGACAGCGCCGCCAAGGTCCGGTTCCGGTAGCGGTTTGCGTAGTTCACACCCAAGCTCGCGACGATCAACGCGGGGGTCAGGAACGCGAGACCCCAGGCCGCCGCGCCCAGCCTGCCGCGCAACCTCTGATCCGACCAGCGCAGCGACGGCGCCTCGGCCGCGATGGCCATCAGCAGGCACCCGGTGGCCGGGATCGACTGGTAGAACCAGCCCTTCGCCTGCACAAAATAGCCGCCCGCAAAGGCCGCGCCGGCGGTGAGCAGGGCCGCAGTCAGGCGCGAACGGAAGGGAACCAGCAGCATCGCCCCGATCGCCGCGAACACCGCGGTCGGCGCGAATTCGGTGGTCAGCATCTCCCCGAACGGAAGGTCGTATGCGCCATAGGCCAGGCGATCCATCGGCAGGCTCACGGTGAAGAACGCCGGCGCGAACAGCGCCACGGCCGCGGCGTAGGAGAGCGCGCCGAGGCCGAGCACGAACCACTCCGGCCGCCAGGGCCGCCACGCGCGTCGCGCCGCCAAGAACAGCCAGCCTTCGAGCAGCAGCGGGGCGAGGGCGAAATAGGGCTTCAGGGCGAAGCCGGTCGCCGCGAACAGCGCCACTCCGGCGGCCAGCCGGTTCGAGACCGCCCGCTGTTCGGCGCGGCGCGCGATCAGCGCCGCATAGGGAAGCGCGGCGAGCAGCGTCCATTGCTCGCGCTGGCCGTACTCGCGAAGCAGATAGACGACGGTGACCAGGCCGAAGACGCCGTAGATCCAGGCCCGCCGCGCCGGCGCAAGCTCGCGAATCAGCCTCGCGAGCAGGGCGAAGGACAGCGCCGTGCCGGCGAGGAAGGCGCCGAACAGCACGCTCGCCGGCGCCAGGCCCAGGAGCTCCGCGAGCCGGACCACGCCCGCGCCCGCCCAGAACCAGAGCGGCGGGTTCACCTCGCTGAGCGAGCTGTAGAGCCCCGCGCCATGGACCATCTGCCGGCCGAGCCAGAGTTGCCAGGCGATGTCGTGCGAGACGTCGGCGTGGAGCACCGGCCCCCAGGACAGCAGGAGCAGACTCCCGGCCAGGAGCTCGGGCCAGAGCTGCTCGGCGCGCCAGCGGTGGCGGGCCTGCAAGACGGCGGCGGTCATGGGGCGAGGCTGCACGCCAATCGTGACCAGCCGGTTGAAGCGCGGTGTCGCCTCCGCCGCGGGCGGCTATCGCGACCCTGCCATTTCCTCGGCGACGCGCAGCGCCGCCGCCCGCGGATCGGCCGCCGCGGTGATCGGGCGGCCGCAGACGATGTGCGAGGCGCCGGCCTTCAGCGCCTCGGCCGGCGTGGCGGACCGCGCCTGGTCGTTCCGGGCCGACCACTCGGGGCGGACGCCGGGCGTGACCACCAGGAACGCCGGACCGCCCAGCTCGCGGGCGAGCGCCGCCTCGTGCGGGCTGGCGACCACGCCGTCGCAGCCGGCGGCGATCGCCTGGCGGATGCGACGCTCGACGAGCGCCCGGGAGCCCTCGGCATAGCCCATCGCTTGCAGGTCTTCGTCGGCCAGGCTGGTCAGCACCGTCACCGCCAGGATCCTGAGCGGCGCGGCCCCGCGCCCGCGCACCGCCGCGGCCATCACCTGCGGCTCGCCATGCACGGTCACGAAATCGCAGCCTGCGCCGGTGATCGCCGCCGTCGCCCTCTCCACCGTGGTGGGGATGTCGTGCAGCTTCCAGTCGAGGAACACCTGCTTGCCGGCGGCCTTCAGCTCGCGCGCCACCGCCATGCCTTCGGTCGCGAACAGCTCGAGCCCCACCTTGTAGAAGCTGACCGCCTCGCCGAGCCGTCCGACCGCCGCGCGCGCCGCCTCCGCCGTCGGGAAATCGAGCGGCACGATCAGGCGCGGATCGGCGCGGAGGTCGGCGGGGGCGGGGGCGGCGGCGGCCATGGGCGTCTCCCGGCAGGCAGGCGCGGCCGCCCGCGGATGCGGTTCGGCGACGCTTCGAATTGGGCTAAGGGGCTGGCATGAGCCCAGCCGAGTTCGCGGTCAACTTCTTCGTCGCCCTGTTCGCCCTCATCGACCCGGTCGGCAACGTGCCGTTCTTCGCGGCCGGCACGGCCGGGGTGGCGACGCGCGACCGGGCCCAGATCGCCCTCTACATCTCGCTCTTCGTGCTTGGCTTCCTGACCTTCTTCTACTTCACGGGCCTGAGCCTTCTGGCGTTCTTCGGCATCTCGCTCTCGGCGTTCCGCATCGCCGGCGGGGTGATCCTTTTCGTGCTCGGCCTCGACATGGTCCGCGACGACCTCTCGACCAAGTCCGCGGAGGTGGCGGAGGCGCCGCCGAAGAGCCGGCGCGAGGCGGTCACCCGACGCTTCGAGCGGATGATCGTGCCCTTCGCCATGCCGCTGCTGATCGGCCCGGGCGCGATCTCCACGGTGATCATCTACGCCAGCCAGGCCAGGGCCTTCGGCCTGATGGGCGCAGGCGTCGGGGTGGGGGTGATCGCCGCGGTGGCGCTGTCCACCCTGCTGTCGTTCCTGGCGACGCCGGTGATCACCCGCATCCTGGGCCGCATCGGCCTGACCATCGTGGTGCGGGTGCTGGGCCTGATCCTCTGCGCCATGGCGGTGCAGTTCATCCTGGCGGGGCTGTCGGAGGCCACCCACGGCCTGATCAGGTCTTCCGGAATCGCGGCCCCTGGGAGGCCATGAGCGCCAGGCCCCAGGCGTCGGGCAGGAGCTTGGCGATGACGGCGATGGCCTTGCTGGGCGCGCCGGGCACGCAGATCGGCCGGTTCGCCTCGGCCGCCGCGTAGCCCGCGGCGGCCACCTCCTCGGCCCCGAGCCACAGCCAGGCGGGCGTGGAGGCCTCGATCTGGGCCCGGGTTCCGGTCACGTCATGGAACTCCGAATGGGTGAACCCTGGGCAGAGCGCACAGACGTGAACGCCGCGCCCTGCGCCCTCCAGGTGCAGGCTCTGCGAGAACTTGACCAGGAAGGCCTTGGCCGCCGCGTAGAGGGTGTGCCCCGCCGGGGGCGGCGCCAGGCCCGCCAGCGAGGCGACGTTGACGATGCGGCCGAACCGGCGCTCCAGCATGCCCGGGAGCACGCGATGGGCGAGCTCGCAAGGCGCGGTCACCATCACCTGGATGAACGCCGCCTGGTCCTCCCAGCGGGTCGTGGCGTACGAGCCGGGCAGGCCGTAACCGGCGTTGTTGATCAGGGCGTCGACGCTGCGGCCCCGCGCGGCGATGTCGGCGATCAGCCTGCCCGGCGCCTGCGGTTCGGCGAGATCGGCCGGCAGGACCAGGATCTCGACCTCGTGGCGAAGCCTGATCTCCTCAGCCAGGCTCTCCAGCCGCTCCGCCCGTCGCGCGGTCAGCGCCAGGTCGTAGCCGTGGCTCGCCAGGAGGCGCGCGAAGGCGGCCCCGATTCCGGCCGAAGCGCCCGTCACCAACGCCAGCCTGCGATCCATCCCGCCCTCCAACCCGCCTCAGCCTAGGCCCCGCGACGGCGCGCGCCAACTCGGCGCATCCCGTTGAAGCCGCCGGAGTTTAGGTGTATCGCGCCCGCCGCACGTCGGCATCGGGCCGCCAAGGGAACCCCCGCCGTTCCCGGAGAGAACGGATGGCTGACACGGCCGGCGCCGCCGCCCAGGCCCTGGACGAACCCCCGCAAGCCCATACCCCGCAGTCGGAGAGCTTCTTTGCGCTCGCCCTGGGCTCCATGGGCGTGGTGTTCGGCGATATCGGCACCAGCCCGCTCTACGCCATGCGCGAGGCGCTCCGCCACAGCCACAGTGGCGGCACGGCGGAGCTGGCCGTGCTCGGCGTGGTCTCGCTGATCACCTGGGCGCTGATCCTGATCGTCACGGTGAAGTACGTCGTCTTCCTGATGCGCGCGGACAACAAGGGCGAGGGCGGCACGCTGGCGCTGATGGCGCTCGCCCAGCGCATCGTGCCGCGCCGCTCGGGCCTCGTGCTGCTGCTCGGCATGCTGGGCGCGGCGCTGTTCTACGGCGACGGGATCATCACCCCGGCCGTCTCGGTGCTCGCCGCGGTCGAGGGGGTCCGCGACGCCCCCGGCGCGCCGCATGCGCTGGCCGAGCTCGTCGTGCCGATCTCGATCGGGATCCTGGTCGCCCTGTTCCTGGTGCAGTCGCGCGGCACGGCGAGCGTGGCGCGCTACTTCGGCCCGATCACCGCGGTCTGGTTCCTGGTGCTGGCCGGGCTCGGCCTGTACCACCTGAAGGACGACCTCTCGGTGTTCCGCGGGCTGTCGCCGCATTACGGCGTGATCTTCCTGTTCCAGAACGGCTTCCTGGGCTTCGCCATCCTCGGCAGCGTGTTCCTGGCGGTGACCGGCGCGGAGGCGCTCTACGCCGACATGGGCCACTTCGGGCGCAACCCGATCCGCGCAGCCTGGCTGTTTCTCGTCCTGCCCTGCCTGCTGCTCAATTACCTCGGCCAGGGGGCGCTGGTGCTGCACAGGCCCGCCGCCGCGGTCGACCCGTTCTACAAGATGATCCCGCACCCGGTGTATTGGCCGATCCTGATCCTGGTCACGGTGGCCACCGTGATCGCCTCGCAGGCGGTGATCACCGGCGCCTTCTCGATGACCCAGCAGGCCGTGCAGCTGGGCCTCTTCCCGCGCATCTCGATCCGCCGGACCTCCGAGACCCAGGCCGGGCAGATCTTCGTGCCGCAGGTCAACACGCTCTTGATGATCGGGGTGGTGGTGCTGCTGGTGATGTTCCGCACCTCCTCCAACCTGGCCGCGGCCTACGGCATCGCGGTGACCGGGGCGATGTTCGTCGACACCCTGCTGTTCTTCGTCATCGTCCGCTGGATGTGGAAGCGGCCGGTCTGGCAGGCGGCGCTGGCATCGGGCCTGTTCGGGATCCTCGACGTCACCTTCATCTCGTCCAACCTCCTGAAGATCCCGCAGGGCGCCTGGCTGCCGCTGGCGCTGGGCGCGGGCCTGGTGACCATCATGCTCACCTGGACGCGCGGCGCGCAGATCCTGACCGAGAAGACCCGCCGCGACAGCGTGCCGCTGATCGAGCTCTCGGAAATCCTGAAGGCGCGCGCGCCCTACCGGGCGCCGGGCACGGCGGTGTTCCTGACCTCGGATCCCGAGATGGCCCCGGTCGCCCTGATGCACAATCTCAAGCACAACAAGGTGCTGCACGAGAAGAACATCATCCTGACGCTCATCACCGCCGAGACGCCGCGCGTCTCCGAAGCCCAGCGGGTGCGCATCGAGCCGATCAACGAGGATTTCAAGAAGGTGATCGTCAACTACGGCTTCATGGAGAGCCCGAACGTGCCCAAGGCGCTGGCGCTCTGCCGCAAGCTCGGCCTGAAGTTCGACATCATGGCCACCAGCTTTTTCCTGGGGCGCCGCTCGGTGGTGCCTTCGGCGCAGTCCGGCATGCCGCTTTGGCAGGACAAGCTGTTCATCTTCCTGATGCGCAACGCCGCCAATCCCACCGACTTCTACAAGATCCCGCCCGGGCGCGTCGTGGAGATGGGCGCCCAGGTGACGGTGTAGCTTGGCGTTCAGCTATCTCGGCGACGGCCTGTGGGTGATCGCGCTCGCCATCATGTTCGGCGCCTCGCGCGAGGCCTGGGCCAAGACCAGGCCCGGCCAGAGCGTGCGCCTGCCCATCGGGCGGATCGGCCGGGGCCTCGGCATCTGGGCCTTGCCGGGCGGCGCCTTCGCGTTCAGCCTGTGGCTCGCGCTGCAGGCCCGCGAGCGGGCCGAGAGCTTCGATGCGGCGGCGATCGTGTTCGGAGTCCGCGCCACCGCCGCCTCGCTGATCGCGCTGCTGCACCTGCGCTGGATGCGCGCGGCGCTCGACGACCTGGAGAAGGGCGACGGCGCATAAGCCTTGAACCGCGCGCCCGTTCGCCCTTAAAGCCCCGCGACCTTCATCGCTCATCCCAGGACCCTCTCCGTCTCATGGCCGAACAGCCCATCAAGAAGGTCGTGCTCGCCTACTCCGGCGGGCTCGACACCCTCGTCGCGGTGAAGTGGCTGCAGGAGACCTACGGCTGCGAGGTGGTGACCTTCACCGCCGACCTCGGCCAGGGCGGCGAGCTGGAGCCGGCGCGCGAGAAGGCGCTGGCCATGGGCGTGAAGCCCGAGAACATCTTCATGCCGGACCTCAGGGAAGAGTTCGTCCGCGACTACGTCTTCCCGATGTTCCGCGCCAACGCGGTGTACGAGGGCCAGTACCTGCTCGGCACCTCGATCGCCCGGCCCTTGATCGCCAAGGCGCAGATCGAGGTGGCCCGCCAGGTGGGGGCCGACGCCGTCAGCCATGGGGCGACCGGCAAGGGCAACGACCAGGTCCGCTTCGAGGTCAGCTATTATGCGTTGGAGCCCGACATCCGGGTGCTGGCGGTGTGGCGGGAGTGGCCTTTCAAGGGCCGCGCCGACGAGGTCGCCTACGCCGACCGCCACGGGATTCCCGTGGCCAAGGACAAGCGCAACGAGCCCCCGTTCAGCGTCGACGCCAACCTGCTGCACTCCTCCTCGGAGGGCAATGCGCTGGAGGATCCGGCCGAGCCCGCGCCGGAATTCGTCCACCAGCGCACCCTTTCGCCCGAAAATGCGCCCGACCGGGCGACCGAGATCGCCGTCGACTTCGAGAAGGGCGATCCGGTCGCGATCGACGGCGAGGCGCTCTCGCCCGCCGCCCTGCTGGCGCGCCTGAACGAGCTCGGCCACGACAATGGAATCGGCCGGCTCGACCTGGTCGAGAGCCGCTTCGTCGGCATGAAGTCGCGCGGGGTCTACGAGACGCCGGGCGGGACCATCCTGCTCGCCGCCCACCGCGGCATCGAGAGCATCACGCTCGACCGCGGGGCCCTGCACCTCAAGGACGAGCTCATGCCGAGGTACGCCGAGCTCATCTACAACGGCTTCTGGTTCTCGCCGGAGCGCGAGATGCTGCAGGCCGCGATCGACCACTCCCAGGCCAAGGTGTCCGGCCGCGTGCGGCTGAAGCTCTACAAGGGCAACGTCAGCGTCGTCGGCCGCGAGAGCCCCTATTCGCTCTACGACAAGGAGCTGGTGACCTTCGAGGAGGGCGCCGTCGCCTACGACCACCGCGACGCCGCGGGGTTCATCAAGCTGAATGCGCTCCGCCTGCGCGTGCAGGCCGCCCGCGACCGGCGCTGACCCTCCCTCCCCGTCTGGGGAGGGACAGACCGCGAAGCGGTCAGGGTGGGGAAGTCTCGGCCAAGCTCAAAGGTCGGCAATGATCGCGACATCCCCACCCTGCCGTCGCTCCGCTCCGGCTGTCCCTCCCCATTAAGGGAGGGACTCCAGGTTCAGCCGTCGAGCCGGTTGTAGGGGTAGCGGTCGCGGATCTCGGCCTGGAAGAAGCTGCCCTTGGACTCCGCCTCGAGGAACGAGCGGTGCACCTCGCCCGGCACGCCGACGTAGACGTAGCGCTCGCCCGAGACGAAGCGGACGAGGAGCTTGGCGCGCCCGGCGTCGTAGTCGATTTCGCGGATCGCCGTGGATTCGACCTGCATCGGCCTTGCTCCCGGGCGCGGCTTGCCGGCAAATCAAACCCGCGAGGCGCCGGCCCGGGTCCCCGCGCGTCGAACGGGGCGGCCCCGCGACGACGGGACGGCGGCGCTTGCAATCGGGCTGCATCGCGGCAACCACAATTGTGGCGAAGTGTTGTGGCGCCTGAGGCACGATCCGAGGGACACGTGGTTAGCTAGAGACCAGCAATGACAAAGAAAACGGCCGCCTTCGCCATCTCCGTGGCCTTGGCGGCGGGGCTCGCGGCCTGCACGACCGCCACCCCCTATCAGCCGAATATTCCGGGCCAGGCCACCTCCGGCGGCTATTCCGAGATCCGCGTCGAGCCCGACCGCTGGCGCGTGACCTTCCAGGGCAACAGCCTGACCAGCCGCGAGACCGTCGAGGCCTACCTGCTGTTCCGCTCCGCCGAGCTCACCGTGCAGCAGGGCTACGACTGGTTCGAGATGGTCGAGCGGCACACCGACACCAACGCCAGCAGCTATGTCGAGCCCGATCCGCTGTACCATCCCTGGTACGGCCGCTACGGCTTCTGGCGGCCGTCCTGGCGGTTCCGCGGCCGCGGCTTCGGCTGGCGCACCTGGGATCCGTTCTGGGGCGACCCCTTCTGGGCCGACCGCTACGACGTGCGCACGATCGAGAAGTTCGAGGCCACCGCCGAGATCCAAATGCACAAGGGCGTCAAGCCCGCCAACGACCCGCGCGCCTTCGACGCCCGTGCGGTGATCGAGAACCTGAAGCCGCGCATCCAGTACCCGGCGCCGCCGAAGCCGCGCTGAGCCCGCCTGGGTGGCGCGGCTCTCCGAGCCTCAGGCGAGGTAGGCCGCGCCGAACAGCGCCAGCCCGACCACGGCCAGCAGGATGGAGCCGCGCCAGAAGCTGCGCCGGCGGGTGATGATCGCCACCGTGCAGATGGCGATGCCGATCTCGATCAGGGTCGCCCCGCCGGTCAGCCAGTGGTGGCGGTGCTCGTGCAGGGCGCTTTCCTTCATCAGCTTGTCGCGGTCGGCCTCGTCCTCCTGGGCCCGCTTGCGGATCTCGTCCTGCTTGGCGACCTGGTCCTTGGCGGTGGCGGCGTACTTCGCCGCCCGCGGCCCGCCGGCGTCGGCGGCGATGCCGTAGACGTGCTTCTTGAGGCTGTCGGCCTGGTACTCGTTCCAGGCGTCGGTGGCCTCGTCCTGGCGCAGCACCGCCTCGGCCGAGGCGGTGATCGCCCGGCCCTCCTCCACCGTCTCCAGGCTGCCGACGCTGGCGGCCAGCACCGCCAGGATGGCGACGGTGATCGACACCTGGGAGATGAACGGATCGCCCGCGTGCGCCGCGTGCTCGGCATGCTCGGCGTGTTCGTGCGCGTCCAGCGCCGGATCGTGGGTCATCGATGAAGGTCCCGCCCCCTTGCGCGCCCCGCTCCGGGCTGCGCCTCGCAGCGGGAGATCACATCAGGCCGGCGGCGAACTCAAGGCGCCCGGCGGCGGGCGAGGCCGATCGCCGCCATGGCCGCGCCCCACAGCATCAGGTCGATGCCGACCACCAGGCCCACCATGACCGGCGCCACCAGCGGCCCGAAGAAGCCCAGCGCCAGGCCGAGCACGATGTCGAGCACGCCGTTCAGCATCAGCCAGCCCCAGGCCTTCTCGCCCTGCCGGCGCAGGCCGATTGACTGGCCGATCAGGACGATCCCGTCGACCAGGAAATAGGCGGCGGCGACCAGCACCAGGCTCGCGGTTCCGATCAGCGGGTTCCACAGCATCAGCGCGCCGGCGACCAGCGCCACCAGCGCCGAGACGAAGCTCAGCGCCCGATGCCCCGCCGTCGCGCGGCCGAACAGGGCGATGAAGCCGACGATCCCGCCGATCGCCAGCACCCAGCCCACCACCAGGGCCGCGGCCACGCCTGCGGCCATCGGCAGCACCAGGGCCGCGATCCCCAGGATGAAGGCGATCACGCCCTCGACGATCAGCCACGGCGCGGCGCCCCTCCCGGCGCGGGCGCCCGGCGTGTCCGCGTGCACAGTCACGTCCGCGTCCTCCGTTTGCGCTGCTAACGCCTGGGGGCGCGGGGCGGTCTCGCGCCGCTCGATCACATCCTGCGGCCGCGCGCCTCCGCGAGCGGAGCAAGCAGCCGCCGGCGCTCAGGCCGGCGCTGGTTCTGAGGAAAGTCTGGAGCGGGCGATGAGATTCGAACTCACGACCCCAACCTTGGCAAGGTTGTGCTCTACCCCTGAGCTACGCCCGCGCTCCTCGGGAAGCGGTGGGAAGGACCGGCCCCGAAAATTCGAGAGGCGGCTTATGGCAGACGCCCCCCCGGTTTGCAAGCGGCCGGCGGCCGCGCCTCAGCGGGTCCATTTCGGCGCCTTGAGGCGGCGCTTCATGACGTGGTCCTGGCGGGCCGGCGCCACCTCCTCCGGGAACTCGCCCTTGAAGTAGTAGCGCTGCCAGGCCTGCTTGGTCGCCTCCGGGTCCTGGCGGAAGATCCGCTGGTTGAACTCGCTTCGGTGCTTCTCCCAGACGTCGTACTGGTGACGCAGCTCCGGGTCGCGGTCCATGCGCTTGATCACCGGCTGGATGGCGTGCAGCGTCTTGTCCTCCAGGAGCGTGATGAAGCAGAACGGCTCGCCCTTCTCCCAGCGCACCTTGCCGGCCCGCGTGAACAGCCAGTTCATGGTGAAGGGAAACGGCAGCCAGTCGGTCTCCACCACGCCCGACAGCGCCTGGATGCCGTCCTTGACGTGGTTGGGCGGGCCCATGACCCACATCGACCAGCCGGGCGGGGTGCGGAACAGGTAACCGGGGTGGAAGGTCAGCACGCCATGGCTGAAGTGGCTGGAGGCCAGCCGGTGGAAGTCGGGGTTCGGGTGGTCGGGGGTGAGCTTGATGTCCTGCTGGTGCAGCCCGCCGGTCCACTCCGCCGTGAACGCGACCGGCGAAAGGATCTCCCAGCCGGAGGTGTTGGCCATGTTCAGCGGCAGGCAGCGGTAGGGATGGCGCTGGGCGAAGTGGTCCATCCAGGCGCGCTCCTGGCGCCCCGGCACGATCTCCGGCGGCCGTTCGGTGGTGGGATAGCACTCCAGTTCCATGGGCTCCGCCCGGCATGACCAAGTGGGCTCCGTCCTTAGGCGCCCCTCGCGCGCCCGTCCAGTTCGGGTATTGCTCGGCCCGATGAACACCCGCGCCGACCTCATGGCCCTGCTCGAGCGCATCGGGGCCGAAACCGAGACCGTCGAGCACCCGGCGGTGTTCCGCGTCGAGGACGGCGAAGACCTCAAGCGCGCCATCCCCGGCGCGCACACCAAGAACCTGTTCCTGAAGGACGCCAGGGACCAGCTCTGGCTGATCTCCGCGGAAGGCCACGCGACGATCGACCTGAAGCGCCTGCACCGGGTGATCGGCTCGGCCCGGCTGTCGTTCGGCCGGGCGGAGCTCATGCAGGAGAGCCTGGGCGTGGCGCCGGGCTCGGTCACCGCCTTCGGCCTGGTCAACGACCGCGACCGCCGCGTGCGCTTCGTGCTGGATCGCACGCTGGCCGCGGCGCCGCGCCTCAACTTCCACCCGTTGGAGAACACCGCCACGACCGCCATCTCCCAGGCGGGCTTCCGCCGGTTCCTTGCGATGCTGGGCGTCGAGCCGCTGGTCGTGGACTTCGCGGCCATGGCGGTGGTGCCGATGCCGCTCATGCGTTGAACCGGCGCAGCCCTGCGACCATCTTGGGACGCACGCGTTTGAGCAAGATCGGCGGAGGAGCGGCGCATGAGCCTGATCGGCGAGACCACCGGCAAGCCGGGCGGAGCCCCGCCCGCCGATGTCATCAAGGACGCCACCGACGCCACCTTCATCGCCGACGTGGTCGAGGCCTCGCGCGAGCAGCCGGTGATCGTGGACTTCTGGGCGACCTGGTGCGGCCCCTGCCGCCAGCTCGGCCCGGCGCTGGAGCGCGCGGTCGCCGCCGCCGGAGGCGCGGTGAAGCTGGTCAAGGTCGACATCGACAAGAACCCGGCCTACGCGGGCCAGTTGCGCGTGCAGTCGATCCCGGCGGTGTTCGCCTTCGTCGACGGCCGCCCGGTGGACGGCTTCATGGGCGCCCTTCCCGAGAGCCAGGTGAAGGCCTTCGTCGACGGTCTCGCCAAGCAGAAGGGCGGCGGCGCGGAGGGCTCCGAGATCGAGGCGCTGCTGGGCCTGGCCCGGGAATCGCTCGCCATGAACGACCTGGGCGGCGCGGCCCAGGCCTACGCCCAGGTGCTGCAGGCGGAGCCGCAGAACCCCAAGGCGCTGGGCGGCCTGGCGCGCCTCTATGTCCAGAGCGGCGATCCCGACCGCGCGCGCGAGATCCTCGCCATGGCCCCGCCGGACGCCAGCGACCCCGACCTGGACAGCGTGCGCGCAGCCCTGGCCCTGGCCGAGACGGCGCCGGCCGAGACCGCCGCCTTCGAGCAGGCGCTGGCCAGGAACCCCGACGACCACCAGGCCCGCTTCGACCTCGCCGCGGCGCTCGCCGGCGCGGGGCGACTCGACGAAGCCGCCGACAACCTGCTCTACATCATCGAGCGCGACCGCGAGTGGAACGACCAGGCCGCGCGCCAGCAGTTGCTGAAGGTCTTCGAGGCGGCCGGGCCCGTCTCGGAGGTGGCCAAGCAGGGTCGGCGGCGCCTTTCAGCCATCCTGTTCAGCTGAGCTGGCCCGAGAGGAGACGCGCCAATGCCGGGCTATCGAAAGGCGGTCGAGCTGCCGCAGGTGATCCCGGTCTTCCCGCTCGACGGCGCCCTCCTGCTGCCGGGCGGCGAGCTGCCGCTGCAGATCTTCGAGCCGCGCTACCTCAACATGGTCGACGACGTGATGGGCGGCGACCGAGTCGTCGGCATGATCCAGACCCGAGGCGGCGACCGCGGGCGGCCGATCCTGGCCAAGGTCGGCTGCCTGGGCCGCATCACCAGCTACGCCGAGACCTCGGACGGGCGCTATCTCGTCACCCTCACCGGCGTCTGCCGCTTCGAGCCCGGCGAGGAGATCGCCATCAGCACGCCCTACCGGCAGGTGCGCGCCCGTTACGACCGCTTCGAGACCGACCTGGCGCGGGACGAGATGACCCTGGCGCCGACCGCCATCCGCGAGCGTTTCGGCCGGGCGCTGAAGCGGTATCTCAACCGCCGCGAGCTCGACATCGACTGGGAGACGGCGACCACCGCGCCCTTGGAGCCGCTGGTCAACTCCCTGGCGATGGGCCTGCCGTTCGAGCCCGCCGAGAAGCAGGCGCTGCTCGAAGCCGCCGACCTGACGGGCCGATTCGAGGCGCTGACCGCCTTGCTGGAGATCGATTGCATGGAGGACGGCGATGACGAGAGCCATTCCGTGCAGTAGAGGCTCGGTATGAGCGAGACCGCCGATCCCGGCGCCGAGGCCGGCCCGCAGGTCGAGGTCGATCCGCGCCTCCTGGAGGTGCTGGTCTGCCCGCTGACCCACGGGCCGCTGGTCTACGATCGCGCGAAGGGCGAGATCGTCAGCCGCTCGGCCAGGCTCGCCTATCCGATCCGCGACGGCGTGCCGATCATGCTGCCGGAAGAGGCCCGCGAATTGACCGACGGGGAGTGAAGGTCCCTCCCTTGATGGGGAGGGACAGACCGCGAAGCGGTCAGGGTGGGGAATTATGGATCAATCTGTGATCTCGCGGATGATCGCGACCTCCCCACCTGCCGTCGCTGCGCGCCGGTTGTCGCTCCCCATTGAGGGAGGGAATCACAACCGCTCCCCTCTCAGCAGCTTCGGCAGGTCGCCTGCCGCGCCGCCGGCTTCGTGCATGAAGAACCGCCGCGCAGGACCCATGCGGTTCACCGCCGCCATGCCGGCGCCGCGCACGGCGCGCAGCAGCGGCTGGTCGTTGGAGAACAGGCGCACGAACAGGTCCATGCCGGCCGAGAGCGTCGCGACGTCGAAGCGCCGCCAGCGGGCGTAGCGCTCGAGCACCGCCGTCGAGCCGATGTCCTCGCCGAGCCGGCTGGCCTCGACGATGGTCTCGGCCAGCGCCGCCGCCCCCTTCAGCCCGAGGTTCAGGCCCTGGCCGGCGATCGGGTGCACCGCGTGGGCCGCATCGCCCAAGAGCGCCACGCGCGGCGCCGTCAGCCGCTCGGCAAGCTGCAGGCTCAGGGGATAGGTGAACACCGGCCCCTCGACCCGGGCCTCGCCCACGAACTCGCCGAACCGGCGCTGCAGATGGGCGTGGAACATCTCCGGCCGGGCCGCCTTGAGGGCCGCGCCGCGGCGGGCGCTCTCGGTCCAGACCAGGCTCGCCCGGTCCTCGGTGAGCGGCAGGATGGCGAACGGGCCGGACGGCAGGAAGAACTCGTGGGCGACCCCGCGATGCGGCCGCTCCAGCTTCACCGTCGCCACCACCCCGGTCTGGCCGTAGTCCCAGCCGATCACGCCCAGGCCCGCCTGCTCGCGAACCACCGAACCGCGGCCCTCGGCGCCCACGACCAGCGGCGCGGACAGCGCGCGGCCGTCGGCCAGGCGCACGGTCGCGGCGCGCGGGCCGGTCTCCAGGGCCGCCACCCGCGCCGGCGCGAGCACCTCGATGCCCGCCCGGCGGACCGCCTCGGCCAGCCCGGCGCGGATGCGCCGGTTCTCCAGCAGATAGCCCAGCGGCTCGCCCTCCGAGCGGTCGGCGATCTCGGCGGCGTCGAAGCGCAGGAAGACGGGGGGCGGCGGGCCGGCCGAGGCGCCGGGCCTGCGGCCGTCGGTCACCAGGATCTGCTCGATACGCTGGGCGTGCGCATCGAGCGCCGAGGCCACGTCCAGCGCGCGCCACTGGCGATAGGCGGCGAAGGCGATGGCGGACGCCCGTCCGTCGAAGCTCGGCGCCACCTGGGCGTCGAACACCACCGGGTCGATCAGCACCGGCGCCAGGCCCGACTTCGCGAGCGCCAGGGCCAGGGTGGCGCCGGCGATGCCCGCACCCGCGATGATCACGTCGGCCTCGTCGCTCATGCCCGCGATGAGCCACGATCGCGCCCGCGCGTCCAGCGGATGATTTTTAGACCCATACGTCCACTTTTGCCTTGCGGCCGAGCTGGCGCGCTCCCATCCCCTAGGTCGAAGGTCCATTGTTGGAGCTGGGTGCGGCGATGGCGGGAATTCCGAGGCGTCGATGGATTCCGGTCCTGGCCGGCGGCGCGGCGACGCTCGGCGTCGCCATCGGCGGCGGCGCCTGGTGGCTGGAGCGCCAGCACTACGAACAGACCGACAACGCCTTCGTCGAGGCCGACAAGGTGACGGTCGCCCCGCAGGTGGACGGCTATGTCACCGAGCTGGCCGTGGCCGACAATGAGGCCGTGCAGCCCGGCCAGCTCCTGGTGCGGATCGATCCCGCGCCGATCGCGGCCCGGCTCGCGCAGGCGCAGGCCAACGCCCAGGCGCTGCAGGCCGCGGTGCGCCAGGTCGACGACAAGGCGCGCCTGGAGCAGGCGATGATCGGCGAGCGTGCGGCGAGCGTGCAGAGCGCCCGGGCGCAGGCCACCTTCGCCCGCGCGGAGATGGCCCGCTACGGCGCGCTGGCCGCCAAGGGCTGGGTGCCGCCGCAGCGCGCGCAGAGCGCCAGGGCGGCCGACGACGAGGCCGCGGCGGGCGTCGCCCAGGCGCAGGCGACGCTGGAGGCCGAGCGGCGTACGTCGGAGTCGCTGGGTTCGGCGCGCGCCCAGACGCTCGCCCAGCTGGACGCCGCGCGCGCCGCCGTCGAGCAGGCCCGGATCGACCTCTCCCGCAGCGAGATCCGCAGCCCCGTGGCCGGGGTGGTGGGTGCGCGCGCCGTGCGGCTCGGCCAGTACGTCCAGCCCGGCGGCGTGCTGATGAGCATCGTTCCGCTCTCCGAGGCCTATGTGGTCGCCAACTTCAAGGAGACCCAGGTCGCCCGGCTCCGCGTCGGACAGCCGGTGGAGATCCGGGCCGACGCGTTCGGCGACAGGGCCATCCGTGGTCGCGTGCAGAGCTTCGCGCCGGCCACCGGTCAGGAGTTCGCGCTGATTCCCGTGGAGAACGCGGTCGGCAACTTCACCAAGATCGCCCAGCGCCTGCCGGTGAAGATCGCCGTCGACCGCGCCCAATTCTACGCCGGAGCGCTCCGGCCCGGGCTGTCGGTCAACGTCAAGGTCGACGTGACCCGCAACACCGGCCCGAGCTTCGCCGAGGCGGGCGCTGCGGCCGGCGACATCCGCCTCGCCCGCCGCGGCGACTGATCCCATGGCCGAGGCCGCGATCCCGTCCCAGGGGCTGAACCCGGCCGCCGCGGCGGCCTCCGTCGAGCTCGGCGCCGATGGCCGGCCGGTGGACTGGACGCGGGTCTTCCTGGGCTTCGGCGGGATGATCCTCGGTCAGTTCATGGCCATGCTGGACATCCAGATCGTCGCCTCCTCGCTGGTGCAGATCCAGGCCGGCATCAGCGCCACCAACGACGAGATCAGCTGGGTTCAGACCATCTACCTGCTGGCCGAGGTGGTGATCATGCCGCTCACCGCCTACCTGACCAAGATGTGGGGCACGCGGGCGTTCTACGTGGTGGCCTCGCTCGCCTTCATCGCCACCTCGGTCGCCACCGGCCTCTCCTCCAGCGTCGGCATGATGATCGCGACCCGCGCGCTGCAGGGCTTGGCGGCCGGGGCGATGATCCCCCCGGTGTTCGCCACGGCCATGACCGTCTTCCCGCCGGAGAAGCGCACCCTCGCCAACGTCGTGGTGGGCTCCATCGTGACGCTCGCCCCGACCATCGGCCCGACGCTCGGCGGCCACCTCACCGAGGCGCTCTCCTGGCGCTGGCTGTTCTTCATCAATGTGCCCGTGGGGTTCCTGGTGGTGTTCCTGGTCAGCCGTTACGGCGGCTTCGACAAGGGCGACCCCAAGCTCGCCAAGGGCGTCGACTGGACGGGCCTCGGCCTGATGGCCCTTTTCCTGCTCTCGCTGCAGTACGTGCTGGAGGAAGGCGCCCGCGACAGCTGGTTCCAGGACGATGCGATCCTGTGGCTGAGCGTGACGGCCGGGCTGGCGGGGATCGCCTTCGTCTGGCGGCAGCTCACCTACGCGCAGCCGATCGTCTCGCTGAAGCCGTTCCGCGACAAGAACTTCATCCTCGGCATCCTGATGGTGTTCGTCTCGGGGATGAGCCTGTTCGGCGGCACCTTCCTGCTGCCGCTGTTCCTGGGGCAGATCCGCGGCTACTCCTCGGCGCAGGTCGGCACCACCATGCTGGTCTCCGGGCTGACCATGTTCATCTGCGCCCCGACCATCGGCGGCTTCGTGCGCCGCTCGGATGCGCGCATCTGCCTGGCGGTCGGCTTCGGCCTGACCGCCTGGAGCATCGGACTCGCCGCCCGGATCACCGACCAGTGGGGGTTCGGCGAGTTCATGACCCTGCAGATCGTCCGTGGCGTCGGCTCGATGATCGCGCTCATCGCCTCCCAGCAGATGACCGTCTCCACCCTGCCGGTCGGCCAGATGAAGGACGCCTCGGGACTGCTCAACCTGGTTCGCAACGTGGCCGGTGCGATCGGCCTGGCGGCGCTCTCGACGATCCTCACCAACCAGACCGCCTACCACATGGCCGACCTGACGAGCGCGGTCAGCATCGCCAATCCGGCCAGCCAGGGCATGCTCGACGGCCTGATCCAGATGATGGGCCGGGGCGGGCTCTCCGATCCCGGCGGCGCGGCGCGCAAGGCCATGTGGTTCCTGATGCACAAGCAGGCGGCCACCCTCAGCTTCGGCGACGCCTTCATGTTCCTGTCGCTGGCCTGCTGGGGCGCCGTGGGGCTGGCCTTCTTCGCCTCCAAGGGCTCGATCCAGGCGCCCCAGCCGCAGGGCGCCCACTGATGCCCCGCCTGGCCGGCCAGATCGATCTCGCCAAGACCGAGGCCATTCTCGACGCCGCCCTCGAGGTGCTGGCCGAGCGTGGCGCCGGAGCGTCCATGGAGGAGATCGCCCGCCGCGCCGGGGTCTCCAAGCAGACGGTCTACAACCACTACGGCTGCAAGGCCGACCTGGTGCGGGCCATGTGCGCGCGCCGCGTCAGCGAGATGACCGCGCCCCTGGAGGGCCCCGGCGCGCTCGAGCAGATCGAGGAGACGCTCGCGGCCTATGCTCGGGCCCTGATGCGCGGCGTGCTCAATCCGCGCACCATCGCCTTGATGCGCACCGCCATGGCGCACGCCGCCGAGCTGCCGGAGGTGCCGGCGACCATCTACGAGGCGGGGCCGCTCGCCAACCGCCGCCGCTTCGCGAGCTTCGTCGAGGCCGAGACCCGCGTCGGGCGCCTCAACTGCCCAGACCCGCTGGCCGCCGCCGAAGTGTTCTCCGGCCTGGTGGTCGCCACCCGCCAGATGGCCGCCCTGTTCGGAGCGCTCGCCGAGCTCGACGACGCGGAGGCCGACCGCATCGCGCGCACGGCGGCGGCGCAGTTCCTGAAGCTGTACGGGGCGTGAAGGCCTACCCCTCCTCGTCCTCCACGAAGCCCATAATGTGGAAGCCGGCGTCGACGTGGACGACCTCGCCGGTGGTCGAGCGGCCGAGGTCGGAGAGCAGCCACAGCGCCGCGCCCGCCACGCCTTCCATCGAGGTTTCCTCCTTCATCGCCGAGAGCGCGCGGCCCTTGGCGAGCATGGCCCGCCCGCCCTGGATGCCGGCCAGCGACAGGGTGCGCATGGCGCCCGGAGAGACCGCGTTGACGCGGATGCCCTTCGGCCCCAGGTCGCGGGCCGCGTAGCGCACCGAGGCCTCCAGCGCGGCCTTGGCCACCCCCATGGTGTTGTAGTTCGGGATCGCCCGCTCGGAGCCCATGTAGGTCAGGGTGAGGATCGAGCCGCCGTTCGGCATCAGCCGGGCCGAGCGCCGCGCGCAGTCGACGAAGGAGAAGGCCGAGATGTCCATGGCGGTGAGGAAGCCCTGCCGCGTGGCGTTCTCCACGAAGGAGCCGGCGATCTGGTCCCTGGGCGCAAACGCGATGGCGTGGACGAAGAAATCGATGCTCCCGAACGCCGTCTCGACCGCGCCGAAGGCGGCGTCCATCGAGGCGTCGTCGCTGACGTCGGCGGGGGCCATGGTCTTGACGCCCAGCCTCTCGCCCAGCGGCCGCACGCGTTTTTCCATGTCCGGCAGGTAGAACAGCGCGATCTCCGCGCCCTGGGCGGCCAGCTGCGAGGCGATGCCCCAGGCGATCGAGTTGTGGTTCGCCACGCCGGTGACGATCCCCTTCTTGCCCTTCATCAGCTCGCCCTTGGGCAGGGTCAGTTCGTCCGCCACCTCGGCTCTCCCTTGGCGCTGAAACCCACAAGCGCGGGTTTGTGGACGGGCGGGCGGGGTAAGGCAAGCCTCCGGCGCCGCTTCAATTCCGGGGCGGATCAGTGCGATATGGCCAGGCCGCGGCAGCCGAATCGCGCCGGGCGCACCGGATTCCCATGGCCGAGCTGACCCATGTGTTCCGCCCGAGGCCCGCCCGCATGCTGGCGGACATGCGCCGGCGGCTGCGCGTCAGCGAGCTGTGGCTGATCGTGCTGTCCGTGGCGGTCGGGGCGGCGGCGGGCTCGCTGGCGGTCCTGCAGGTGCGGATCGCCCATTCCGTCCAGATGACGCTCTACCACATCGATTTCGAGGAGCACCTCTCGGCGAGCGCCCACATCACGCTCATCGAGAGCCTGTGGCTGCCGGTGGGCGGGGCGGCGCTGGGGCTCCTGTCCTGGGCCGTGGCGCGCCGCAGGTCGGCGCCGCTGGTCGACGTGGTCGAGGCCAACGCCCTGCACGGCGGGGCCCTGCCGCTGGTCGATTCCGCCATCGTCTGCGCCCAGACGCTGATCTCCAACGGGGTCGGCGGATCGGTCGGGCTGGAGGCCGCCTACGCCCAGGCGGGCGGCGCGGCCGCCTCCTTCCTCGGCCGCAAGCTGAAGCTCCGCCGCCACGACATGCGCATCCTGGTCGGGGCCGGCGCCGGCGCGGCCATCGGGGCGGCGTTCGGCGCGCCGCTCACCGGCGCCTTCTACGCCTTCGAGATCGTCATCGGCTCCTACACGCCCTCGGCGATCGCGCCGGTCGCCGCCGCCTGCCTGGCGAGCGTGGTCTCCTCCCAGGCGCTGGGCGGCATCCCCTATTCGATCCAGATCCAGACCGAGAAGGCGCCCGACGTGGCGGCCTACATGCTCTATGCCGGGCTGGGGCTGGTCTGCGCGCTGGTCGGCGTGGCCATCATGCACATCACCGCGCGGGTGGATCAGGCGGTCCGCAGTCTGCCCTTCCCGAGCTACCTGCGCCCGATGATCGGCGGCTTCCTGCTCGCCGCCTACGCGCTGTGGTCGCCGCAGACCATGTCGGCCGGCCACGGCGCGCTGCACCTCGACCTGGCGTTCGGCGGCGCGACCATCGGCTTCCTCGCCACCATCTTCCTGCTCAAGACGCTCGCCTCGATGACGGCGCTCGGCTTCGGCTTCCGGGGCGGGCTGTTCTTCGCCTCGCTGTTCCTAGGCACCCTGCTCGGCCAGATCTACGCCAAGCTGCTGGCCTTCACCCCGCTCGCCGAGCACCTCTCCACGCAGAACGCCGCCCTGGTCGGCATGGGTGCGCTCGCCGTCGCGGTCATCGGCGGGCCGCTGACCATGAGCTTCCTGGTGCTGGAATCGACGCGCGACTTCGGGGTCGCGGCCGCGACGCTCGCCGCCGCCCTGATCGCCTCCACCGTGGTCCGCGAGCGGTTCGGCTACTCCTTCTCGACCTGGCGGCTGCACCTGCGCGGCGAGACCATCCGCTCGGCCCGCGACGTGGGCTGGATGCGCTCGCTGACCGCCGGGCGGATGATGCGCCAGGACGTGCGCACCATCGCTGCGGAGACCAGCGTCGCCGAATTCCGCCGGCGCTTCCCGCTGGGCTCGACCACCCGGGTGGTCCTGATCGATGCGACCGGCCGCTACGCCGGGATCGTGCTGACCGCCGCGGCCTTCGCCGACGACGTCGCGCCCGAGGCCGTGGTTTCCGAGCTGGCGATCAACCGCGAGGCGACGCTGCGCCCCGACCAGGACATCGAGGCCATCATGCGGGCCTTCGACGCCGCCGAGGCCGAGGACCTGGCGGTGGTCGACGAGGACGGCCACGTGCTGGGCCTGGTCGGCGAGGCCTACGTCACCCGCCGCTACGCCACCGAGCTCGAGCGCCAGCACCTGGATCTGTACGGGGAAGCGAAGGTCTGACGTCCTCTCCCGCTGCAGCGGGAGAGGGTAGGGTGAGGGCCGGCTGGGCTGGCGCCGGATAACAGGTCGAGGGCCCTCGGGCTCGCATCCGGCGCGAGACCGCTGCACGCGCCGGCCCTCACCCTACCCTCTCCCAGGTCTTCGCTGGGGAGAGGGAGCTCACACCCGGCTCATCACCAAGCAGCCGTTCGTCCCGCCGAACCCGAAGCTGTTGGACATCGCCGTCTCGACGGCGCCGTCGCGCCGCGATCGCAGGATCGGCAGGCCCTCGAAGGCGGGATCGAGGTTGTCGATGTGGGCGCTCTCGGCGAGGAAGCCGTTGTTGAGCATCAGCAGGCAGTAGATGGCCTCCTGCGCGCCGGCTGCGCCCAGGCTATGGCCGGTCAGCGACTTGGTGGACGAGATCATCGGAGCGCGGTCGCCGAACACCGCGCGCACCGCCTCCATCTCCTTGGCGTCGCCTACCGGCGTCGAAGTGCCGTGGGTGTTGAGGTAGTCGATCTTGCGGCCGTCGGCGGGCATCGCCAGCCGCATGCAGCGCGCCGCGCCCTCGCCCGAGGGCGCCACCATGTCGAAGCCGTCGGAATTGGCCGCATAGCCCACGATCTCGCCATAGATCTTCGCGCCGCGCGCCTTGGCCCGCTCATATTCCTCCAGCACCACGATCCCGGCGCCGCCGGCGATCACGAAGCCGTCGCGGTCCTTGTCGTAGGCGCGCGAGGCGACCGCCGGCCGGTCGTTGAAGCCCGTCGACATGGCTCCCATGGCGTCGAACAGCACCGACAGCGTCCAGTCGAGCTCCTCCGCGCCGCCGGCGAACACCGCCTCCTGCTTGCCCATCGCGATCTGCTCGTAGGCGACGCCGATGCAGTGGGTGGAGGTGGCGCAGGCCGAGGAGATCGAGAAGTTCAGGCCGCGGATCTTGAACCAGGTGGCGAGCGTCGCCGAGGGGCCCGAGCTCATCGCCTTGGGCACCGCGAACGGGCCGACCCGCTTGGGCCCCTTGGTCCGGGTGGTCTCGGCGGCTTCCACGATCGAGCGGGTGGAGGGCCCCCCGGAGCCGACGATCAGGCCCGTCCGCTCGTTCGAGACCTCGGCCGGCTCCAGGCCCGAATCGGCGATCGCCTGCTCCATGGCGATGTGGGCGAAGGCGGTCCCCTGGGCCAGGAATCGCGCGGCGCGCCGGTCGACCATCGCCTCCCAGTCGATCTGCGGGGCGGCGTGCACCTGGCAGCGGAAGCCGAGCTCGGCGTACTCCGGCGCCGCGACGATCCCCGACCTCGCCTCTCTCAGCGACGCCAGCACCTCATTGGCGTTGGCGCCGATCGAGGAGACCACGCCCAATCCGGTGACGACCACCCGGCGCATGACAGAACCTCCGCTGGCTTACGGACGCTTGAGGCCCACGCGCAGATCCTCCGCCCGATAGATAGGCTCGCCGTCGGCCTCCAGCACCGCATCGCCGATGCCGAGGACGAGCCGGCGGTTGATCACGCGCTTCATGTCGATCTTGTAGACCACCATCTTCTTCTCGGGCGTCACCTCGCCTCCGAACCTCACCGCGCCGCAGCCCAGCGCCCGGCCGCGCCCCTCTCCCCCGATCCAGCCCAGGAAGAACCCCACCAGCTGCCACATGGCGTCGAGCGCCAGGCTGCCGGGCATGACGGGGTCGCCAAGGAAGTGGCAGTCGAAGAACCAGAGCTCCGGCCGGATGTCGAGTTCGGCCTCGATGTAGCCGAGCCCGTGCGCGCCGCCCGCATCGCTGATCTTGACGATACGGTCGAACAGCAGCATCGGCGGCGCGGGCAGCTGGGCGTTGCCCGGGCCGAACATCTCGCCGCGGGCGCAGGTGAGCAGTTCCTCGTAATCGTAGTGATCCTTGGCCTTGGGCCCGGTCATGGCGCTCTTCCGTCGTGAGGCGCAGCCCCTAGCACGAGCCGCCAGGCCCCCTCAACGGCATTGCGCCGCCGCCGCCGTGCCCCACAGCTCGCCTTCCCTGGCCCAACCGCCGACGCCGTCCACGTGCACGCGGCACCAGCCTTTGTCGCAGCGGTCCAAGGCCGCGAGCGCCCGCGGGTTCAGGTAGCCCACGGTCGCCGAGCCCGGCCGCGGCCGCCGCAGGAGCGGCGCCGGCCTCGCCTGGGTGTTCATCGCCATGCGCCGCCCGTCGGTGGTGCGCTTGTGCACCCACACCAGCGCGCCGTCCGGGTCGCAGACGCGCCGCCACTCGGAGGTCTCGGCCACCACCTGCACGGGGAGGCCCTTGACGCGATAGACGAACAGCAGCCGGTGGTCGTCGCCCGGTCCCGCGCGGGCGTTCACCCGGTCGAACTTCAGCGAGACGTAGCGCGGCACCGGCAGGCCCGAGGGCGTGCTGCGCTCCTCGCGCGCCGCGACCCCGCCGGCCGCGCCCAAGATCGCCAGGGCGAGGCCCAGCGCCGCGGCCCGCCGCGAGGCGCGCCTGCGCCTTCGCCTCACATGCTTCACGCGAGCCTCGCCTTGGCCGCCCATGGACCCTTTGCTAGAGGTTCTTGAACCAGAGCGCGCCACGCGAAGCGGCGCGACGCCCGAGGTCTCCTTTTCAAGTCCGCCATGGCCGCCCGCAAGCCGAAAGTCATCGTCACGCGCAAACTGCCGGATCCGGTGGAGACCCGGATGCGGGAGCTGTTCGACGCCGAGTTGAACGTCGCCGACCAGCCCTTCACCCGCGCCCAGCTGGAGGACGCGGTCGGCCGCGCCGACGTGCTCGCCCCCACCATCACCGACAAGATCGACGCATCGCTGCTCGCCAAAGCCGGCGACAAGCTCAAGCTGATCGCCAATTTCGGGGTCGGCGTCGACCACATCGATGTCCCGGGCGCGTTCGCCAGGGGGATCGCGGTCACCAACACGCCGGGCGTGCTCACCGAGGACACCGCCGATCTGACGATGGCGCTGATCATGGCGGTGGCGCGGCGCATCCTGGAAGGCGCGCAGGCCGTGCAGGCCGGCGCCTTCACCGGCTGGACCCCCACCTGGATGATGGGCCGCCGGGTCACCGGCAAGCGGCTGGGCATCATCGGCATGGGCCGGATCGGCCAGGCGGTCGCGCGCCGCGCCCGGGCCTTCGGCCTGCAGATCCACTACCACAACCGCAAGCCGGTCTCCTCGCGCATCGCCGAGGAGCTGGAGGCGACCTACTGGGAGAGCCTCGACCAGATGCTGGCCCGGGTGGACATCGTCTCGGTGCATTCGCCGCACACGCCGGCCACCTATCACCTGCTCTCCGCCCGCCGGCTGAAGCTGCTGCAGCCGCATGCGGTGGTGATCAACACCGCCCGCGGCGAGATCATCGACGAGCAGGCGCTCGCCGACCTGCTGGAGCAGGGCAAGATCGCCGGCGCCGGCCTCGACGTCTTCGAGTTCGAGCCGACCATCAACCCCAAGCTGCTCAAGCTGCCCAACGCCGTCCTCCTGCCGCACATGGGCTCGGCGACGCTGGAGGGCCGCATCGACATGGGCGAGAAGGTGATCATCAACATCCGCACCTGGATGGACGGCCACAAGCCCCCCGACCGCGTGCTGCCGCAGATGCTGTAGTCCAGTTGCTCCTCCTCAGGGGGAGCTGTCGCGGAGCGACTGAGGGCGTTTCATCCCAAGCGCTCCTGCTGAAACCTCCGGTCCTTTGGGCCACCTCCCGCTGTTGGGGGAGGAACCAGCGGCTACCGCAGCACGCGCACCAGGCAGAAGCCGTCCCAGCCCTTGGAGCCCACGGTCTGCACGGCGGTGGCGGTGACGCGGGGCTCGGCGGCGATGATCTCGAACATCCGCCGCGTGCCGCGCGCCGAGGCGTCGCCCTTCGGATTGGCGACGCCGCCGCCGCGCACCACGTTGTCGACCACGATCAGCCCGCCCGGCCGCGACAGCTTCAGCGCCCACTCGAAGTAGTCGGGGTTCGAGGGCTTGTCGGCGTCGATGAACACCAGATCGAACGGACCCCTCACGTGCGGCAGGCTCTCCAGCGCCGCGCCGACCCGGATCTCGATGCGCTCGGCGAGCCCGGCGCGCGCGATGTTGCGCCGGGCCACCTCGGCGTGCTTCGGCTCGTACTCCAGGGTGACCAGCTGGCCGTCGGGCGGCAGCGCCCGCGCCATCCAGATCGCCGAGTAGCCGGCCAGGGTGCCGATCTCCAGGATGCGCCGCGCGCCGACCAGTTCGGCCAGGATCGCCAGCAGCTTGCCCTGGTTCGGCGCGACGTTGATCATCGGCAGGCCGGCGGCGCGGGCGTCCGACAGCGCCTGGTCGAGGATCTCGTCGCGGTCGATCAGCGCCTCCACGAGGTAGGCGTCCACGGCGGTGAAGGCGTCCTGGTCCATCAGCTCGTCTCCTGGCTCGGCCGCCCCCCGAGGTCCTCGTAGAAGCGCAGCAGATACCCGTCGGGGTCCGCGACGACAAACTGTCGGTTGCCCCGCTCGACCTCGCCCGCGCGATACCAGCGGGTCTCGAGCGGGATCAGCGGGGCGCCTCCCGCCGCCTCGACCCGCGCCAGCAGGCCCGCCGCGTCCGCGACCCGGATCTGCAGGTTGATCCCCCGCCCGAACGGCGGCTCGAGAGGCGCGGTGCGGAACCGCCGCCCCGGCCCGGCCGCCGCCTCCAGCATGAGCTCGGCGCCCTCACGCTCCAGGTAGATGAAGCGTTCCTCCGGCCGCTGGTGGCGCACCGAAAAGCCGAGCACGCCCACGTAGAAGGCGATCGATCGGTCGAGGTCGCCGACGTCGAGCTCCGGGACCAGCGGCGCGGTCATGCCTCGGCGCCGCCGCAGACCGGGCATTCCGGGTCGGCCGCCACGCGCACCGTGCGCGTCTGGCCGGCGAGCGCATCATAGATCATCAGCCGCCCGGTCAGCGGCTCGCCCGCCCCGGTGAGCAGCTTGATCGCCTCCAGCGCCATCAGCGAGCCGATCACCCCGGCAAGGGCGCCCACCACGCCCACCACCGAGCAGGTCTCGGCCTCGGGCGGGATCTCCGGCACCAGGCAGCGGTAGCAAGGGCGACCGGCGAACACCCCGGCCTGCCCGGTCCAGCGGCCGATCGCCCCGCTGACCAGCGGCTTGCCCATCCGCACGCAGGCCGCGTTGACCGCAAACCGCGTGGCGAAGTCGTCGGTGCCGTCGAGCACCACGTCGACGCCGGTGACCAGCTCATCGGCGGTGTCGTCGGTGAAGGCGCCGTTGTAGCCGGCCACGAAGATGTGCGGATTCAGCGCCGCCAGCCGGTCCGCGGCGGCCTCCGGCTTGGCGCGGCCGAGGTCCTCCTCGGTGTAGATCACCTGCCGCTGCAGGTTGGAGAGGTCGACCTCGTCGGGATCGGCGAGGATCAGGGTGCCGAGCCCGGCCGCCGCCAGATAGAGCGCGGCAGGCGAGCCCAGGCCCCCCGCGCCCACGATCAGCGCGCTGCCGGCCTTCAGCTTCTGCTGGCCCGGGCCGCCCACCTCGCGCAGCACCAGGTGCCTGGCGTAGCGCTCGATCTCGACGTCGGTGAACACCATCCGGCTTGACCTCTCACCCCGCCCTGGCCACATGCCCTGCCATGGCGAACGATCCCTCCGCCCCGCCGCCCGCCTGGCATGGCACCACCATCCTGGCGGTCCGCAAGGCAGACAAGACGGTGATCGCCGGCGACGGCCAGGTCTCGATGGGCCAGACCATCGTGAAAGGCAACGCCCGCAAGGTGCGCCGGCTGGCCGGCGGCAAGGTGGTCGCGGGCTTCGCCGGCGCCACGGCCGACGCCTTCACCCTCATCGAGCGGCTGGAGACCAAGCTCGAGCAGTATCCCGAGCAGCTGGCCCGGGCCTGCGTCGACCTGGCCAAGGACTGGCGGACCGACCGCTACCTGCGCCGGCTCGAGGCCATGCTGATCGTCGCCAACCAGGCCGAGATCTACACCGTGACCGGCATGGGCGACGTGCTGGAGCCGGAGAGCGGGGTGGCGGCCATCGGCTCCGGCGGCAACTTCGCGCTCGCCGCCGCCCGGGCGCTGCTGGACTCCGCTCTCGACGCCGAGGCCATCGCCCGCAAGGCCATGGCCATCGCCGCCGACATCTGCGTCTACACCAACCGCGAGCTGGTCATTGAGACGGTCTGAGCGATGACCGAGTTCTCCCCCCGCGAGATCGTCTCCGAGCTCGACCGCTTCATCGTCGGCCACCCGGAGGCCAAGCGCGCCGTGGCCGTGGCGCTGCGCAACCGCTGGCGCCGCCGCCACGTGCCCGAGGACCTGCGCGACGAGGTGACGCCGAAGAACATCCTGATGATCGGGCCCACCGGCGTCGGCAAGACCGAGATCGCCCGCCGGCTCGCGCGGCTGGCCCAGGCGCCTTTCCTGAAGGTCGAGGCCACCAAGTTCACCGAGGTCGGCTACGTCGGCCGCGACGTCGACCAGATCGTCCGCGACCTGGTCGAGAACGCCATCGCCATGGTCAAGGACAAGCGCCGCGCCGGCGTGCGCGCCACGGCCGAGGCCGCCGCCGAGGAGCGGATCCTGGACGCGCTCACCGGGCCGGGCTCGGTCGCCGCCCGCGAGGCCTTCCGCAGGAAGCTGCGGGCGGGCGAGCTGGACGACAAGGAGGTCGAGCTCACGGTCGCCGATTCCGGCCAGGCGCTGCCGATGATGGAGATCCCCGGCCAGCCCGGCGCGGCCATGGGCGTGCTGAACCTCGGCGACATGCTGGGCAAGGCGTTCGGCGGCCGCACCAAGACCCACAAGACCACCGTCGCCGGCGCCTGGGCCCCGCTGATCGCCGAAGAGAGCGACAAGCTGCTGGACCAGGAGGCGCTGACCCAGGAAGCCCTCGAGCTCGCCGAGCAGGAGGGCATCGTCTTCATCGACGAGATCGACAAGGTGGCCGGCAGCCGCGAGCGGGCCGGCGCCGACGTCTCCCGCGAGGGCGTGCAGCGCGACCTGCTGCCGTTGATCGAGGGGACCACCGTGGCCACCAAGTACGGCCAGGTGAAGACCGACTACATGCTGTTCATCGCCTCGGGCGCCTTCCATGTCGCCAAGCCCTCGGACCTCCTGCCCGAGCTGCAGGGCCGGCTGCCGATCCGGGTCGAGCTGAAGGCGCTGACCCGCGAGGATTTCCGCCGCATCCTCACCGAGCCCGAGGCCAACCTGATCCGCCAGCACCAGGCGCTGCTGGCCACCGAGGGCGTGACGCTCGCCTTCACCGAACAGGCCATCGATGCGCTGGCCGACGCCGCCGTCGAAGTCAACGGGGCGGTGGAGAACATCGGCGCGCGCCGCCTGCAGACGGTGCTCGAGAAGGTGCTGGAGGAGATCAGCTTCGCCGCCGCCGACCGGGCCGGCGAGACCCTCACCGTGGACGCCGACTACGTCGCCGCCCGCATCGGCGAACTCGCCCGCAACGCCGACCTCAGCCGCTTCATCCTCTAGCTCCCTCCCTTGATGGGGAGGGAGTTCACCCCCGCTCGCGCTTGGCCTGCCAGATGGCGCGTTCCAGGGCCTGGGCGAACTCGCCGCGCTCGCGCGGGCTGAGGGCGACGGCGACGGCGAGCTCGCGTCCGGAGAGCGCCAGCTTCAGGGCGGTCGCCCGGCCCTCGTCCCGTTCCACGTGCACCCGGGTGAAGGCCGTCGGGCTCTCCCAGATCACCCGCGACCACCTGGGCGTCTCCTGCACGACGCGCACGTCGCGGCTGGTCACCCGCACCCGCTCGATGCGCTTGCCGGCCCGGAAGCTGACCAGGAAGGCCACGATGACCGCCAGCAGGTCGATGCCCAGGAAGATCGGCACGAAGGTCGCGCCCATGGCCACGAACACCGCCGCGCTGGCGCAGTTCGCCAGCGTCACGACCGCGATCAGCACGATGAAGCCGCGCTCCGACAGCGACCGGTTCGCCCGGATCTCGGCGTCCATGTAGACGGCCTCGGTCATCGGCTCCGACGATAATTCGCAAGCTCGCATCACTCCACCCGCTCGTTCCCGCGAAGGCGGGAATCCAAGCGGCGGTTCAGCTGCGACGCGGTCAGGATCCCCGCTTCCGCGGGGATGAGCGGAGATGTTAGAGGGCTCCATGGCCAAGCCCGCCAGGAAGCCCGCGAAGAAGCGCCTGACCGCGGCCGAACAGGCGCGGATCGCGGAGATCTTCGCCCGCTTCGAGGCCCAGGAAAGCGATCCCAGGACCGAGCTCGACTACGCGAGCCCGTTCACCCTGCTGGTGGCGGTCGTCCTCTCGGCCCAGGCGACGGACGTTTCGGTGAACAAGGCGACGGAAAGGCTCTTCGGGGTCGCCGACACGCCCGCCAAGATGCTGGCCCTGGGCGAGGCCGGCCTGAAGCCGTTCATCGCCTCGATCGGCCTCTTCAACACCAAGGCCAAGAACGTCATCGCGCTCAGCCGCATCCTGGTCGAGGCCTATGGCGGCGAGGTCCCGCTGGACCGCGAGAAGCTGCAGGCCCTGCCCGGCGTCGGCCGCAAGACCGCCTCGGTGGTGCTGAACGAGCTCGGCGTCGAGCCCGCCATCGCCGTCGACACCCACGTGTTCCGCGTCGCCCACCGCCTGGGGCTCTCGAACGGCAAGACCCCCGAGCGCGTCGAGCAGGACCTGCTGGCGGTCGCGCCCGAGCCCTACCTCACCCGCGCCCACCACTGGCTGATCCTGCACGGCCGCTACACCTGCACCGCGCGCCGGCCAAGGTGCGACGATTGTCCCGTCGCCGACCTCTGCCCCAGCCGGCATCTGTTCGTGGGGCGCTGACAAATCGGCCCGGCCGCTCTAAGTCGCCCGCAAGGTCCCGGCCGAGGAAAGCCCCTGCGATGCCCGAGCTCTATGACGTGGCCGCGATCGGCAACGCCATCGTCGACGTGATCGCGCCGGCGACCGACGAATTCCTCGACGAGCACCGGCTGACCAAGGGCGCGATGATGCTGGTCGACGCCCAGCAGTCGGCGGCGCTCTATGCGAAGATGCAGCCCGGGCTCGAAGCCTCCGGCGGCTCGGCGGCCAACACCGTCGCCGGGCTGGCGAGCTTCGGCGGCAAGGGCGCCTTCCTCGGCAAGGTCGCCAACGACCAGCTGGGCCAGGTCTTCGCCCACGACATGGCCGCGATCGGCGCCTGCTTCACCAACGCCCCGCTCGAGCAGGGCCCGGCCACCGCGGTCTCGATGATCAACGTCACGCCCGACGGCCAGCGCACCATGTGCACCTACCTGGGCGCCTCGGTCATGTTCGGCGACGATGACGTCGACCCGGCGGTGGTCGAGGCCGCGAGGATCGTCTACCTGGAGGGCTATCTGTTCGACGCCAAGGCCGCGCGGCGCGCCTTCGCCAAGGCCGCAGCCCTGGCGCACGGCGCGGGGCGGATGATCGCGCTCACGCTGTCCGACAGCTTCGTGGCCGAACGCCACCGGGGCGCGCTCAAGGGCTTCATCGAGAGCCAGGTCGACCTGCTGTTCGCCAACGAGAGCGAGATCACCGCGCTGTTCGAGACCGCCAGCTTCGATCGCGCCGTCGAGGCGCTTCGCCCTCTCGTCAGTCTGGCCGCCGTGACCCGCGGCGAGCGCGGCTCGGTCGTCCTGGACCGTGGCGCGCGGCTCTCCGTCGCCGCCGAGCCGGTGGAAAAAGTCGTGGACACGACCGGCGCGGGCGACCAATACGCCGCCGGGTTCATGTTCGGCCTGGCGAGGGGGCGGCCGCTGCTTGCATGCGGCCGGCTGGGCTCGCTCGCCGCGGCGGAAGTGATCTCGCACTACGGTCCGCGGCCGCAGGTCAGTCTCGAGGAGCTGGCGGCCGCCAAAGGGTACTGACGATGAGCCGCACGGCGGAGATCGCCCGCGACACCAAGGAGACGAAGATCCGCGTGGCGGTGGATCTCGACGGGACCGGCGTCTCCGAGATCGCCACCGGCATCGGCTTCTTCGACCACATGCTGGAGAGCTTCGCCCGCCACGGCGGCATCGACCTGAAGGTCGCGACCCAGGGCGACCTGCACATCGACATGCACCACACGGTGGAGGACACCGGGATCGTCATCGGCCAGGCGGTGAAGCAGGCGCTGGACGGGTTCACGGGCATCCGCCGCTTCGGCCACGCCTATATCCCGATGGACGAGACGCTGACCCGTTGCGCCATCGACCTCTCCAACCGGCCCTACCTGATCTGGCGCGTGGACTTCAAGACGCCCAAGGTCGGCGAGATGGACACCGAGCTGTTCAAGGAGTTCCACCACGCCTTCGCCATGAACGCCGGCGCCTGCGTGCACCTGGAGACCCTCTACGGGGTCAATTCGCACCACGTGGCCGAGAGCGGCTTCAAGGCGCTCGCCCGCGCGCTGCGCCAGGCCGTCGAGCTCGACCCCAAGAGCCTCGGCCATGCCCCCTCCACCAAGGGCGTCCTCTGACCGTCCGGCGCCAAGGTCGGAACCACGGAAAACACGGAAAACACGGAACAAGTGGGACCACGGATATCACGGATTCGCACGGACGCACGTCCGCGCTGCGCCGCAGGCGCGATCCTCGTCGCAAGGATCCGCGCGCCGTCGCGCGCGACATGCAATCCGTGCCCATCCGTGGAATCCGTGGTTCAAAATCATATGGGCGCGCCAGCCGCTTCCGTGTGTTCCGTGGCTCATATCGCGGATGTCCGCTGATGCAGCGCCTCGCCCTGATCGACTACGGGTCGGGCAACCTGCGCTCGGCCGAGAAGGCGCTGGTCAAGGTCGCCGACGGCCAGGCCGAGATCCTGGTCACCTCCGATCCGGAGACGATCGCGCGCGCCGACCGCGTCGTGCTGCCCGGCGTCGGCGCCTTCGCCGCCTGCATGGCCGCGCTCCAGGCGCGGGACGGGGCGATCGAGGCGATGAGCGAGGCGGTGCGGACAAAGGGCCGCCCCTTCCTCGGCGTCTGCGTCGGCATGCAGCTCCTGGCGACGCGCGGCCTGGAGTTCGGCGAGACCGCCGGCCTCGACTGGATCCCCGGTGACGTGAGGAAGCTCGAGCGCGCCGACCCTTCGATCAAGGTGCCGCACATGGGCTGGAACTCGCTGCTCGGCGTCTCCGACCACCCGCTGTTCGCACCGCTCGCGAAGGGCGAGGTCTACTTCACCCACTCCTTCGCCATCTTCCCCGATGATCCCGCCGACGTGGCCGCGAGCGTCGAGCACGGCGGCCGGTTTCCCGCGGCGGTGGCGCGCGGCAACGTGGCGGGGGTTCAGTTCCACCCCGAAAAGTCGCAAAAGCCTGGCCTGGCGCTGTTGGCGCGATTCCTGGAGTGGCGCCCGTGATCCTCTACCCGGCCATCGACCTGAAGGACGGCCAGTGCGTCCGCGTGGTGCGGGGCGATCTCGGCCAAGCCACCGTCTTCAACGCCGACCCCGCCGACCAGGCGCGAACCTGGGCGGCGCAGGGATTCCACTGGCTGCACGTGGTCGACCTGAACGGCGCGGTCGAGGGCCGCGCGGTCAACGCGTCCGCGGTCGAGGCCATCCTGCACGCCGTCTCCGTGCCGGTGCAGCTCGGCGGCGGCGTCCGCGCCATGGGCGACATCGAGCGCTGGATCGAGGCTGGCGTCAGCCGCGTCATCCTCGGCACCGTCGCGGTGCGCGAGCCGGAGGTGGTGCGCGCCGCCGCGCGCCGCTTCCCCGAGCAGATCGCCGTCAGCGTCGACGTCCGCGCCGGCAAGGTCGCCGTGCAGGGGTGGACCGAGGACAGCAACCTCGACGCCATCGCCGTCGCCCGCCGCTTCGAGGACGCCGGGGTCTCGGCCCTGATCATCACCGACATCGACCGTGACGGCACGACGCTCGGCTTCGACGTCGAGGCGTTCGGCGAGATCGCCGATCGTGTGACCATCCCCGTCATCGCCGCCGGCGGCCTGGCGAGCGTCGACGACATCGTCCGGCTGAAGGCCCGCGCCGGCGTGCCGATCGCCGGCGCCGTCCTGGGCCGGGCGCTCTACAACGGCGCGATCGCGCCTGCCGACGCCCTGCAGGTCGCGGCGTAGGTATGCTTTCGGTCCGCGTCATACCCTGCCTCGACGTGAAGGACGGGCGCGTGGTGAAGGGCGTGCAGTTCGTCGCGCTGCGCGACGCCGGCGACCCGGTCGAGCAGGCCCGCGCCTACGACGCCGCGGGCGCCGACGAGCTGATGTTCCTCGACATCACCGCCAGCCACGAGAACCGCGGCATCATCCTGGATGTGGTGGCCCGCACCGCCGACGTCTGCTTCATGCCGCTGTCGGTGGGCGGCGGCATCCGCAGCGTGGAGGACGCGCGGCGCCTGCTGCTGGCCGGGGCCGACAAGATCTCCATCAACACCGCCGCGGTCGAGGACCGCGACCTGATCTCGGCCTGCGCCGACGCCTTCGGCAGCCAGGCGACGGTGGTGGCCATCGACGCCAAGCACGGCAGCACGCGGACCGGCCCGGGCGGCCGCAACGACGGCTGGGAGGTCTGGACCTACGGCGGGCGCAAGCCGACCGGCCTCGATGTCGTCGGCTACGCGGTCGAGGCGGCGGCCCGCGGGGCCGGCGAGATCCTGCTCACCTCCATGGACCGCGACGGGGCCAAGAGCGGCTACGACCTCGACCTTCTCAAGGCGGTGAGCTCGGCCGTGAGCGTGCCGGTGATCGCCTCCGGCGGCGCCGGCGGCGCCAGGGACATGGCCGAGGCGGTGACGGGGGGCGGGGCCGACGCCGTGCTCGCCGCCTCGATCTTCCACTTCGGCGAAGTCTCGATCTCCGAGGTGAAGCAGGCCATGGCCGGCGCCGGCATCCCGGTGCGCCGAACGGGAGAGGCCGCATGAGCCGTTTCGCAGACGTCGTCGCCCGCCTCGCCGCGGTCATCGAAACCCGCAAGGGCGCGGACCCGGCAAGCTCCTACACCGCCCAACTGCTCGCCGATCCCGCCCGCGCCGCCAAGAAGCTCGGCGAGGAATCGGTCGAGACCGTCATCGCCGCGCTCTCGGCCGACAAGGCCGCCCTCGCCGCCGAGAGCGCCGATCTGATCTACCACTGGCTGGTGGTGCTGGCCGCCGCCGGCGTCAGCCTCGACGACGTCGCCGCCCAGCTGGAGGCCCGCGAAGGGACGAGCGGGCTCGAAGAGAAGGCGGGGCGGCCCAAGTAGGCCGCTCGTTCCCGCGAAAGCGGGAATCCAAGCGGACTCGATGCCGGGCCAGATGCCGCTTGGGTCCCTGCGTTCGCGGGGATGAGCGGAGTTGGTTTCACCCCCGCGGCTTGCGCTTCAGCGCCACGTAGAGCGCGCCTTCGCCGCCGTGGCGGCGGTGGGCTTCGGAGATGCCGGCGACGATCTCGGAAAGCCGCGGCGCGGCCAGCCATTCGGGGGTCATCCGGCGCAGCACGCCGTCGCCCTGCAGGCCCTTGCCGGTGATCACCAGCACCGCGCGGTAGCCCTCGTCCCAGGCGCGGCGCAGGAAGCCGTCGAGCAGGGCGCGCGCCCGGTCCTGGTCCAGGCCGTGCAGGTCGAGCCTGGCCCCGATCGCCTCGCGCTCGCGGACGATGCGATGCTTCCGGCGCGGCTCGATGTCTTTTCCCTCCCCGCCCTGGGGAGGGACCGGCGAGCGAACGCGAGCCAGGGTGGGGAGGTGGGGAGCAGTCTGCGAGGCGGGTGGCTGGCCTGGACTCCCCCACCTTGACGGCTTCGCCGCCTGCCCCTCCCCATCAAGGGAGGGAGTCGGCGCTTCCGGCGTCGCCTTGCCCGGCAGCGGATGGACGGTGCCCGCGACCAGGCCCCAGAGCCGCAGCTCCTCCGGTTTCAGCGGGCGCTTCATCTGGGCGCCAGCCGATAGAGCCGCAGCTCATGGCGCACGCGGCCGGCTTCGTCGCCGGCGGCCTCGCCCTCGCCGAGGTAGAGGTCGGCGCGCACCGGTCCTTCGATCGCCGCGCCGGTGTCGAGCGCCACGACCAGCCGCCGGTAGGCGGGCTTCGCGCCCGGCAGCACCGGCTTGTCGGCATCGATCCACAAGAGCTCGCCCATGGCATGGAACGCCGGGTCGACCGCCACCGCGCGGCCGGCGGGCAGCGGGACTCGCGCCGAGCCCGACGGAGGGCGGCCGTCGTCGGCGGCCAGGCGGAAGTAGCCGTAGCGCGGGTTCAGCCGCATGACCGCGTCGGCTTGCGGCCCGCGGTGCGCCGCGAGCCAGGCGCGGATCGACTGCGCCGAGACCTCGCCGGGCAACAGGCCCCGGGCGCGCATCGGCCCGCCGATCGCCAGATACGGGCGGCCGTTGGTCCCGGCGTAGAGCGCCTTCATCCGCCGGCCGTCGGGGAACACGAGCACGCCCGAGCCCTGCACCTGCAGGAAGAACAGCTCCTCCGGGCGCATCCAGGCCAGCGCATCGGGCGCCGGGCTGGACTCGATCCTCGCGCGGTCAGGCTGCGGACCGCCGGCCCGGGGCGGCGGCCGCACGGCGGCGGAGAACTCGCCGTCCTGGCGCGGGCGCGCCGGGTACTCGGGCGCGAAATAGGCGGTCAGCACGCCCGATCCCGCCGCCGGGTCGGGACTGAAGTTGTCCTCGAAGAAGGCGCGGGCGGCGGCCTCCGTCAGCGATCCCGCCGTCCTGGCGCGCCGGCAGGGGCCCCCCATCGCCGGATCGCGCGCCGCGCCGCAGGTTTCGCGGAACGCCGCGAAGGCGGCGGCGTGATCTTCGGAGGCCCAGCCGGGCAGCTCGGCGAAGCCCGCCGCGCGCGGCGCTCGCGCCGACGCCGGCGCAGCCAGGAGCGTCAGGGCGAGCCCCGCCCCCGCAGCTCGCCATGTCACGGGAATCAAGCCTCCGCGGCGTCGACGTGGACCAGCATCCAGTTGGGGTCGCGGCTCTTAAGATTGCGTTCGAAGGTCCACAGCTCGGCCGTGCGGCGGTCGTCCACCGCCTCGCCCTCCGGGCCTTTGGAGCGCGAGCGGAACTCCGCCAGGAAGCGGACCGTCATGCGCGCCAGGTCGCCTGGCTCGACCTCGGCCTTGTCGAGGTCCGCGCGCGGCGGATGCAGGAATTCCAGCGTCTCGGTGCGGCCCTCGGATTCGCGCTGGGCGATCGCCGCATCGAAGCTCGCCATCACCGGCGGGGCGAGCAGGTTCTTCAGTGTCGCCCGGTCGCCCTCGGCGAAGGCCTTGACGATCATCTGGTAGGCGGCCTTGGCCCCGTTCAGGAAGTGGCCCGCATCGAACCCCGGGTCGCGGGATTTCACCGCCGCCAGCCCGGAGAGCGCGACCCCTTCGTCAGGGGCCTGGGCGGCCCGGTCGGGGGCCGCGACGCCCGGACGAGCCGTCCCCGGGGCGGGCGCATCCTCCGGCTGCCGGCCGACGCGCCGCCCCAGCACCGAATAGAGCTGGTAGAGCACGATGCCGGCCAGGCCGGCGAAGATGATCAACTCGAGGACTTGCAAGGACGCGGTTTCCGCAACGGGGTTCGAACAGACGTTTCCGACTATATATGCCCTCCGAACGCCCCCGTCAGGGGCGGCGTTGCATCGATCAGGAGCGCGTGATAGCCCGCCGCCCCTGGAGCGCGTCTTCGGCGCGCGTTTCGCCAAGGATTTGAAGCGGGACCATGACCGACACCGATGTGGCCGGCCAGGGCGGCGAAACGCCCGCCGAGGGCGCGGGCATCCGCATCCTCGCCCAGTTCATCCGCGACCTCTCGTTCGAGAATCCGCGGGCCCCGGAATCCCTGCGCACCGGCGCGGCGCAGCCGCAGATCGACCTCGGCGTGGAGATGAACGCCCGCGGCCGCGACGACGGGCTCTATGAGGTGGACCTGAAGCTTTCCGCCACCGCCCAGCGGGACGAGGGCGCCCTGTTCGTGGTCGAGCTGCTCTACGGCGGCCTGTTCCAGATCGGCGGCGTCTCGGCCGAGGACATGGAGCCGGTGCTGCTGATCGAATGCCCGCGCTATCTGTTCCCGTTCGCCCGCCGGGTCATCGCCGACGTGACCTCCGAGGGCGGCTTCCCGCCGTTCCTCCTGGACCCCATCGATTTCGCCGGCGTGTACGCCGCGCGCAAGGCCGAGGCCGGCCAGGAAGTCGGCCACGCCTGACGCCGCCTTCGCGCGGCGCTCACCTCCGTGCGGTCATGGCGAGGGCCTGCGCAAGTTCGAGGTCGAACAGATCGAAGCTGTTGTCGTCCCGGCTGGCGGCCAGCAGAAGCCTGGACGGATCCGCTGACAGGGCCATGTCGCTCACGTAGACCAGGGCCGTCTCGCCGCCCACCCGGAACGGCTTGGAATGCCGCGTGATCCCCTCGAACGGCACATGCCGAAAGCGGTAGACATACCGCTGCACCGTGCGACCGCCGCGGATCAGGTAAACCCTGCGGTGATCGAGGAAGAGATTGCCGTCGTCGACGGGAACGCTCTTGGTTCCCGACCAGCTGAACGTCGCCGATCCCGTGCGTGAGTAGGTCAGGCCCAGGGACTGCGGATGGACCCGATAGACTTCGGACATGCCGGGATATTTTTCGAGATACAGGCCGTTGCGCCCGCGGAAGTAGACCCAGTTCTTCTCGACCGGGCCGACGGCCTGCGTCACGACCCGCGTCTCGGCGCTCAGCCCCTCCTCGCGCCTGAGGCGGCCGACCACCGGAACCGGCCTCGCCTCGCCCTTCGGCGCGACGAACCCGACCGCGAAGAAGCAGCAGCAGCCGTCGAACTCGTAGAACCGGATGTCCTCCAGGCGATCGAGGGCCGGGAGCGCGGCGACGTCCGCCAGCTCGAAGCCGGTCGCGACGCGCCGGAAGCGGAGCGTCGAGTTCCGCACCTGTTCGAGCTGGGGCTCGCCGACCTGAAAGCCCCGGGCGTCCAGCGTGTAGTAGGCATGCCGGCAGACGACCTGGATTTCGTCGGACCTCAGCGGCGGCATGACGGCCGCGTTGAAGAACCCGGGAACCGAGCTCGGGGTCAGGCGGGTCAGCGGCAGCTCCGCCGGCAGCTTGAGCTGAATGGTCAGCGCCTTCTTGGCCCGCGTGCGCAGGCGCGCCAGGCCGTCGTTCGCAACTGAGGTCTGTGGCGGCGGCGTCGAACGTCCCTCCGCGGCATCGGCGGCGCCCCGGTGAAAGGCCTTCCCCCCGCTGGCGATCCCGGCGTCCGCCGCCGCCCCGGGGATCGCACCCTGCCAAATCGTCTTCGCCATCTTCCCCTCGAGCTTGACGAACCCCGGATCGCTCCGGCGCTGGAGGACGCTCGCCACAGCCCAGCCTGCAACCCGCCCCAAGCCAACACTCAACCAGAGGGGAGGTTCCTCGACCTTGCGTGTGCAGATCTTGCCCGCGGTGACCGGGTTGGCGAGCCCGCCGCCGCGCGCCCGGGCGCCCAGCGCGCTGCGCCCGCAGGCCTCAATCGGCGCCTCCCCGAGGCGGGTTCGTGGCGCGCGCCTGGCCAGCGGCGCCGAGCAGCAGGTAGAGCCGCCCGGCCTCGCTGGCCAGCAGGTCGGCGAGGGCCCCGGGGCGCTTGGGATCGTCGGCGGCCGCCATCTCCTTCTCGAACGAGGCCTGGTAGGCGGCGCTGCGGGCGGCGAGCGCTGGATTGGTCTTCAGGCTCGATGAAAGGCGGGACACTGCGCCGGGGACCAGCCTCGCCACCAGATGCCGCGCCCTGGCGCGCTGGTTCTGGGCGATGGCCGCGACGATGTCGCCGAGCGCCGCCTCGCTCAATGTCCGCAGGGGCTCAACGCCCAGGCGCTTGAGGTCCCGCTGCAGCACGCGCCCGTCGCCGTCGGCCGGCCCCGCCGACCCGCTTGCCTCCGTCCCCGCACCGCTGTCGCCGATCTCGGCGGCGGCCGGCTCGGCCGGGGACGGCGGCGCGGCCGACCTGGCGGTCTCCGGCGCGCGCGCCGAGGCCCGGGGTCCGCGGTCGGCGATGCGGGGCGCCGGCGCGTGCTCGGCCGCGGCGGCGGGGCCGGCCGAGCGCCGCCGCTCCCGTTTCGGCGCATCGGCCGCGCGGTCCTCCGGCGGCGGCGGCATCGCGGCGTCGGCGCCCATCAGCCGCAGCGCGTCGCTGAGCGAGGCGAAGTGGCGGCGCAGCCGCTCCTGGAACGCTTCGTCCACGGCGCGGGCCTCCTCGCTGGTCCGCCGCGAGACCTGCAGCAGCTCGTTGGCCCCGCGCGCCACGGCCTCCTGCAGCTTGCCCAAGGACTCACGGCCGGCCTCGGGCAGCCGCTCCGCCCGCTCCTCCAGGACGGCGACGGCGCTGGTCCATTCCTCGACCGCGGCCCGCGCCGCGCCGGCCACGGCCGCCACCCGCTGCTCGGCGCTCGCGCCCCAGGTCTCGACCAGCGCCGAGGAGCTTTCGAGCTGCCCGCGCGCCTCCTCGGCCAGTCGGTCGGCGGCCGTCCTCGCCTGCTCGCTGGTTTCCGCCAGGGCCGCCAGCATCGCTCGGGCATGCTCCTGCAGCTCCTCGCGTTGCGTCGCGGCGCTCTGGGAAATCGAGCCCAGCACCTGGTTGAGCGCCGCCTCGCGCCGGCCGTGCTCCGCGCGAGCGGTCTCGAGAGCATGGGCGAAGCGCTGGTCAGCCTCGTGCAGCAAGGCCACCAGGGCCTCGCCGCTACGCTGCAGGGCCGCGGCGGCCTCGTCCGCGCTCGCCCGCGAGGCCTCCACCAGGCCGGTGAGCCGGGCGGCGTGCTGATCCATCGCGGCTCCGAGCAGGTCGGTGTCGACGCGGAGCGACTGGGCGGTCCGGTGGACGGTCTCGTTCTGCTCGCGCAGCGCGGCGGTGGCGGATTCGACCTCCGAGACCAGGCCGATCTCCTGCAGGCCGGAGAGCTCCTGCCGGAGCCGATCCCCTGCCTCGGCGAGCATCCGGTGGGCGGCCTCCGCCGCGGCTTTCAGCCGCTGCGCCTGCTCGGCCAACGATGCTTCGGCGCGGTCCAGGTGCGTGCTGGCCGCCTGGGCGACTTCGCTGAGCGCCTCCGTCTGCCGGGCGGCATGCTCCGCCAGCCGCGCGCCGCGGGTCTCCAGGATTTCGATGTTGGCCGCCAGGCTCTGGTTTTGGCTCTCCACCATGCCGGCCAGCTCGCTGGCGGTCCTGGCCGAAGACACTGTCGCGGCGTTCAACCGGTCGGATTCACGCGCCAGGGCCTCGCGCAGACCGGCGATGCTGCCGCTCGCCGTCTCGGCCAGCGTGGCGCTGCGGGCGATCTCCTCGCGCAAGCTGTTCAAGACCTCGCCCGGGCCGGTCCATTGCGCGGCCTCGGCTAGCGCCTCTCGGGCCGTCGCCTCGGCCCTGCGGGCCTGCGACGCGAGTTTCTGCCCCTGCCGCACCAGGTAGGCCGCGCCCCACACGCCGGCGGCGGGGCCGGCGGCCAGCAGCACCAGCAGCGGTAGGGCGAAGGCGTCGTCGTGCAGCGGCGTCACCTGGCCGCGGTAGCCGATGGCGAAGGCGAACGGGGCGGCGGCCCACAGGACAGAGATCGCCAGCGCCGCGACATAGACCGGCTGGCGGGCCTCGCTCGCGTGCGGAGGCGCGGAATCCCTGGGGGGGTTCTGGCCCTTGGCGTCCATCATCCGCGCGCCCGCCCGATTGAGCCCAAGCCCGTCGCTCGGCTTCCATGCGGGACTGCTTGACTTGAAGCGACCCGCGCGCCGAAAAGTTCATTGGTCTTGCCGGCTCTGCCGCTCGCGTTCCGCGCGAGGAACCTTCGCCTCGATGGCGAATTCGACCAAGCTGGACAGGACGGGAGCCTGAAGATGCCGGCCGAGACGCGCCCACCCACTAGGCCGATCTTCGTCGACCGGCCGGAGGTGCCCGAGGTGTTCGCCGATGGCCTGGCGCGCCTTCTCTTCGACGGCGTCTGCGTGCGTTTCGAGTTCTATGTCAGCCGATTTGACGAGCCCGACGGGGACCAGCCGCCCCAGCAGTGGGCCTACACCTCCGCCCGCGTGATCATGTCGAGCAAAGGGGCGCTGGAGATGATCAATAAGGTGCGCCAGCTGGAGAAACTGCTGATCGACCACAAGGTGATCGGCCCGACCCCGCAGTCCGATGCGCCCGAGCCCATCCTGCCGCTTCCCAAGCGCGGGCCGGGCGGCCGGGGCTAAAGCCCGAACCCTCCCCAGAGCGCCTCGTTCTTCAGGGCCTCGCGGATGAAGGCCGCGTGGATCGCGCGCTCGGCCTCGGTGGAGCGCGGCGCCAGCGGCCGCGGCCTTGCGCCATAGGCGTTCCGGGTCGCTGCGGCCACCGCCATGACCGCCGCCGCCGAGGTCAGCTCGAGCCGGCGCTCGCGCCCGCCCTTCAGCTCCAGATAGACCGCCGCCAGCAACTTGGCGTCGATCAGGGCGCCGTGCTTCTCGCGCTCCGACAGCGAGATCCTGAAGCGCTTGCAGAGCGCATCCAGCGAATTGTGCATGCCCGGGTAGCGGCGCTTGGCGAGCTCGAGGGTGTCGACCCAGCGGCGCTCGTGGATCGGCGCGCGGCCCGCCTGGGCGAGCTCCCAGTTGACGAAGGCCCGGTCGAAGCCGGCGTTGTGCGCCACCAGCGGCGCCTCGCCCACGAACGCCAGGAAGGCGTCGACCACCTCCGGGTGCTCGAAGCGCGGCTGACCGGCCAGGAAGGCGCTCGAGAGCCCGTGCACGCGCTGCGCCTCGGAGGGCATGTCGCGGCACGGGTCGATGTAGCTGTGGAAGCTGCGGCCGGTCGGGACGAAGTCCTCGATCTCCAGGCAGGCGAGCTCGACCAGGCGATGGCCCGCCTGCGGCTCGAAGCCGGTGGTCTCCGTGTCGAGGACGATCTCGCGCGCCATGGTCGGGTTGTGACGTGTTTCGGCGGCCCGATTCAAGCGGCCCTGCGGTCGCGCATGGCCTTCTCCCTCCTCTTCAGGGACGGGATTTACGTCACGTCTTCCTCGGCCGCCGTTCCGGATCGCGCAGGATGGCGATGATCTCGCCGACCTGGGCGCGGGCGTGCGCCAGGCCCTGGCCGGTATCGACCACGAAATGGGCGCGGGCGCGCTTCTCGGCGTCCGGGGTCTGCTGGGCGAGGATGGCGTCGAGCCGCTCGGGCGTCATGCCGGGCCGGGCGAGCACCCGCTCGCGCTGCATCTCCGCCGGCGCGGAGACCACCACCACCGCGTCCATGCTGGCGTGGCCGCCGGTCTCGAACAGCAGCGGGATGTCGAGCACCACCATGTCGACCCCCAGCCTTTCGGCCGCCTCGAAGAACCCCGCCCGCGAGCGGCCGACGAGAGGATGGACGATCCCGTTCAGCCGCTTCAGCGCCTGCGGATCGCCAAGCACCTGCTGGCGCAGCGCCTCGCGGTCGATGGCCCCATCCTTCACCACGCCGGGGAAGGCCTCGCCCACCGGCCCGACGGCCGCCCCGCCGCTCGCGTAGAGGTCGGCCACCGCGGCGTCGGCGTCATAGACCGGCACGCCCGCCTCGCGGAACATGGCCGCAGTGGTCGACTTGCCCATGCCGATCGAGCCGGTCAGGCCGACCAGGATCATCGGCGCGCCTCGAGCGCCTCGACGGCCAGCGCGCGGACGTCGACATCGTCGGGCGGCGCCCGCCCGTAGAAGGCCTCGAACGAGGGCCGCGCCTGGCCCACCAGCATGCCGAGCCCGTCCACGGTCTGCCGGCCGAGGGCCCGCGCCTCCTGCAGGAACTCGGTCAGGAGCGGGGTGTAGATCATGTCCATCACCACCGCCTCCTTGGGCGTCGACCAGAGCGGGATCTCCAGCCGCCCGCCGTTGGAGATGCCCGCCGAGGTGGCGTTGATCACCGCCGTGGCGCCTTCCAGCGCCCGCCTGGCCTGGTCCAGCGAGTAGGCGAAGGCCGCCGTCCCGAGCGCGCCCGCCACGAATTCGGCCTTGGCGAGCGTCCGGTTGACGATGCGGATTTGCGGCGCGCCCGCCGCCTTGAGCGCCGCCGCGGCGCCGCGCGCCGCCCCGCCCGCGCCCAGGATCACCACCGGCCCCGCGGTCGGTTGGAACGCCGGGGCCTGGGCGGCGAACGCCGCCAGAAGCCCAACCCCGTCGGTGTTGTCGGCGATGATCTCGCCCTCCGGCTCGAAGATGAGCAGGTTCGCCGCCTCGGCGGCGTCCGCCCGTCCGGTCGAGCGGTCGGCGACCGAGAGCGCCGCCTCCTTGAAAGGCAGGGTGATGTTGAGCCCCCTGACGGCGCCCCCGCGCAGCCCCTCGGCGAACTTCTGGAATGCATCGGCCGGGGGAGCGAAGGGCACGTAGGCGCCATCGATCCCGGCCGCGTCCAGCCAGGCGTTATGGATCAGCGGGCTCAGCGAATGGCGCACCGGCTGGCCGGCCACCCCGGCCACGATGGTCGCCCCTGTGATCCGTCGGCTCATGCGCTCAGCGCTCCCTCGCGGCGCAGGAACTCCAGCAGCCCCAGGAGCGGCAGGCCGAGGATCGAAAAATAGTCGCCTTCGATCCTGGCGAAGAGCTGCACGCCCGGTCCTTCCAGGCGGTAGCAGCCCACGGAGCCCAGGGCCGCGGCGCCCTCCCGCGCAAGGTAATCCTCCAGGAACGCGTCGGAGAAGTCCCGCATGACCAGCGTGGCGGTGGCCGCCTCGCGCCAGACGACCTCGCCCTGGCGGGCCACGGCCACGGCGGCATGCAGCTGGTGGGCGCGGCCGCGCAGCAGCTTCAGCCGGGCGCGGGCCGCGTCGCGGGTGGCCACCTTGTCGTAGAGCCGGCCCTCGAGCTCCAGGGTCTGGTCGGCGCCCACCACGAACCCCGGCCGCCCGCGCGCCGCGACGGCCGCCTTCTCCGCCGCCAGCGCCTCGGCGATCGCCTTGGGCGCCGCCCCGCGCGCCAGCAGCCGGGCCTTCAGCGCCTCCTCGTCGACGCCGGCGTCCGCCACCTCGATTCGCACGCCGGCGGCTTCCAGGACGGCGCGGCGGGCGAGGCTCTTCGAGGCCAGCACGATGGCGCCGCTCACCCCAGGACCTCCACCTGGCCATGGCCGCCGTGCAGCAGGTTGAGGATGGCCGCGGCCGTTTCCTCCACCGAGCGGCGGGTGACGTCGATGGTGGGCCAGCCCTGCTTCTCGTAGAGCCGGCGGGCGTGGACGATCTCCTCGCGCACGGCGTCGAGGTCGATGTAGCTGGATTCCCGCTGCTCCTTCAGGGACAGCAGGCGGTTGCGGCGGATCTGGATCAGGCGGTCGGGCGAGATGGTGAGGCCGACCACCAGGGCGTTCTTCACCTGCCCCAGCCGATCGGGGACCGGCCGGCCGGGCACCAGGGGCACGTTGGCCGCCCGCACGCCGCGATGGGCGAGATAGATGCAGGTCGGCGTCTTCGAGGTGCGCGACACGCCCACCAGCACCACGTCGGCGCGGTCCAGGTCCTGCCCGCCCTGGCCGTCGTCGTGGCCGATGGCGTAATTCAGAGCGTCCATGCGGTTGAAGTAGTCGCTGTCGAGCCGCAGGTGGGCGCCGACCCGGGTCGTCGTCGAGGCGCCCAGGTAGCGCGACAGCACCGAGACCAGCGGGTCGAGCGCCGGGAAGCACGGCATGTCCAGCTTGCGGCAACCCTCCTCCAGGGCCTCGCGCAGCGCCGGCTCGACGATGGTGTGGAACACGATCCCGGGCGCCTCCTCGATGTCGCCCAGCGCGCGGTCGAGCTGCCGCTTGGAGCGCACCAGCGCGTAAATGTGCTCGATCGGCAGCACGTCGTCGAAGCGCGCGCAGACCGCCCGGGCCATGGCGTTCAGGGTCTCGCCGGTGGAATCCGACACCAGGTGGATATGGAAATAGGTGGCGAGCCGCGGCGGGGATGGGGCGTTCGGCACAGCAGGGCCCGAAAAATCTGGGGACAAGGTCTGTGGACCCTCTCTTAGCGAAGCTCCCCCAGGATGGGGATAGTTCGCCGCTCAGCCTCGCCCGCCGGCCGCGGTCGGGGAAGACCGGGATAAGACATGGCGTTTGCGTTTCCTTAATCCACCGGTGAGGCTGCGGGGCAAGGCTTGGGCGGCGCTTTTCGACAGGCCGGGCGCCGATCGCGCAGCCCCGCGCCGCCGTCCCCGGAAGGATTAACGAAACCTTAAGGCCGGCAAACGCCTAAGGCGGTTCTCCCCGTCTTCCACAGCCTCGCCGCACAGCCTGCCGTGCGGCCGGACAAGCTGGGGACAAGGTCCGCAACGCCGCAGGGTCGGCCGGGTTCTTCACCTCATCGACAGGTCCTTCTGCCGTTTCCCCCTACCCTTCTCAAAATCCTTAGGAAGATAGAAGGCCGGCGAACCGATCGGCATCGGAGCCCGGGCTTGAGCCCGGCCGCGCCAGGGGCTTTAAGCGGGTCCATGAGCGATCCCCAAGCCCCCCGCCTGCTCCGCGCCCTCGCCGGCGAGACGCTCGAGCGGCCGCCGGTCTGGTTCATGCGCCAGGCGGGCCGGTACCTGCCGGAATACTGGGAGCTGCGGGCCAAGGCGGGGGACTTCGTCAGCCTGGCGATGAACCCGGAGATGGCGGCCGAGGTCACGCTGCAGCCGATGCGGCGCTTTCCGTTCGACGCCGCCATCGTGTTCGCCGACATCCTGCTGATCCCCCACGCGCTCGGCCAGAAGCTGTGGTTCGAGGCGGGCGAGGGGCCGCGGCTCGGGCCCCTGCCGGCCGTCGCGGCGCTGGCGGACCAGGTGGAGGCGTCCACCGAACGGCTTGCGCCGATCGCCGAGACGCTGGCGCGGGTCCGCGCCGAGCTCGAGCCGGAGCGGGCGCTGATCGGGTTCGCCGGCGGACCCTGGACGGTCGCCACCTACATGATCGAGGGCCGCGGCTCGAAGCGCGAGGCCGCCCGCGCCTTCGCCTACGCCCATCCGGACGAGCTCGACGCCTTGCTGGACGTTCTGGTGGAGGCCACGGCGCGCTATCTCGTCATGCAGGCGAGGGCGGGAGCCCAGGCCCTGAAGATCTTCGAGAGCTGGTGTGAGAACCTGGCGGAGGACGTCTTCGAGCGCATTGTCGTGCGGCCGCACGCCGCGATCGTCGAGAAGGTGCGCGCGGCCGGAGTCACCGCGCCGTTCATCGGCTTCCCGCGGGGCGCGGGCGCGCTGGTCGAGGGCTATGCCGAGGCCGCGCCGGTCGAAGCCGTCGCGCTCGACACCCAGGCCTCCGCCGCGCTCGGCCGGAGGCTGCAGGCCCAGGGCAAGACCATCCAGGGCGCGCTCGACAACCTGCTGCTGCGCGAAGGCGGGCCGGCGATGGACGCCCGCGTCGCCCAGCTCCTCGCCCAGTGGGGCGACGGGCCCTACATCTTCAACCTCGGCCACGGCGTCCTGCCCGACACGCCGATCGAGCACATCGCCCGGGTGGTGGAGCGCGTCACGGGCAATCGGGTGAAGGCTGCGGCGTGATGGCTTCGTTGCGCTGTTCCTGCCCCAGCGCGCAGCGCGGACAGGGGGAGGTGGCCCAGAGGGCCGGAGGCGGTTTCATCCCCGGAAGCCCGGGCGGAAGCCCCCTCTGTCGCTCTGCGGCAGCTCCCCCTGAAGGCGAGCAACCTGGATGAAGCTCGCCCTCGTGCTGTTCAACCTCGGCGGCCCGGACGGCCCGGACGCGGTGCGGCCGTTCCTCTACAACCTGTTCAAGGACCCGGCGATCATAGCGGCGCCGGCGATCCTGCGGCTGCCGCTCGCCGCCCTCATCGCGCGCCGGCGGGAGAGGCTGGCCAAGGCCAATTACCGGCTCATGGGCGGCGCCTCGCCGCTGCTCGCCGAGACGCAGGCCCAGGCGAGCGCGCTCGCCGGCGCGCTGCAGGCCCAGGCGCCCGACACCGAGACGAGGGCGTTCATCGCCATGCGCTACTGGAAGCCGTTCGCGGCCGAGACGGCGCGCGAGGTGGCGGCCTACGGGCCGGACCGTATCGTCTTGCTGCCGCTCTATCCGCAGTACTCGACGACCACCACGGCCTCGTCGCTCGAGGCCTGGCGGCGCGCCTATGCGGGGCCGGGGCGCAGCCGCGCGATCTGCTGCTATCCCACGGCCCGGGGCCTGGCGAGGGCCCACGCGGAAGCCATCCGCGAGGCCTGGCTCACCGCCGGAAAGCCGAGCGGGATCAGGCTCTTGTTCTCGGCGCACGGCCTGCCGAAAAAGATCGTCGACGCCGGCGATCCCTACCGCGCCCAGGTCGAGGCCACAGCGGCCGCCATCGCGGCCCAGCTGCCGGAGCTCCCCGACTGGCGGGTCTGCTTCCAGAGCCGCGTGGGGCCGCTCGAGTGGCTGGCGCCCGCCACCGATGCGGAGATCCGCCGGGCCGGCGCCGAGGGCAAGGGGGTCATCGTCGCGCCCATCGCCTTCGTCTCCGAGCACGTCGAGACGCTGGTCGAGCTCGACCGCGACTATGCGAAGGTCGCCGCCGAGGCGGGGTGCGCGCCCTACCTGCGGACGCCCACGCCGGGCGTGCGCGCGGCGTTCATCGCCGAGCTCGCCAAGGCCGCCCTCGAGGCGGCCGCCCGCGACGCGCCGATCGCGCCGCACGGACCCTGGCTCTGTCCCGCCGGCCATGCGAAATGCGCCTGTCGCACGGGAGCGGGCGCATGAAGTGGTACGACCTGCTGCGGGGCCTGCACATCATCGCGGTCATCGCCTGGATGGCCGGCATGCTCTACCTGCCCCGGCTGTTCGCCTACCACACCGAGACCGCCCCGCCCGGCTCGGAGTTCGACGGCCATTTCAAGGTCTGGGAGGCCAAGCTGCTGCGCATCATCGTCAATCCGGCGATGATCGCGACCTTCATTTTCGGCCTGGCGCTCATATATGTCGACGGCGCCCAGCGGCTCGGGTGGGGGTTCCTCCTGAAGCCCTGGATGCTGACCAAGATCGCCGGCATCGTCTTTCTCTCCGGCTGGCACGGGTATCTCGCCCGGGCCCGCAAGCAGATCGCCCGCGGCGAGCGGCCGCGGTCGGCGAGGTTCTGGCGGATGACCAACGAACTGCCGTTCCTGGCGGCGATCGTCATGGTGCTGGCGGTCACCACCGAGTTCGGGGGCTGACGCGCGGCGACGCTTGACCGGCGCAGGCGACTGTGGTTCCGATCACCCCACGCGTCCGAGACTGGGCGCGCCCCGCATTTTACCGGCCGCTCCGCCGCTGCGTGAGCCGACCGGTCCCCACGAACGAGACCCATCGGCGCGAACCCCGCGCCCAAACGTTTCAGGAGTCCGCGCCCGGATTGCGTCCGGCCCGGACGAGATTTCGAGTCCATCCCATGCAAGACGACAATCCCACACCCCCGCTCGGCGAAGCCCCCGAGGCGCTCGGCGCCGACCTGCTCGAGCCGCAAACGGCGGAGACCCCGGCCGAAGAGGCCGCGGGCGCGCCCGAGGAGCCCTCCGAAGCCGGCCAGGCGATCGCCGCCATGGGCCTGTCGCGGATGAGCCTGCAGGAGCTGAAGGACAAGTCGCCGGCCGACCTTCTCGCCTTCGCCGAACAGCTCGACATCGAGAACGCCAA
>NZ_DATIMC010000028.1:0-8887 GCF_035475775.1 Phenylobacterium sp. | reverse complement strand
TGTGGTCCAGGCGCAGGCCGCGGTTGGACTTGCGGAAGTCCTGGGCGCGGTAGCTCCACCAGGAGGCCAGTTTTTCCGGCTCGGGATAGGCCTCGCGGACGATGTCGATGAACTGGCCGGCCTGGTGCAGGGCGGCCATGGCCTCGATCTCGATCGGCGTGTGGCTGACGACCTTGCTCATGTAGCGGTGGTTCCAGACGTCGAACTCGCCAGGCGCCACGTTGAGGTCGCCAGTCACGATCAGCGGGGCCTTGGGGTCGCGCCTGGAAAGCTCGGCAGTAAGTTTTTCATAGAAGTCGAGCTTGTGGTCGAACTTGGGATTGAGCGTGCGGTCGGGCAGGTCGCCGCCGGCTGGGATGTAGAAGTTCTGGATCTCGACCCCGGCGACGCGGGCCGACACGCAGCGGGCGTGTTTCTCGCGGCAGACCTCGAGCGTCGGCGCATCCTCGATCGGCAGGCGCGAGGCGATCGCCACCCCGTGCCAGCCCTTCTGGCCGGCGACCTTGAGATGCGGCAGGCCCATCTCGACGAACGCCTCGGCCGGGAACTCCGCCTCGCGACACTTGATCTCCTGCAGGCAGAGCACGTCGGGCGCCTGCTCGCGCACGAACCTCGCCACCTGCTCGACGCGCAGGCGGACGGAGTTGACGTTCCAGGTGCAGAGGCGAAGCCGCATGTCGCGTCCCATATGGCGCCGCAGCCCACGCGCGGGCGTGCGGCAAAAGAAGCGCCCGGACGGTGAGCCGTCCGGGCGTCAGTCGTCTCTCATGCCGCCGCCGGGAGGGGATGTTCCGGCACGGGGACGCCCACGCGGAGGCCGCGCAGGCGACGTAGTGGCATTATCGCCACGCTGGCGAACCGATGTCAAAGATTTCCCGCGTCTTGCCTTGCCTGTGGCGCCAGTGTCACAGCGGCCGCTCGCTTGGGACCGGCTTCTTGGGCGCGAACAGGGCTGCGTCCAGGCCGGAGACCCGCGCCAGCCCCTGCAGGCGCACGCGGGTGGTGCGGCCCTGCGCGTCGATCACCGTCCAGCCGGTGAGCCGCAAGGGCGGCTCGGCGAAGTCGAGCGCCAGCCGGCCCGCCGTCTTGCCGTGACCGTCGCGGGCCACGATGGTGAATCCGTCGGCGTTTCGGTCCACCGCGGTCACCGCCACGCCGCGATCCAGGCGGATGGTCCTGGCCAGGAACAGCGACAGCGGCGTCGCGCCGAGCGGATAGCGCGTGAAGGTCCGCAGGCGATTGTCGGCGACGGTCACCGCCGCCCCGTCCGAAACCACCACCAGGCCCGACGGCGGATCGTACTCGAACCGCGCCTTGCCCGGCCGCTTCAGCCACACCGTGCCCGCGGTCTCGCGGCCCGATCCGTCCGTCTGGGTGAACCGCGCCTTGGCCTCGTCGAGGCCCTGGAGATAGGCGACGGCCCGATCGACCAGCGCCTTGTCGGCCGGCGACAGCGGGGCGGCCGCGGCGAGCGCGGCCGGGGCCAGCGCCGAGGCGGCGAGGGCGAGCGTCAGCGTGCGGCGGGTGACGGGCATCTCGGACATCCTGGCGCGACGAATGGGCGAGAGTAGGGCCGATCGAAGGCGGACAGCGCAACCAAGCCATCCACCTGCGGCGGACTATGGGGCGGCGGAGACCAGGATCTCGCGCTTGCCGGCGTGGTTGGCGGGGCCGACGACGCCTTCCTGCTCCATGCGCTCGATCAGCGAGGCGGCGCGATTGTAGCCGATCTGAAGGCGGCGCTGGATGTAGCTGGTCGAGGCCTTGCCGTCGCGGGTGACCACCGCCACGGCGCGGTCGTAGAGGTCGTTGCCCTCCCCATCGGCGCCGAAGCCCAGGTCGCCGGCCTCGCCCTCCTCCTCGCCACCCGCGGTGACCTCCTCGAGGTAGGACGGCTGGCCCTGCTCGCGCAGGAACTTGGCCACCGCCTCCACCTCGCCGTCCGAGACGAACGGGCCGTGCAGGCGGGTGATGCGGCCGCCGCCGGCCATGTAGAGCATGTCGCCCTGGCCGAGGAGCTGCTCGGCCCCCTGTTCGCCCAGGATGGTGCGGGAATCGATCTTCGAGGTGACCTGGAAGGAGATCCGGGTCGGGAAGTTCGCCTTGATGGTGCCGGTGATCACGTCGACCGACGGCCGCTGGGTGGCCATGATCAGGTGGATGCCCGCCGCCCGCGCCATCTGCGCCAGCCGCTGGACCGCGCCTTCGATGTCCTTGCCGGCGACCATCATCAGGTCGGCCACCTCGTCGATGATCACGACGAGGTATGGCATCGGCTCCGGCGATATCTTCTCGGATTCGAAGATCGCCCGACCCGCCTCGTCGAAGCCGGTCTGGACGGTGCGCTCGAAGTGCTCGCCCCTGGCGGCGGCCTCGGCGGCGCGCTCGTTGTAGGAGGCGATGTTGCGCACGCCGATCTTCGACATCCGCCGGTAGCGGTCCTCCATCTCCCGGACCGTCCACTTCAGCGCCACGATCGCCTTCTTCGGGTCGGTGACGACCGGCGCCAGGAGGTGCGGGATGCCGTCGTAGACCGAGAGCTCCAGCATCTTGGGGTCGACCATGATCAGCCGGCACTGATCGGGCGTCAGCCGATAGAGGATCGACAGGATCATGGCGTTGACGCCAACGCTCTTGCCGGAGCCGGTGGTGCCGGCGATCAGCAGGTGGGGCATCTTGGCGAGGTCGGCGATATAGGGCTCGCCGCCGATGGTCTCGCCCAGCGCCACGGGCAGCACCTGGGCGCCGCGCTCGTATTCGTGGGCGGCCAGGAGGTCGCGCAGATAGACGGTCTCGCGCTTCTGGTTGGGGAGCTCGATGCCGATGGCGTTGCGGCCCGGCACCACCGAGACGCGGCAGGCGGCGACGCTCATGGAGCGGGCGATATCGTCGGAGAGCGCCACCACCCGGGCCGACTTCACGCCGGCCGCGGGCACCAACTCGTAGAGGGTGACCACCGGTCCGGGGCGGATCTGGTCGACCGCGCCGCGCACGCCGAACTCGGCCAGCACGCTCTCCAGCAGCTGGGCGTTCTGACGAAGCGCGCCTTCATCGAAGGCCGCAGCCCGGGGCTTGGGCTTGGCCAGCATGGAGAGCTCGGGCAGGCGGAAGCCGCCGGCCTGGACGAAATCGAAGGTGACCTGCGCCTCGCGCTCCTCGCGGGCCGACGGCTTCGGCGGCGCCTTGGGCGGCTTGACCTTGAGCGGCCCGGCCGCGGTCTGCGCCAGCGCCGCATCGAGGGCGGCCTCGGGGATGCCGCCGTCGCCCAGGCTGCGCCGCCCGACGCGCGCCGGCCGCGCGCCCGGGATGGCCAGCTTCGGCTTTGGGCCGAGCGCCGCGCGCAGCCGGGCCAGGGCGGCCGCGAACTCGAGCCGGCGCAGGCCCAGCGCATAGGCGAGGCTCGCCGCGGCGATCACGCCCAGAACCGCGCCGGCGACCGGCCGCGCCGCGGGCGCATGGGCCAGCGCAAGCAGCCGCGCGGCCCCGGCGAGAAGGAGCTCTCCGGCGAGCCCGCCCAGGCCCCTGGCCAGCGGCCAGTCGGCGGGCGGCGGCGGCAGCGACAGGGCGGCGGCGGCGGCCAGCACGCCGGCCGCGCCCGCCATCCCCCGCAGGCGCAGCGAGGGCCGGGTGGCCTGCACCTCCGCCGCGCTTGCGCGCGCGAGGCCCAGGACCACCATCAACAGGGCCGCGGCCCCGCAGGCGAGGCCCAGGGCCTGGACGCCGAGGTCGGCCAGCACGGCGCCCGGCGCGCCCAGCGCATTGCCGATCCGCCCGGCGCCGGCGGCGTCCAGGCTCGGATCGGCAGGGTTGTAGGTCGCGAAGGCCGCCGCAAGCGCCAGGCCGAAAGCGGCGGTGAGGCCGCCGCGCATCCGGGCGACGTGCGGATGCGTCCAGACGAGGCCGGCGATCTGCATCGCCCAGGCCACCCCCGTCTTCCGCGCCGCCCGCGCCATGCCGCCTCCCGAAGCTCGGAACCTTTGGCCTCCTGTTTGGAGCCCAAGGCGTTAACGGCCGTTTACTTTGGCCCTGGCTCGGCCGCGGAAGCCGGCTTCCACTCGCCCGGCCGGCGCACTAGGGTTCGCGCCGATGATCTGGACCATGCCCCGCCCCGTGGTGCAGGCCGCCGGCGGCCTCCTGACGCTCGCGGCGATCGGCTCCTTCACCCTGGGCGTGATCAATGCGCCGGAGCGCGGCCGTCTGCCCGGCGAGCGGCCGGCCGGGGCGCCCAGGGGTCCAGCGGCGCCGCTCACCGCCACCGAAGCCACGCCGCTCGCCCAGGAGCGGATCGAGGCTCCGCCCCCGCCGCCGCCGAAGGCCGACAAGCCCGACGACGCCAGCGCCGAGGACGCCGCGGCCGACCAGGCCGACCAGCCGACCACCGCGCCGCCCCCGCCGACCAACGCCACCCAGCCGCAGCCCACGCTTCAGCTGCCGACCGACGTCAACGCCACCGCGCCCAATCCCGACGAGGAGCCGCCGCACTAGCGCCTATGCCTTCACCCCGTGCTGGGCGAACCAGGCGAGCATCCGCTTCCAGCCGTCCTCGCTGGCCGCCTTGTTGTAGCTCGGCCGGTAGTCGGCGAGGAATCCGTGCTGGGCGTCGGGATAGACGATGATCTCCACCTGCTTGCCGTCGGCCTTGGCCGCGGCGCGCATGGCCTCGACGTCGGCCTGGGAGATGCCGCGGTCCTGCCCGCCGTAGAGGCCGAGCACCGGGCACTTCAGGTCCTTCACCGCCGCCAGCGGCGCGGTGCGCGGATAGGGGCCGGGCTTCAGGGGGCCGTACCAGGCGACGCCGGCCTTGAAGTCGGCGAAGCTCTCGCAGTCGCGCCAGGTCGCCCCGCCGCCCCAGCAGAAGCCGGTGACGCCGAGCCGCCGCATGTCGCTGAACGGCTGCGCCCGCAGGTACTTCAGCGAGGCGGCCGTATCGCCCAGCACCTGCGCCTCCGGCGTCGCCTGGACGATCTTCATCACCGCGCCCATGTCGCTGAGCTTGGAGGGATCGCCGGCGCGGACGAAGAGGTCGGGCGCGAGCGCCACATAGCCCGCCTTGGCGAGCCGGCGGCAGATGTCCTTCACCCACTCGTGGACGCCGAAGATCTCCGAATTGACCAGCACGACGGCGTGCTTGCCGGGGGCCGCGGGCCGCGCCAGATAGCCGGGGATCTTGCGGTCGCTCGTCGGGATCTCGACGCTCGCGGCGACCAGCCCCGTCTCGTCGGTGTGGATCGGATCGGCCTCGGCCGAGAACGCCGCCACGGCGTAGCCGCTGGCCAGCGCCAGGGCGATCGAGCGCCGGGTGAGATCGAGATCGCCGGCCCAGTTGCCTTCGGCCCGGGTGAGGGTGATCATGGGAGCGCCTCCGCTTGCAGATCGGTGATCCTGAAGGCCGCGATCCTGCCTCTCCGGCGAAGCCGGAGTCAAAGCGGAACCGGACGCTTCGCCAGGCGTCTGCGAGGCGGTGATGAGCCCTCCGCCCGACCGCATGAAGCCGCTGTCCTGGCGCCGGCTCACCGCCGGCGAGCGGGCGCTGGCGGCGGAGATGTTCGGCGGGGCGCTGGCCCCGGCCCGGGTCCGCATCCTGGCGCTGCCGCTCTGGCCGCGCGCCTTCGTGCCGGGCGCGGCGCTGATGGTCTGGCCGGCGGCCGCGGCCTGGCGCGACTTCGCCGGCGCGCCGGTTCCCTTGCAGGCGGTGTTCGTCCACGAGCTGACCCATGTCTGGCAGGCGCAGGGCGGGACTTTCCTGCCGCTCGCCAAGCTCAAGGCGGGCGACGGTCCGGGCGCCTATGCCTACGATCTCGCCGACGGGCGGGCGTTCGCGGAGCGCAACATCGAGCAGCAGGCGATGGTCGTGCAGCACGCTTTCCTGAGCGCCCGCGGCTGGCCCGCTCCGCATCCGCCCGACCTCTACGCCCGAGCCTGCGGCCCCTGGCGGCGAACCTGAGCCATGTCCCTGTCCGGATTGGGGGCTTTCCCCTTGCAGCCCCGGCAATTTCCCCCATATCGCCTGTCGACGCCGGGTTTCCTTCAGCGGGAGATCCGGCGATGACCTAAGCGACCGGGGGCGACCGCAAGTCGGGAGCGCTTCGCAAAGAAGGCTTCACCGCGGCGTCCGCCAACAAGGAGCGAGAAAGTTACGCAATGAGCAAGATCATCGGCATCGACCTCGGCACCACGAACTCGTGCGTGGCCATCATGGACGGCAAGCAGCCGAAGGTGATCGAGAACGCCGAAGGCGCGCGGACCACGCCCTCGGTCGTGGCCTTCATGGAAGACGGCGAGCGCCTCGTGGGCCAGCCCGCCAAGCGGCAGGCGGTGACCAATCCCAGCAACACCTTCTTCGCCATCAAGCGGCTGATCGGGCGGACCTACAACGACCCGATGGTGGAGAAGGACAAGGGCATGGTGCCCTATGACATCGTCAAGGGCCCGAACGGCGACGCCTGGGTGCGCGCCCACGGCAAGGACTACTCGCCCCAGCAGATCTCCGCCTTCATCCTGATGAAGCTCAAGGAGGACGCCGAGCGTCACCTGGGCGAGAAGATCGAGAAGGCGGTGATCACCGTCCCGGCCTACTTCAACGACGCCCAGCGCCAGGCGACCAAGGACGCCGGCAAGATCGCGGGCCTCGAGGTGCTGCGGATCATCAACGAGCCGACGGCCGCGGCGCTGGCCTACGGTCTCGACAAGAACGAAGGCAAGAAGATCGCCGTCTACGACCTGGGCGGCGGCACCTTCGACATCTCCATCCTGGAGATCGGCGACGGCGTGTTCGAGGTGAAGTCGACCAACGGCGACACCTTCCTGGGCGGTGAGGACTTCGACCTGCGGCTCGTCGACTACCTGGCCGACGAGTTCAAGAAGGAGCAGGGCGTCGACCTCAGGAAAGACAAGCTCGCCCTGCAGCGCCTGAAGGAAGAGGCCGAGAAGGCCAAGAAGGAGCTTTCGACCGTCACCCAGTACGAGGTGAACCTGCCCTTCATCTCGATGAACCAGTCGGGCCCGCTGCACCTCAACATCAAGCTCTCGCGCGCCAAGCTCGAGGCGCTCGTCGAGGACCTGGTGGCCAAGACCGTCGGCCCCTGCGAGCAGGCGCTGAAGGACGCGGGCCTGAAGAAGTCCGACATCGACGAGGTGATCCTGGTCGGCGGCATGACCCGCATGCCGAAGGTCGTCGAGACGGTGAAGGCGTTCTTCGGCCGCGAGCCGCACAAGGGCGTCAACCCCGACGAGGTGGTGGCGCTGGGCGCGGCCGTGCAGGCCGGCGTGCTGCAGGGCGAGGTGAAGGACGTCCTGCTGCTCGACGTCACCCCGCTGACCCTGGGCATCGAGACGCTGGGCGGCGTGTTCACCCCGCTGATCGAGCGCAACACGACGATCCCCACCAAGCGCAGCCAGGTGTTCTCGACCGCCGAGGACAACCAGTCGGCGGTGACCATCCGGGTGTTTCAGGGCGAGCGGCCGATGGCGGCCGACAACAAGCTGCTGGGCCAGTTCGACCTGGTGGGCATCCCGCCGGCGCCGCGCGGCGTGCCGCAGGTGGAGGTCACTTTCGACATCGACGCCAACGGCATCGTCAACGTCCAGGCGCGCGACAAGGCCACCAGCAAGGAGCAGTCGATCCGCATCCAGGCCAACGGCGGCCTCTCGGACTCGGACATCGACGCCATGGTCAAGGAAGCCGAGAGCCACAAGGCCGACGACGAGAAGCGCAAGGCGGTGGTCGAGGCCAAGAACCAGGCCGACGCCATCATCCACTCCACGGAGAAGGCGCTGGCCGAGCACGGCGACAAGGTGGGCGAGGCCGAGCGCAACGCCATCACCACCGGGCTCGAGGAGCTCAAGGGCGTGCTGGAGTCGGGGGACGCCGAGACCATCTCGGCCAAGACCCAGGCGCTGATCCAGGCCTCCATGAAGCTGGGCGAGGCGATGTACCAGGCCCAGCAGAACGCGGCGGGCGCCGAAGCTTCCGGCGAGGCCCAGCCGAACGCCGCCCCGGACGACGTGGTCGACGCGGAGTTCGAGGAAGTGGACGGCGACGAGAAGAAGTCGGCGTGACACCCTGCCCCATGGCGATCTCCAGCCTCGAATGCGAAGAGGTCGCCTTGGGGAACGTCGCCGCCGCACTATCGGGGAAAGCGCTCCCGCCCGCTCGGCTCAAGCCTTGCAGCGCGGCGGGAGCCATCCCACTTCCATTCCAGTGACACTCCAGAGCGCCTGACGATCGATGCGGGATTATTACGAGATCCTCGGCGTCCAACGCGGCTGCGATGACGGCGCCCTCAAGCAGGCGTTCCGCAAGCTCGCGATGGAACACCATCCCGACCGCAACGGCGGCTGCGAGGACGCCGCCTCCCGGTTCAAGGAGATCAACGAGGCCTATTCGATCCTCTCCGATCCGCAGAAGCGCGCCGCCTACGACCGCTTCGGCCACGCCGGCCTGAACGGCCATGGCGGGGCGGGCCAGTTCCACGACGTGCACGACATCTTCAACGAGGTGTTCGGCGACGTCTTCGGCGACATGTTCGGCATGGGCGGCCGGCGCAACCGCGGCCCGGCGCGCGGCCAGGACCTGCGCTACGACCTGGAGATCAGCCTCGAGCAGGCTTACGCCGGCGCCGAGGTGGAGATCACCGCCCCCACGACCCTCAACTGCGAGGCCTGCGCCGGCTCGGGCGCCAAGCCCGGCACCAGCCCGACCACGTGCACGACCTGCAACGGCGCGGGCCGCGTGCGCGCCACCCAGGGCTTCTTCTCCATCGAGCGCGCCTGCCCGCGCTGCGGCGGCTCCGGGCGCATGGTGCTCGATCCCTGCCAGGCCTGCCACGGCCTGGGCCAGGTGCGCCGCGAGCGGACGCTGTCGGTGCGCATCCCGGCCGGCATCGAC
>NZ_DATIMC010000027.1:0-9264 GCF_035475775.1 Phenylobacterium sp. | reverse complement strand
TCGCCATGGACCAGGGGCTGCGCTTCGCGATCCGCGAGGGCGGCCGCACGGTGGGCTCCGGCGTGGTCTCCAAGATCCTCGAGTAGACCGCCCAGGCCGCGCACCCGGTCCCAAGGCCGCCGGCCATCCCGGCGGCCTTTTGCGGGGCGAATCGGGCGCTCGCGGATCCGGCGCGGCGGTTCCGCGCGGGCCGCGCACGCTTGCAAAACTGACCGGCAAAGATCAAGGAAAACAGCGGCTTCACCATAGCCGTCAAATTGACCGAACGGCGAAATTCTCATTGCCGCACCCCGTACGCGGGCGCACAGTCGTCGAAACCGGCGCTCAGCCGGGTCGGGTTGGGAGGAGAGAATGCGTTTCAGTTCAGGAGTCTGCGCCGCCTTGGCCTTGGGTGCGCTGGGCCTGGCGGGTTGCGGCGACGGCGGGGTCTCCAGCGCGAGGGCTTCGGACGGCGCCCAGTCCGACGTCACCGTCGTGGCCACGGGCTGCCCCAAGGCGCCGAAGCCGGACTGCGTCACGCTGACCGCCGACGGCAAGACCTGGGACGTGACGGCCGCCGGCGTCGATCTCAAGCGCGGCGTCGCGGTGAACGTCACCGGCTCGCCTGGCGGGCAGGGCGCCTGCGGTCCCAAGCTCACCCAGGCGCAGGTCGAGTACACCGGCCTGCAGTGTCCGAAGAGCTGAGGCCCGGCTAGCGCGACGGCGTTTCGTCCGAATTCGATTTCGCCGGTCGCCGACCGCCGCCGGTCGGCTCGCCCGAGGCGGGGTCCGTGGCCGTCTTCCTGGTCCTGGTGGAGGTCTCCGAGCCTTTCGGCTCATAGGCCGTGCGCGGCGGCCGGCCGGGCTTCTGTTCATCGTCGCGATTGTAGGCGTCCTGGGGGCGGCGTTCGGGCATCGGAGCGGTTCCGGAATCTGCGGGAAGTCGTCCTCCAAACGGGCCGGCCGCGACGATCGATCCGCCTTGCCCGCCCGGGGCGCCCCTGCTAAACCGCGCGGCTCCGGCGATGAGCCGAGCGCGCCGGAAGGCTTCACCGCCTTCCGGCGCGCTGTTCATTGTTCGGAGGCCAGGCGTCAAGTCGGGCTTGCGGCGAAGGAGTGTAGCTCAGCTGGTAGAGCATCGGTCTCCAAAACCGAGGGCCGGGGGTTCGAGTCCCTCCACTCCTGCCAACCTATATAGAGTTATCTGACATCCCTCAGGCGCAGGCCCCGGCCCCTTCAGGAAACGAGAGTTCGAAATAGCCACCATGGCCAGGAAATCGGGCGGACGGCCGCCGCAAGCGATCAGGAATCGCGCCGCCAAGACGGCGGCGGCGATGGCCTCGCCCTCGGCCGTGGCTCAGGCCCAGCCGAAGAAGAGGGTCTCGATCGCCCAGTTCGCCCGCGAAGTGCGCGCCGAAGCCCGCCGGATCACCTGGACCACGCGCCGCGAGACGTGGATCACCTCGGTGATGGTCGGCATCATGGTGGTTCTGGCCGCCGTGTTCTTCATGGTCGTGGACTGGGCGATCTCGAACGCCGTCACCTGGATCCTCAAGCTGGCGAGCCCCGGATAAGAAACCCATGTCGGAACCCGCCCAAACCTCCAATCCGCGCCACAAGTGGTACATCGTCCACGCCTATTCCAACTTCGAGAAGAAGGTGGCCGAGAGCATCCGCGAGCAGGCGCGCGCCCAGGGCCTGGAAGACTCGTTTTCCGAGATCCTGGTGCCCACCGAGGACGTGGTCGAGATCCGCCGCGGCCGCAAGGTGAACTCCGAACGCAAGTATTTCCCGGGCTATGTGCTCGTGAAGATGGACCTCACCGACGAGGCCTATCACCTGGTCAAGAACACGCCCAAGGTGACGGGCTTCCTGGGCTCGGGGTCGAAGCCCATGCCGGTCACCGAGCGCGAGGTGGCCCGCATCATCGGGGCGATCGAGGAAGGGGTCGAACGGCCCAAGCCCACCATCACCTTCGAGATCGGGGAGCAGGTGCGCGTCACCGACGGACCGTTCGCAAGCTTCAACGGCGCGGTGGAGCAGGTGGACGAGGAGCGCGCCCGCCTGCGCGTCACCGTCTCCATCTTCGGCCGCGCCACCCCCGTCGAACTCGAATACGGCCAGGTCGAAAAGATCGGCTAGGGCCTTTCCCTCCCCTTGATGGGGAGGGACAGACCGCGAAGCGGTCAGGGTGGGGAAATCAGGATCAATCGGCGAGCTACCGGTCCTGGCCCAAGCTCCCCCCACCCCGCTCGCCTGCGGCGAGTCGAGCCTCCCCATTAAGGGAGGGAAGGTTGTTTCGGGGGGGCAGGTCTGTTAGAGCCGCGCGCTTCGCGCTTGCGCGAATTCAAATCCGTGGGAGAGGGCGGCCACCGTAACCTCGTGACCACGGCTCAACCGGGGCTCCGGCCCCCAGGAGCAGAAGATGGCCAAGAAGATCCTCGGCTACATCAAGCTGCAGGTGCCCGCCGGCGCCGCCACGCCTTCGCCGCCCATCGGGCCGGCGCTCGGCCAACGCGGCGTCAACATCATGGGTTTCTGCAAGGAGTTCAACGCCCGGACCGAGAAGGAGCAGCGCGGCACGCCGCTGCCGACCGTCATCACGGTCTATCAGGACAAGAGCTTCACCTTCGTCACCAAGACGCCGCCGGCCAGCTACTACCTGAAGCAGGCGGCGAGGCTGCAGTCGGGCTCCAAGGAGCCGGGCCGCTCGGTCGCCGGCCGGGTCACCCGCACCCAGCTGCGCGAGATCGCCGAGAAGAAGATGAAGGACCTCAACGCCAACGACGTCGAGTCCGCCGCGCGCATCATCGAGGGCTCCGCCCGCTCGATGGGCCTCGAGATCGTGGAGCGCTGATCCCATGGCCAAGCAACCCAAGCGCACGCAGAAGTGGGAAGGCGACCTCGCCCTGGCTCATCCGCTGCCCGAGGCGGTCAAGCTGGTGAAGGCCAACGCCAACGCCAAGTTCGACGAGACCGTCGAGATGGCGGTGAACCTGGGCGTCGATCCGCGTCACGCCGACCAGCAGGTGCGCGGCGTCGTCTCGCTGCCTTCCGGCACCGGCCGGGATGTCCGCGTGGCGGTCATCGCCAAGGACGCCAAGGCCCAGGAGGCGACGGCGGCCGGCGCCGACATCGTGGGCGCCGAGGACCTGGTGGAGCGCATCCAGGGCGGCTTCATGGAGTTCGACCGGGTGATCGCCACCCCCGACATGATGGCCCTCGTCGGCCGCCTCGGTAAGGTGCTGGGCCCGCGCGGCCTGATGCCCAACCCGCGGGTCGGCACGGTGACGCCGAACGTCGGCCAGGCGGTCAAGGACGCCAAGGGCGGGGCGATCGAGTTCCGGGTGGAGAAGGCGGGCATCGTCCACGCCGGGGTCGGGAAAGCCTCCTTCACCGAGGAGCAGTTGACCGCCAACGTGCGGGCGCTGATCGAGGCGCTGAACCGCGCCAAGCCCTCCGGCGCCAAGGGGACCTACATCAAGAAGATCAGCCTCTCGTCGACGATGGGGCCGGGCGTCAAGGTCGACGCCGGCTCCTTCGGCGCCGCTTGATCCCTCCCACCCGGGGCAGGGAAGAACCAGAAGGAGCGGCGGCGACGCCGCTCCTTTGCATTTGGGGGGACTCGCATGCAGGTGAGCCTGGAATCCGCCGTCGACAAGCGCGCGACCGTCGAGAACCTGTTCCAGTTCTACGTGCATGATTTCGCGGACTTCTGGGAGACGCGCCGGACGGACTTCGGGGAGGACGGCCGCTTCGGGCTCTATCCGCCGCTCGCCGCCTACTGGACCGAAGCCGGCGCCGAACCCTACCTGATCCGCGCCGACGGCAAGATCGCGGGGTTCGCGCTGATCGACCGTCACAGCCACTCCGGCGAGCCGGTCGACCACAACATGGGCGAGTTCTTCGTCGCCCGGCACTATCGCCGCGAGGGCGTCGGCCGCGCCGCCGCGCTCGCCGTCATCCGCGAACGCCCCGGACAATGGGAGCTCGCGGTGGCCCGCAAGAACACCGGCGCCCTGGCCTTCTGGCGCCGCGTCGCCGCGCAGGTCGCCGCCGGCCCGGTGGACGAGCGCGATCAGGCCGACGACCGCTGGGACGGGGCGATCCTGCGCTTTCGGGCCGTTTGATTTCCGCGCCGGCATCCTGTATGTGCCGCGCCTTCTAGAGTTTCGCCCGGCCGCAAGGCGGGGCGGGCAGGGGAGGTTCCTCCCTTGCTCCTGTCCGAGAACTGCGGGGTTTCGGAGGCCGTCCGAAGCCGTAACGCGGGGGAGAGCCCTCCCTCGGCCGCCGGGAGACGGGAAGATGAGGCTTCCGCATCGCCGCGCGTGCGCGGACGGGCGGGGCTGCGGCTTCTCAAGGACAGGTCCGAACGGCGACGTGCCCAGACCATCGGGGCGCGCCTAGCTATCCGGCGTCCGGGCTCCTCCGGGCGTCGAACCGACCTCGAGGAGCCCGCAATGGACCGCGCTCAAAAGCAGGAGAACGTCGAGGCGCTGAAAAGCGTCTTCGCGTCCGCCGGCGCCGTGGTGGTGACTCACTACCTGGGTCTGACCGTCGCCGAAGTCACGGACCTCCGAGGCCGCCTCCGGCATGAAGGCGCCCAGCTCAAGGTGGTGAAGAACACCCTGGCGCGGAAAGCCCTGGACGGGTCGGTCGGCGAAGCGGGCGAGGCCCTCTTCAAAGGCCCCGTCGCCATCGCGTTCGCTCCGGACCCGGTCTCGGCCGCCAAGGTCGCCACCCAATACGCCAAGGACAACGAGAAGTTCTCGGTGATCGGCGGCCTGATGGGTGACCAGGTGCTGGACAAGGGGGCCGTGACTTCGCTCGCGAGCCTGCCCTCGCTCGACCAGCTCCGCGCCAGGATCGCGGGCCTGCTCCAGGCGCCGGCCACCAAGGTGGCGGTCGTCCTGCAGGCGCCGGCCGGTCAGCTGGCCCGGGTGCTCAACGCCTACGCGACCAAGGACGCCGCCTAAGTCTCATCTCCCCGACAACCCTATCTTCAAGGATCGAAACACATGGCCAATCTGCAAGAGCTGGTGGACAACCTGTCCGCCCTGACCGTCATGGAAGCCGCCGAGCTCTCCAAGATGCTGGAAGACAAGTGGGGCGTCTCCGCCGCGGCGCCCGTCGCGGTCGCCGCCGCCCCGGGCGCGGGCGGCGCGGGCGCAGCCCCGGCCGAAGCCGCCGAGGAGCAGACCGAGTTCACCGTCGTGCTGACCGCCGGCGGCGACAAGAAGATCAACGTGATCAAGGAAGTCCGCTCGGTGCGTCCGGATCTCGGGCTGAAGGAGGCCAAGGATCTCGTCGAAAGCGCGCCGCAGAACGTGAAGGAGAATGTCTCCAAGCAGGAGGCCGAAGAGGTCAAGAAGAAGCTCGAGGACGCCGGCGCCTCCGTGCAAGTGAAATAACTGGCGAGATCTTCGCCTCACGAAAAGCGCCGGGAGAGATCCCGGCGTTTTTTGTTTGGCCTGTGTTGGATGGGATGCGGCGGCCGGTCGGGGCGCCGCCCCGCAGGCTGGCGCGGCCGCCGGCAGAAGCTTCGCAGCGAAGGGCCCTATCTCCGTGGCTGGCGTCGAGCGTCCGACGGATTGTCAGGTAGATGAACAGTCGCTGAATGGCAGGGGAACAATTGCGGGGGCTCCGTGGTTTGGAGGCTGCGCGACCAGCGTAGACTATCGGAAGCTAGCACACCCCGGGACACGCCCGGGTCAAAGAGGCGACGTGAGGCACTCCACCCCGCGTCGCCTCACTTTTTTCTGCAGCCAAGGCGACGAGGGTCTTCCCTCGGACGCGGAAAAGCCCTATCTGGGTTCCCTTCGCGAAATCATCCGATTCCCGCACCGCTTTCGCGCGTGTTGCTCCGAGGCATGGTCCGCCGCCCTCCGACCATGCGAAGGAGCGCCCCCGACGACACCAGGGGGCAATCCGGCGTCCGCTCCGCCCGCAAGGCGGAGAGCCGAGGGTGGACGCGAGGATCAGAACTGACGCCGGGACTCCGTCCCGCTCGCGTCCCAAGGGACAAACATGGCGCAATCTTTCACCGGCAAGAAGCGGATCCGGAAGTCGTTCGGCCGCATCCCTGAAGCCGTGCAGATGCCGAACCTGATCGAGGTTCAGCGGTCTTCCTACGAGCAGTTCCTGCAGCGCGAGGTACGCCCCGCCGACCGCGGCGAGGAGGGCCTCGAGGCGGTCTTCAGGTCCGTCTTCCCGATCAAGGACTTCAATGAGCGCGCGGTGCTCGAATACGTCTCCTATGAGTTCGAGGAGCCGAAGTACGACGTCGAGGAATGCGTCCAGCGCGACATGACCTACGCGGCGCCTCTGAAGGTGAAGCTGCGGCTGATCGTGTTCGAGACCGACGAGGAGACCGGCGCCCGCTCCGTCAAGGACATCAAGGAGCAGGATGTCTACATGGGCGACATCCCGCTGATGACGGAGAAGGGGACCTTCATCGTCAACGGCACGCAGCGGGTCATCGTCTCCCAGATGCACCGCAGCCCGGGCGTCTTCTTCGACCACGACAAGGGCAAGACCCACGCTTCGGGCAAGCTGCTGTTCGCCGCCCGGGTGATCCCCTACCGCGGCTCGTGGCTCGACTTCGAGTTCGACGCCAAGGACATCGTCTACGTCCGCATCGACCGGCGTAGGAAGCTGCCGGCTACCACCTTCCTGATGGCGCTGGGCATGGACGGGGAGGAGATCCTCTCCACCTTCTACGACACCGTCGCGTACGAGAAGCGGCCGGAGAAGAAGGGCAAGCCCGGCGGCTGGACCACGGCCTACAAGCCCGATCGCTGGCGCGGCGTGAAGCCGGATTTCGCCCTGGTCGACGCCGACACCGGCGAGGAGATCGCCCCCGCGGGTCAGAAGATCTCGGCGCGCAACGCCAAACGCTTTGGCGACAGCGGGCTGAAGAGCCTGCTGCTGCCGGCCGAGGCGCTGAGCGGCAAATACCTGGCCGCCGACCTGGTCAACCCGGAGACCGGCGAAATCTACGCCGAGGCGGGCGACGAACTGGATCCGGCGCTGCTCGCCGCGCTCGAGGAGCAGGGCTTCACGACCATCAACGTGCTCGACGTCGACGAGCTCACGCTCGGCGCCTACATGCGCAACACCCTGCGGGTCGACAAGAACGCCGCCCGCGAGGACGCGCTGTTCGACATCTACCGGGTCATGCGTCCGGGCGAGCCGCCGACCGTGGAAGCCGCCGAGGCCATGTTCAAGTCGCTGTTCTTCGATTCCGAGCGCTACGACCTGTCCTCGGTCGGGCGGGTGAAGATGAACATGCGCCTGGAGCTGGACTGCCCCGACGACGTGCGGGTCATCCGCAAGGACGACGTCATCGCGGTGCTGAAGACCCTGGTCGGCCTGCGCGACGGCCGCGGCGAGATCGACGACATCGACAACCTCGGCAACCGCCGGGTCCGCTCGGTCGGCGAGCTGCTGGAGAACCAGTACCGCGTCGGCCTTTTGCGCATGGAGCGGGCGATCAAGGAGCGCATGAGCTCGGTCGACATCGACACGGTCATGCCGCACGACCTGATCAATGCGAAGCCGGCCGCCGCCGCGGTGCGGGAGTTCTTCGGCTCCTCGCAGCTGTCGCAGTTCATGGACCAGACCAACCCGCTGTCGGAGATCACCCACAAGCGGCGCCTCTCGGCGCTCGGTCCGGGCGGCCTGACCCGCGAGCGGGCGGGCTTCGAGGTGCGTGACGTGCACCCGACCCACTACGGGCGGATCTGCCCGATCGAGACGCCGGAGGGCCCCAACATCGGCCTGATCAACTCGCTGGCCACCCACGCGGTGGTCAACAAGTACGGCTTCATCGAGAGCCCCTACCGGCGGATCAAGGACGGCAAGATCACCGAGGAGGTGGTCTACATGTCGGCCATGGAGGAGGCGAAGCACGCCATCGCCCAGGCCAACATCAAGCTCGAGAAGGGCGCCATCGCCGAGGATCTGGTCCCCGGCCGGATCAACGGCGAGCCGACCCTGATCCTGCGCGATCAGGTCGACCTGATGGACGTCTCGCCCAAGCAGGTCGTCTCGGTCGCCGCCTCGCTGATCCCGTTCCTGGAGAACGACGACGCGAACCGCGCGCTGATGGGCTCCAACATGCAGAAGCAGGCCGTGCCGCTCATCCAGACGGATGCGCCGCTGGTCGGCACCGGCATGGAGAGCGTCGTGGCGGTGGATTCCGGCGCGGTCGTGGTGGCCCGCCGGCCAGGCGTCGTCGAACAGATCGACGGCACCCGCATCGTCATTCGCGCGACGGAGGAGACCGATCCGACGAAGCCGGGCGTCGACATCTATCGCCTGCAGAAGTTCCAGCGCTCGAACACCTCCACCTGCATCAACCAGCGCCCGCTGGTCCGCGTGGGGGACCGGGTGGCGGACGGCGACGTGGTCGCCGACGGCCCCTCGACCGAGCTCGGGGAGCTGGCGCTGGGCCGCAACGCCCTGGTCGCCTTCATGCCGTGGAACGGCTACAACTTCGAAGACTCGATCCTGATCTCCGAGCGCATCGTGCGCGACGACGTCTTCACCTCGATCCACATCGAGGAGTTCGAGGTCATGGCCCGCGACACCAAGCTGGGCCCCGAGGAGATCACCCGCGACATCCCGAACGTCGGCGAGGAAGCCCTGCGCAACCTCGACGAGGCGGGCATCGTGGCGATCGGCGCGGAAGTGCAACCCGGGGATATTCTCGTCGGCAAAGTCACGCCGAAGGGCGAGAGCCCGATGACCCCGGAAGAGAAGCTGCTGCGCGCCATCTTCGGCGAGAAGGCCTCGGACGTGCGCGACACTTCCCTACGCCTGCCGCCGGGCGTGGCGGGCACCATCGTCGAGGTCCGCGTCTTCAACCGCCACGGGGTGGACAAGGACGAGCGCGCGCTGGCCATCGAACGCGCCGAGATCGACCGGCTGGGCAAGGACCGCGACGACGAGTTCGCGATCCTGAACCGCAACATGCAGGGCCGTCTGCGCCAGCTGATCGTCGGCAAGTCCGCCGTCTCGGGCCCGAAGGGCCTGGGCCGCGGCGAGGTCACCGCCGAGAAGCTGGAGGAGATCCAGCCCGGGCTGTGGTGGCAGATCGCGCTCGACGACGAGAAGGCGATGGGCGAGCTGGAGGCGCTGCGCCGGCAGTTCGACGAGGCCCGCAAGCGCCTCGACCGCCGCTTCGAGGACAAGGTCGACAAGCTGCAGCGCGGCGACGAGCTGCCGCCCGGCGTGATGAAGATGGTCAAGGTGTTCGTCGCGGTGAAGCGCAAGCTGCAGCCG
>NZ_DATIMC010000026.1:0-20064 GCF_035475775.1 Phenylobacterium sp. | reverse complement strand
TCGGCCGCTCCCCCCCCTCGATCGCCTGCGGCTCGGTGACCACCTGCAGGTTCTCGATGCGGATGCCGTAGCCGCCTTCCTTGTAGTAGCCGGGCTCGTTGGAGACGATCATGCCCGGCCGCAGGGCGACCGAGTTGGGGGTCTTGGCGATCCGCTGCGGGCCTTCGTGGACGCCGAGGTAGGAGCCGACGCCATGGCCCGTGCCATGGTCGTAGTCGAGGCCGCGCGACCACAGGGGCTCGCGGGCGAGGGCGTCCAGCGCCGAACCGGTGGTGCCGAGCGGGAAGCGCACGCGCGCCAGCGCCAGGTGGCCCTTCAGCACCAGGGTGAAGCGCTCGCGCATCTCCTGGGTGGGCTCGCCGATCGCCACGGTGCGGGTCACGTCGGTGGTGCCGTCCAGGTACTGCGCGCCGGAGTCCACCAGCATCAGGGCGCCGGGCTCGATCCGCCGGTTGAGCCGCCTGGTCGGGCGGTAGTGGACGATCGCGCCGTGCGGGCCCGCCCCGGCGATGGTGTCGAAGGAGAGGTCCTTGAGCGCGCCGGTCGCTTCGCGGAAGGCTTCCAGCCTGGCGACCGCGGTCAGCTCGTCCGGCGGGTTCGCCTGGGCCTCGGTCCCCAGCCAGTGCAGGAACTGAGTGAGCGCCGCCCCATCGCGCACGTGGGCCCTGCGGGCGCCCTCGATCTCGGTCGGGTTCTTGCAGGCGCGGGGCAGCGCGCAGGGGTCTTCGCCGCGCAGCACCTGGGCGCCGGCGCCGGCCAGCGCCTCGAAGTACCAGGCCGAGGACTGGGCGGGATCGACCACCACCCGCTCGCCGCGCAGCTCGGCCAACGCCTGCGGCAGGTCGGAGGGCGGCTCCAGCCGCACCTCGTTGCCGAGCCACGGCCGAAGCTCCGGCGTCACCTTCTGCGGCTCCAGGAACAGACGCGCCGAGCCGTCGGCATAGAGCACCGCCTGGCCGAGCGGCAGGGGCGAACGGATGACGTCGCCGCCGCGCACGTTGAACAGCCAGGCGATCGAGGCCGGCGAGGTGATCACCGCGGCCTGCGCCCCGCGCTTCCTGAGCTCCTCGCCCAGCCGGTGGCGCTTCGAGCTCGATTCCTCGCCGGCATATTCCAGCGGATGGGGCACGACCGGGGCTGCGGGCTGCGGCGGCCTGGCCTCGCCCCAGGCCTGGTCGATGGGATTGGGGCTGACCGGCGTCAGCTCGGCCCCGGCCTTGGCGACGGCGGCCTTCAGCCGCTCCAGCGCATCGGGGCTGTGCAGGCGCGGATCGTAGCCGATCCGCTGGCCCCGGCCAGGCGCGCTCTCCAGGTAGGCGGGGACGCCGCCCTCCACCAGGTCGCGGATCTCGAACAGGCTCGGGTCCACCTGGTCGCGCACCTGCAGGGTGTAGCGGCCGTCCACGAACACGGCGGCCTTGTCCTTCAGGATCACCGCCGCGCCGGCCGAGCCGGTGAAGCCGGTCGCCCAGGCGAGCCGGTCGTTGGCCGCCGGCAGGTACTCGTTCTGGTGCTCGTACTCGTGCGGCACGAGCACGCCGTCCAGGCCCTGCTCGGCCATGGCGCGGCGGATCAGGGGGACGTGCTTCGATCCGAAGGAGCGGTCGGTGGTCTCGTCGAAGGACTGGCGCATGGACGGCGATTTAGACCCTGGGCGCGCCGAGGCAAAGCCGCGCGGCCGCGCGTGTTCGTTTTGCGGAGTCCGCGAACGCCGCTATGCGGCCACTCATGGAAAAGCAGACCCGCCGCGAGGCCATCCGCCAATACAAGGACCAGAAGCCCGAGCCCGGCATATTCGCCGTCCGCTGCGCCGCCACCGGCGAGGCGTGGATCGGCATATCGCGCAACCTGGCCCAGCAGCAGAACCGGATCTGGTTCTCGCTGCGGATGGGCGGACATCCGAACCGCGCCGCGCAGGCCGCCTGGAACGCACATGGGCCGGAGAGCTTCAGCTTCGAGGTGCTGGAGGCGGTCGACGACGAAGGCCTGAGCCGCCCCAGTCTGGACAGCCGGCTCAAGGATCGCGGCGGCCATTGGCGCGAAGAGCTCGCGGCCGGGAAGCTGGTCGGCTGACCTGGCCTACTGCGGGGGCGGCGGCGCGGCGTCCGTGTCGCTGGCATCGCGGCCCGCGTCGGCGGCGCTCGGCGCAGCGGGGACCGCCTGGGCGGCGCTGCGGGCGCCCGACTGGGCGGCGTTCTCGGTGACGTGGGCGGCGTGCTCGCCGGCCTGCTGGGCCGAGAGGCTCGCCTGGGCGGCGGCGCTCTGGGCGCTGGTGGCCGCGTTGTCCAGCGCCGCCTGGGTCGTCACCTGCTGCTGCGCCGCCTGCATCTGCTGGGTGTTGTTCTGGTTCATGAAGAACAGCACCGCCACGATCGCCACGACGGCGACGATCCCGGCCACCCACCAGCCGGCCGCCCCGCCGCCGGTGCGCACCTCCCGGACCGTGGTCGGCCCTTCGGTGATCGTGGTGGTGGTGCGCTCGACGTCGTCATCGCCGTTCGACATGGCCGGAAGTCCCTGATCTGGGCGGCCCAGCTTGGCCGTCCCGCGGAGAACCGCCTCCGCGACCGCCGGGTTCCGTCACGGGCGGCGGAGCACCAGCGTCGCCCAGGCGTCCCGGTGCAGCCGCCGCTCGAGGCGGAACCCCCGCGAGACGTAGGCCGCCAGCACCCGCCGCTGCTGGCTGCGGAGCAGGCCCGAGAGGATGGCGAAGCCGCCGGGCGCCAGCGCGCGCCCGATGTCCTGCGCCAGGGCGACGAGCGGCGGGGCCAGGATGTTGGCGAACACCAGGTCGTAGGGCCTGGTCGCCCGCACCGCCGCCGCGGTGAGCCCCGCAGCGCGCACGAAGCGCGCGCCGGCCGCGTTCAGCCTGGCGTTCTCGTTGGCGATACGCACCGAGATGGGATCGATGTCCGTGCCCATGGCGAAGCGGCTTCCCGTCCGCGCCGCGGCGATGGCCAGGACGCCGGTGCCGCAGCCCACGTCGAGGACGCGCGGAAAGCTGCGGGCTTTCAGCAGACCATCGAAAGCCGCCAGGCAGCCCACGGTCGTTCCATGATGGCCGGTGCCGAACGCCGCCCCGGCCTCGATGCGCAGGTTGACCGTGTTCGGCGGGGCGAGCCCCCGGTCGTGCGCCCCATAGACGAAGAAGCGTCCGGCCCGCACGGGCGGCAGGCCGGAGAGCGACAGGGCGAGCCAGTCGGCGTCGGCCAGGAGCTCGGTGGCGACCTGCAGGGCGGGGAAGCGGCCGAGCACCGCCTCGATCGCCGCCCGTTCCGGCGGTTCGGTCGGGAAGGCGTCGATGCGCCAGAGGCCGTTCGCCTCGTCCTCCTCCAGGATCGAGTAGGTGAGGGCCTCGGTCGCGGGATCGGCGTCCAGCGCCGCGGCGGCGGCCTCCGCCTCGGCCCGCGGCCCGCGGGCGATGATCTGGATGGCCACATCGCTCATCCGGCCCCTCTACCGGCCGGCCGATCGAAAGGCGAGGGCGCTCAGCCCTGGTCCGGCGGGGCGCGCAGGTCGGCGTCGCTTGGCGCGCCGCCGTCGAGGGAGGGGTAGCTGACGCGTGGGCCAGGCCCGTCGTCGCTGTAGACGGGCGCGGGTTCGACGTCCTGATCGCCCTCCCCGTCGACCGTGAGGCGATGATGCGGCTCGGCGGCCGTGCGCGGCGCTGAGGCCACCATGAACTGGGCCGCCGCCTGCTTCGCGTCGGAACCGATGACGTAGTCCGGAATCCGGCCGCGGTAGGCCGCATAGCTCACCGCGTCGTCATCGAAGGGACCGCTCGCCTGGGCGCGATCCGTTCCGGCCACGATCTGCGGCCCGAGCGGCCGGTTGTCGTAGCCGAGGTCGGGCTTCAGGGCGGCGCCCATCAACAGCCCGGCGGCCAGCGCCAGTCCCGCCCCGGCGTAGAGGGCCGTAACTTCTGCGAACCTTTGCTCCATCGGGGCCTAACAGCGCGCGTTCGCTCGATTGGTTCAGCGCCAAGCTGGCGCCGCGGCGTCCCATCGAGCGTTCTGAACGGCGGGAGATCGTTCGCATGAGCAAGTACCAGCCCCTGTCGGAGCGCCTCTCGGGCCATCCCGAACCCGAGTGGCGCGCAAGCTTCGCCGAGATCGAGGCGGTGCTGGGCTTTCCGTTGCCGAAGTCCGCCCGCAGCGGCGCCGCCTGGTGGGCCAACAACGGCGAGCGGCCGCACGTGCGCGCCTGGACCGGCGTCGGCTGGGAGGTCGCCGAGATCGATCCCGAGCGCGAGGCCGTCGTGTTCCGCAAGCCGCTCTCCGAGGCCGCCCTGCAGAACCCGCTCGTCGCTGACCAGGACGCGGGTCCCGAGATGGCGTCGCCGCGCGGGCGCGCCCGCCGCTGGGGCCTCGCGACGGCCATCGCCGGCGGCGCCGCGGTCGCCGCCGGGGTCGGCGCGCTCGTGGTGCGCGGGATCATGAAGCGGCGGCCGACCGGGAACTCCTAGTCCGCACCGGCCATGAAGGGCGGGTGAACCAACGTCCTCACCCCTTCTCGACGAAGGAGTCGATCACCTTCTTCTCGCCGGCCTTTTCGAAGGCGACGGTGAGCTTGTTGCCCTCGATCGCGGTGACCACGCCGTAGCCGAACTTCAGGTGGAACACCCGGTCGCCGCGCCCGTAGGCGCTGGCGTGGGACGCCTCGGAGACGGCCACCAGCCGCCCCTCGCCCTCGATCACCTGCTGGCGGCCGGGATGGCTTCCGCGGTAGCCCGCCGCCTGGGCCCTGCGCCAGCCGGGCGAGGCGTAGCCCGCGCCGAAATTGGCCGCCTCGTCCCAGCGGCTGCCGTGCTGCTGCATGCCGGGGCCGCCGCCGTAGTAGCCGGTCTCGCTGGTCGCCTCGACGTTGGCGAGCGGCAGCTCGTCCACGAAGCGGGAGGGGAGCTGGCTCGTCCAGCGGCCATAGACCTGGCGGTTGGCGGCGAAGGAGATGCGCGCCTCCTCCCGGGCCCGCGTCAGCCCGACGTAGGCGAGCCGGCGCTCCTCCTCGAGACCCTTCTCGCCGGTCTCGTCGAGGCTGCGCTGCGAGGGGAAGACGCCTTCCTCCCAGCCGGGCAGGAACACGATCGGGAATTCCAGGCCTTTCGCTGAGTGCAGCGTCATGATCTGCACCGCGTCGGCCGCCGGCCCGCGGTCGAGGTCCATCACCAGCGAGACGTGCTCGAGATAGGCCTCCAGAGTCTCGAACGCGGCCATGGACTGGACGAGCTCCTTGAGGTTCTCGAGCCGCGTCTGGGCGGTGGGCGTCTTGTCGAGGCGAAGCGCGTCGGTGTAGCCGCTCTCCTCCAGCACCATCTCCATCAGCCGCGGATGGGCGATCCGTCCCGCCTCCGCGCGCCAGCGGTCGAGGTCGCGCAGGAAGTTCGAAAGCGAGGTCCGGGTGCGGGCCGGCAGCTCGTCGGTGAGCACGATCTGGCGCGCGGCGCGGCTGGCCGGCACGCCGTTCAGGCGCGCGACCTGCAGCAGCTTCTGCACCGTGGTGTCGCCGATGCCGCGCTTCGGCGTATTGACGATGCGCTCGAAGGCGAGGTCGTCGTCCTCCGACTGGATGAGCCGCAGGTAGGCGTGGGCGTCGCGGATCTCCGCCCGCTCGAAGAACCTCGGGCCGCCGATCACCGTGTAAGGAATCTGCAGCAGCACGAAGCGCTCCTCGAACGCCCGCATCTGGAACGAGGCGCGGACCAGGATGGCCATCTCCCGATAGCGCCGCCCCCTCTTCTTCGCCTGCTCGACCTCGTCGGCGATCAGGCGGCTCTCGGCCTCGCCGTCCCACACCCCGCGCACCACGACCTTCTCGCCGCCTTGCGCTTCGGTCCACAGGGTCTTGCCGAGCCGGCCCTTGTTGGCCGCGATCAGCCCGGAGGCGGCGGCCAGGATGTGGCTCGTGGAGCGGTAGTTGCGCTCGAGGCGGATCACCTGGGCTCCGGGGAAGTCCCGCTCGAAGCGCAGGATATTGTCCACCTCGGCGCCCCGCCAGCCGTAGATCGACTGGTCGTCATCGCCCACGCAGCAGAGGTTCTGGCTCTTCTGGGCCAGCAGCCTGAGCCACAGATACTGGGCGACGTTGGTGTCCTGGTACTCGTCCACCAGGATGTAGCGGAACCGGCCGTGATATTCGGCGAGCACGTCGGGGTGGCTGGTGAAGATCGTCAGGTTGTGCAGCAGCAGGTCGCCGAAGTCGCAGGCGTTCAGCACCTTCAGCCGCGCCTGATAGAGGCGGTAGAGGCGCTCGCCCTTGCCGCCCGCAAAGTGGGCGCCTTCCTGGGCCGGCAGCTTCTCGGGCGTCCAGCCGCGGTTCTTCCAATGGTCGATGAGCCCGGCCAGCGCCTTCGGCGGCCAGCGCTTGGCGTCGATGTTCTCGGCCTCGAGCACCTGCTTGATCAGCCGCTCCTGGTCGTCGTCGTCGAGGATCGTGTAGTTCGATTTCAGACCGACCAGCTCGGCGTGGCGCCTGAGGATCTGGGCGGCGATCGAGTGGAAGGTGCCGAGCCAGCGCAGCCCCTCGGCCTGCGGCCCGATGATGGCGGTGATCCGCTCGCGCATCTCGCGGGCCGCCTTGTTGGTGAAGGTGACGGTGAGCAGCTCCCACGGCCGCGCGCGTCCGGTGGCCAGCAGGTGCGCCAGCCGCACCGTGAGCACGCGGGTCTTGCCCGTGCCGGCGCCGGCCAGCACCAGCACCGGGCCTTCCGTCGCCTCGACGGCCTGCCGCTGTTCGGGATTCAGCCCCTCAAGGTAGTCGCCGGCCGGCCCGCGCGGCCGGGCGAGGTCGCTCACGCGATGCGCAGGCGGGTCGAAGCCGGGGCCGGGGGAGTCGGTCATCGGAACATATGTAGCACGCCAGGCCGTCCGCTTAACCCTTGCGGCGGAACTTCGCAGGGCAGGTTATGTTGCCTTCCCGACGCCTCGTCGCAGAGCGAGCCATGGCCCGATCGAAGCCGCGCGACCCCAACACGCTGCCGCTGGCTCTGGCCGCGCTCGTGGTCATCCTGCTGATCCTGATTGCGGGGATCGTCTGGCTGCGGCGCGGGACCGAACAGGTGGCCGTTCCCCTGCCGCGCCCGCCCCTGACGTCCGCGCCGCATCTGCCCAATGCTCCGCCCTTGCCGCAGCGGCCGCACCTGCCCGTCCCGATCCCCACGCCGAAGTAGGCACACTCAGCGCTTCGAGGCGTAGCCCAGGACCGCGAGCCGGCAGGCGGAGGCGAGACCGCGGCCCACTCGCGCCGCATCGACCTCGGCGATCAGCCCGGCCAGGCTCACGCCGCGCGCCTTGGCCATCTCCTCCAGCACGGCCCAGAACTCCGGCTCGAGCGCGATCGAGGTGGCGTGGCCGGCCAGCCGAATGGATCGCTTGCGGAGCCCCGGCATCAACCCCCGCCTTGATCCGTCGCGTGAGGCCTGAGCACCTCACTGGTCCCGCTTCTTCGCCTCGTGCCCGCGCGCTGCACGCTCAGCCTCGAGCCTGGAGAGCTGAGCCTCGGCCTTGGTCCGGCCGAAGCGGACGCGGTTCCGGGCGGCCTCGGTCTTGGCCTGCGACCTGACGCGAGATTTGCGCGCCTTGTTCAGATTGATCGGCTCGGCCATCCGAAACTCCTCTGCGTCCGGAGCGTTGTCCGGCATCTCCCAAATCGATGAGGAACGAGCATGATCCAACCATCTGAAATCCGCGAGCACATGGAGGTGGTGGGCTCCGACGGCGGTCACGTCGGCCGCGTGGACCACGTGATGGGCGAGGAGATCGAGCTGGCCAAGATGGATATGGCCGCCGGCCTCAAGCATCACATGATCCCGCTCTCCTGGGTGGACCATGTCGAGGAGGACAAGGTCTGCCTCAACATGACCAAGGACGCGGCCAAGGACGCCTGGCGCGAGAAGCACTAGGACGTCGCCTCACGGGCAGGCTTCCGATCCCTCGCCGGCCATGGCAGGCTTCCTGCGCCCGGCGACGCGCCGCGGCCGGGAGCCTGCTGAGTGAAGTCATTTCCAGCCGCGCTCGCGGCGATCAGCCTCTTGGCCTTCGCCCCGAGCTCCTGGGCGATGAACGCGCCTGCGCGGGTCTGTGCGGCCTGTGTCAAGGCCAACATCGAGCGGCTGGCGGGCGACGCCCTGCACGGCCGCAGGTGCGGTTCCGATGACGAACACGCCGCGGCGGCGCTGCTCGTGGCCCAGCTCAAGCAATATGGGATCAAGGGCGCCTTCGACCGCGGCGGCTTCCTGCAACCTGTGCGGCTGTCCTCGCCTCGGTTCGCGAGCCCGCCGACGCTCGAGCTGTCCAGCGGGGCGCAGGCCCTGCGCCTGACCCTGGGCGACGAGATGGTGGCGCGCGAACTGCCGGCCACGCTGGACGCGCCGCTCACCCGCCGCAGCGCCGGCGCTTCGATCGGCGAGGTCGCAGGCAAGGTGGTGATCTACGAGCCGGCGGCGAGCGGACCGCCGCCGGGCGCGATCCTGAAGGCGGGAGCGGCCGCCGTGATCGTGCCGGCCAGCGAGGTTGCGCAGCGCCGCTGGGCCGAGATGTTGCAGCGGGCGGCCGGCAGCACGGACGTGATCGGCGGCCCAATGCACGAAGCGCCCACGGGCGGGGCGACCATCGTGCTGAGGCCGGCGGAGTTTGCGCGCCTGGCCGGCTTCGACGAGGGTCATGCGAAGCTCTCGGCTGTGCGCGGCGAGCCGATCGCGCGGCTGACCTACAATGTGGTCGGCGTGATCCATGGCCAGAGCCGTGACGCGGACCGGCGCGCGATTCTGCTCTCGGCGCATTACGATCACCTGGGGGTGCTCGACGGCGTGATCTTCCACGGGGCCGACGACGACGCCTCGGGCACGGCCGCGGTCCTGGAGTTCGCGCGCATCCTGGGCTCGGGCCGAAAGCCCAAGCGCACCGTCTACTTCGGCCTCTTCGGCTGCGAGGAGGAGGGCGAGCTCGGGGCCGAATACTTCCAGGCCCATCCGCCCGAGCCCACGGCCGACTTCGCCGCCAATCTGGAATTCGAGATGATCGGCGTCGACGACCCCCACAACCCGGGCGCGCTCATGCTCACCGGCTGGGAGCGCTCCGACCTCGGCCCGGCGCTGAAGGCGCACGGCGCGCTGATCGAGCCCGATCCCTATCCGGAGCAGCACTTCTTCCAGCGCTCGGACAACTACCAGCTCGCGCTCTCCGGCGTGGTCGCCCAGACGGTGACCGCCTGGCCGCTCACCCCCACCTACCACAGCGCCTCCGACGACCTGGCCCACGTCGACCTGGCCTTCATGGACCGGGTGATCGGCTCGCTGGTCGGGCCGATCCAATGGCTGGTGAACAGCGATTTCCAGCCACAGTGGAATCCGGGCGGCCGTCCCTGAGGCCTCAGCCGAGGGAGGCGCAGAACCGCTGGATCCGCGAGCAGGCCTCCTCCAGGTTGGCGTTGGAGGTGGCGTAGGAGATCCGGAAGAACGGCGAGAGGCCGAACGCCGCGCCGAACACCACCGAGACGCCCTCCGCCTCCAGCAGCTCGACCGCGAAGTCCTCGTCGGAGCCGATCACCTTGCCCGAGGGCGCCTTTTTCCCGATCAGCCCCTCGACCGAAGGATAGACGTAGAAGGCGCCTTCCGGCGTCGGGCAGCGGATGCCCCTGGCCTGGTTCAGCATCGAGACCACCAGGTCGCGGCGCTCCTCGAATTTCCGGGCGTTCGGCTTGATGAAGTCCTGCGGGCCGCTCAGCGCCTCGACCGCCGCCCACTGCGAGATCGAGCAGGGGTTCGACGTGGTCTGGCTCTCGACCTTGGCCATGGCCTTGATCAAGGGCTCCGGCCCGCCGGCGTAGCCGATCCGCCAGCCGGTCATGGCGTAGGCCTTGGAGACGCCGTTCATGGTCAGCGTCCGCTCGTAGAGGGCGGGCTCGACCTGGGCGATGGTGAAGAACGCGAAGTCGCCGAACACCAGGTGCTCGTACATGTCGTCGGTCAGGATCCACACCTGCGGGTGCTTCAGGAGCACGTCGGCGAGCGCCCTGAGCTCGGCCTTGGTGTAGGCCGCGCCCGAGGGGTTCGAGGGCGAGTTCAGGATCAGCCAGCGGGTCCTGGGCGTGATCGCCGCCTCCAGCTGCTCCGGCCGCACCTTGAACGAGGGCGCCTCGGTCATGATCGCCCTGGGCGTCCCGCCGGCCAGCGCCACCATGTCGGGATAGCTCACCCAGTACGGCGCCGGGATCACCACCTCGTCGCCGGGGTTGAGGGTGGCGATCATGGCGTTCCAGATCACCGGCTTGCCGCCCGGCGAGACGTTGATCTGGCCGGGCTTGTAAGCGAGGCCGTTCTCGCGCGCGAACTTGGCGCAGATCGCGGCCTTCAGCTCCGGGATGCCGTCGACGTTGGTGTACTTGGTCTTGCCGTCGCGGATCGCCCTGATCGCGGCGTCCTTGATGTTGTCCGGGGTGTCGAAGTCCGGCTCGCCCGCAGCCAGCGAGATGATGTCGCGGCCCTGCGCCTTCAGCTCGCGCGCTTTCGCGTCGGCCGCCATGGTGGCGGACGGCTTGACGCGGGCGAGCGCAGCGGATTCGAGCGACATGGCGGGCGGGGCTCCCGGATTCAGGGGAAGGAACGGGCGTGCCTTTAGCCTAAGCCGCCGCGCCGGGGAACCCGCGATGCTGCGGCGCACGCTTGACCCCCTGCGCCGAACGGGCGACCTGACGCCCACATGCGCCGGCTCCTCGCCTTCCTCACCAACATGGACGCCAAGGCCTGGCGGGCGCTGATCGTCTCGTTCGTGCTGTTCGGCGGCGTGGGTCTCGTCTTCCTGTTCGGGGCCCAGGTGCTGGGCTTCAACGGCGAGGCGACGGTCGAGCAGTGGCTGGGCGCGGCCAGCGGCCCATGGGCGCTGCCGGTGGCGGTCGCGGCCTTCGCGCTGCTGGCCTTCCTGGGCGTGCCGCAGTTCATGCTGATCGCCGCTTGCGTGGTGGCCTTCGGCCCCTGGGCCGGCTTCGGCTACAGCTGGGTGGGGACCATGGTCTCCTCGCTGGTCGGCTTCTACCTGGGCCGGGCCGCCGGCGCGCGGACGCTCTCCAGCTTCTCCGGCCAGGGCGTGAGGTCGTTCATGGCGCTGGTCGGCCGCAACGGCTTCGCCGCCAGTTTCATCGTGCGCCTGGTGCCCTCGGCGCCGTTCATCGTCGTCAACATGGCCGCCGGCGTCACGCCCATGCGGGTTGTGGATTTCGCCACCGGGACCGGCCTGGGCATCATCCCGAAGATCGTGCTCACCGCCTTCGCCGGCGATTCGCTGGCCCGGGCGATGAAGGGCCAGGGCGGCGCGGGCCACATGCTCGGGCTGGTGGCCATGGTCGCCCTCTGGCTCGGCATCGGCTGGTATGCGCGCAGGTGGCTGAAGGCCCGCGAGGCGGCCGTGGCGAAACCGGAGGGGGTTCAACGATGAAGCTGTTCCACGCCTGGGGCTCCTGTTCGCTCGCCTCGCTGATCGCCCTGGAGGAGGCGGGCGCGGACTACGAGCTGGCGATCATGAGCACCAGGACCGGCGACCAGCGGCGGCCGGAATATCTGGCGCTCAACCCCAAGGGCCGGGTGCCCGCGCTGGTCACCGATCGCGGCGTGCTGACGGAGACCCCGGCGATCCTGTCGTGGATCCCAGAGACGTATCCCGAGGCGCAACTGCTTCCGGTCGATGCCTGGGAACGCGCCCGGGCGCACGCCTTCAACAGTTATCTCTGTTCCACCGTGCACGTGGCGCATTCCCACAAGCACCGGGGCTACCGCTGGGCGGACCAAGCGAGCTCCTTCGCCGACATGACCCGCAAGGTCCCGCAGAACGAGATCGCCTGCCACCGGCTCATCGAGGACGAGCTGTTCGTCGGCCCGTGGGTCATGGGCGAGCAGTACACGGTCTGTGACGGCTATCTCTTCACGCTGTTCGGTTGGCTGGAGGCCGACGGTGTCGATCCGCGCCAGTTCGGGCGTCTGTTTGAGCACTCGCAGCGCGTCGGCGCGCGCCCGGCGGTGAGGAAGGTTCTTGCCAAACAGGCGGCCTGAAGCCGCAGTCCACGCAACAAGCTTGCCGCAACGGGCGTCATTCGGTACATGCAACCTATGCGCACGTGCTTGCAGAGCTTGCTGCTTCCCGAACTGGGGCTTAGCCGCCCCTGGGCGCCTTAGCTCAGCTGCGCGTCTTCGCGGCCGGGCGCTCAGGGGATCCGAACCCCCGCCCGACTGACCCGAAACCTCCGCGAAAAGATCCCGCCATGTCCGTTTCCGAAACGTCCGCGCAGGCCGCCGAGCGCGACCGCGTCGTCATCTTCGACACCACCATGCGCGACGGCGAGCAGTCGCCCGGCGCCTCCATGTCGCTGGAGGAGAAGCTGGAGCTTGCCAAGATCCTCGAGGAGATGAAGGTCGACGTCATCGAGGCGGGATTCCCGATCGCCTCGAACGGCGACTTCGAGGCGGTCCACGAGATCTCCAAGATCGTCCGGGACAGCACGGTCGCGGGCCTGTGCCGGGCGCACCAGATGGATATCGAGCGCTGCGCCGAGGCGCTGAAGCCGGCCAAGCGCGGTCGCATCCACATCGTCATCGCCACCAGCGCGCTGCACATGCAGCACAAGCTGCAGATGGAGCCCACCGAGGTGCTGGACGCCATCGCCCGCACGGTCGGCTATGCGCGCAACCTGCGCGACGACATCGAGTGGTCCGCCGAGGACGCGACCCGCAGCGACCGCGACTTCCTGCGCCGGGCGATCGAGACCGCCATCAAGGCCGGCGCCACCACGATCAACCTGCCCGACACGGTGGGCTACACCTATCCCAGCGAATACGCCGACCTGTTCCGCGAAATGATCGAGACGGTCGACGGCGCCGACAAGGTGGTCTTCTCCACTCATTGCCACAACGACCTGGGCCTGGCGGTCGCCAACAGCCTGGCGGGCGTGCAGGGCGGGGCGCGGCAGGTGGAGTGCGCGATCAACGGACTGGGCGAGCGGGCCGGCAACGCGGCGCTGGAAGAGATCGTCATGGCGCTGCGAGTGCGCGGCGACCGGCTGCCCTACGACACCGGCCTCGACACCACCCAGATCACGCGCGCCTCGCGTTACGTCTCGGCGATCACCGGCTTCCCGGTGCAGTTCAACAAGGCGATCGTCGGCAAGAACGCCTTCGCCCACGAGAGCGGCATCCACCAGGACGGGATGCTCAAGAACCGGGAAACCTACGAGATCATGCGGCCGGAGGACGTCGGCCAGGCGCCGTCGAGCCTGGTGATGGGCAAGCACTCGGGCCGCCACGCGTTCCGCGAGAAGCTGAAGGAGCTGGGCTACGAGCTCGGCCAGAATGCGCTCAACGAGGCCTTCCAGCGCTTCAAGGACCTGGCCGACAAGAAGAAGCACGTCTTCGACGACGACATCGTGGCGCTGGTGGACAACGCCCTGGCCAGCTCGGCCGACCGCATCCAGGTCAAGCACCTGCGGGTGATCGCCGGCACCGAGGGCCCGCAGGAGGCGTTCCTGACGGTGACCATCGACGGGGCGGAGAAGTCGGCCAACGCGACGGGCGACGGGCCGGTGGACGCGGTGTTCAACGCCATCCATGCGGTGGCCCCGCACGAGGCGATGCTGCGGCTGTTCCAGGTGCACGCAGTGACCGAAGGCACCGACGCCCAGGCCCAGGTGTCGGTCCGCCTCGAGGAGGAGGGCCGGATCGCCACGGGCCAAGCGGCCGACACCGACACGCTCACCGCCTCGGCCAAGGCCTACGTCAACGCCCTCAACAACCTCATGGCGCGCAAGGAGAAATCCGCGCCCGGGGGGAAGCTGGCGAGCGGCTTCTAGCCGAGCTCGAACTCCCACCAGAATTGTTGGGATTGACTTTCTGGCATCCCGTTATGCAGACTTGCTTCATAACGAGGCGGGTTCGCACATGAGATTCGAGGGGACGCTTGGTCTCGCAATGGGGCTGGTGCTGGCGAGCGCCGCGCCCGCGTGGGCAGGTGACCTGCGCGACGAGGAGATTGCCGCCCTCAAGGCCCAGGTTCAGGCGCAGGCCGCCGCGCTGCAGGCGCTGCAGGCCCGCGTGGAGAGCCTGGAAAGCCGTCCGGCTCCGGCGCCGCCGGTCGCAAGCCTTGCGACGCCCGCGGCGCCCGTGGTCCAGGATGGCCAAGCCAGAGCGACGCTGGCGGCCGGGCGGCCTGCAATTCAAAGCGCCGATGGCCGATTCACCGCGAACCTTCACGGCGTCATGCAGTTCGACGCCGCCCAGTACTTGCAGAATCGCCCGGGGCCGATCGCCGTCGACCTGCGGCGCGGCGCGGCGCCGAGCGACACGGCCCATGCGCGCGACCTCTCTTCCGGCACCGATTTCCGCCGCGCCCGCATCGGCGTGGACGGCAAGCTGTTCGGCGATTTCGAATACAATGTGCTGTTCGATTTCGGCGGTGCGGGCGAGGAGGACGCCGGGCACATTCAGGAGCTCTGGGTCCAGTACTCGGGCCTGAAGCCCTTGCATGTCCGCCTCGGCGCCTATCCGCCGGGGTTCGGCCTGGAGGACCAGGCCTCGACCAGCGGGGCGCCGTTCCTCGAGCGGCCGGCGGAGGCCGATATCGCCCGGGGCTTGGCCGGCGGGGATTTCCGCGAGGCGGCCGAGGTCTGGGCCGCCGGACGGCGCTGGTATGTCAGCGCGGCGGCCACCGGACGTCTGGTCGGCGTGGTCAACTCGCAGGCGACCGGCGTCTCGCAGCCCTTTGACAGCCAACTCGGCTACATCGGACGCGTGGTCGTATTGCCTGTGCTGGGCGATGACCGTCTGGTGCATCTCGGCGCCCATGCCGCCTATGTGGCCCGGCCGGCCGATGCGGGAGGTCCCGACGCGCCGACCGGCGCCGCACGATTTGCGATCACCCTGCAGGAGCGGCCGGAGCTGCGCGTCGACGGCACGCGCCTCATCTCGACTGGGGCGATCGACGCCCGCCACGCAGCCGTCGTCGGCGTGGAGTTCGCGGCCCAGTACCGCAGCCTATGGATCGAGAGCGAGCTCGATCGTTTCCGCATCGATCGCCGCGACGCCCCGGCGGGCGCGAGCGATCCCGGCTTCACGGGCTTCTACGTGGAGGGGAGCTGGATCCTCACCGGTGAGCGGCGACGCTACAATCCCTCGACCTTCGCCTTCGATGCGCCGCCGGTCGACCATCCCTTCAGCCTGGCGAACGGCGGCCTGGGCGCGATCGAGCTCGCGCTGCGCTACTCCGACATCGACCTGAACTATCGCCCCGGCGCCCCAGGGACCGCGCCCTCCCTGGAGGCGGTGCGCGGCGGCGACCAGCGCGCGCTGGCCGCCAGTCTCAACTGGTCGCTCAATCCGGTGGTGCGCTTGATGCTGCAGTACCAGGAGGTGCGGGTGGAAAGGCTCTCGCCATCGGCCAGTCTCTTCCAGACGCCTGTGGGGGCGCAGGTCGGACAGCGCTACCGCACGCTCGCCGTCCGCTCGCAGATGGCCTTCTGACGTGGCGGCCGCGTCCTCCAAAGGCGAAGCCGGCCTCACGGTCTCGGTCGGACTCAAGCGTGGGCTGTCCCCGCGCGTCAGCCTGGAGCGGGTCGCGCTCATCGAGGCGGTCGCCGAAACGGGCTCGATCATGGCCGCCGCCCAACGCCTGGGCTTGAGCTACAAAGGCGCCTGGGACATCGTCCAGGCGCTGAACAATCTTTTCGACGTGCCGCTGATCGAGGCCGCGCCCGGCGGCAAGTCGGGCGGCGTGGCGCGGGTCACCCAGCGCGGGCGTCAGGTCGCCGCCGCCTGCCGCCGCGTGCAGGCCGAGCTCGACACCGCGCTCTCCAAGCTGGAGACCGGGCTTGCGGGCGACCAGGCGCGGGACCTTTTCTGGAGCCTCGGCATGCGGACCAGCGCGCGCAACGCCCTGCGGGGCGAGGTCGAGACGATCATCCATGGCGCCGTCAACAGCGAGGTCACGCTCCGAATCGCGCCGGGCGTGGCCATCACCTCCGTGCTCACCGCTCGCAGCGTGGCCGAGCTCGGCCTCTCGCCCGGCAAGCCCGCGATCGCGCTCATCAAGTCGAGCTTCGTCGTGCTGGCCATCGGCGAGCGGCTCCGCACCTCCGCGCGCAACCAGATCCGGGGCGTCGTCGCCGCCCGCGAGGACGGCGCCGTCAACAGCGAGATCCGGCTGGACATCGGGGGCGGCAAGACGCTCGTCGCGACGATCACGCTGGAGAGCGCCGGGGCGCTCCAGGTTGCGGTCGGCGACAGCATGGTCGCGCTGATCAAGGCGCCGCACGTCATCCTGGCCGTGGAGTGATGCTCATGATCCCGACCCGCCGCGCCACCGTCGCCGCCATCGCAGCCCTCGGGCTGGTGGGCCAGGCGCGCGCCGCCGACTCGCCTGTGGTCGCCGCCGCCGCGGACCTCGCCTCGGCCCTGCCCGAGGTCGCCGCCGCGTTCCAGAGGCGGAGTGGGAAGTCGGTGAAGCTGGTGTTCGGCTCCTCCGGCGGCTTCACGCAGCAGATCCTGGCCGGCGCGCCCTTCGAGGTCTTCCTTTCGGCCGACGAGGGCTATGTGGCCAAGCTCGCCCGGGCGGGCCGCACCGAAGGGCCGGGCGAGCTTTACGCCATCGGGCGCATCGGGCTGTTCCTGCCGGACGGCTCGCCCCTCAAGAACGACATGAGCCTGCAAGACCTTGGGCGCGCTGCGCAGGACGGTCGGCTCACCCGCTTTGCGATCGCCAATCCGGAGCATGCGCCCTACGGACGCGCCGCCAGGCAGGCTCTGGAGCATGCCGGCGTCTGGGCCGCCGTCCGCCCCAAGCTGGTGCTGGGCGAGAATGTCGGCCAGACCACCCAGTTCGCCGCCTCTGGATCGACCCAGGGCGGGATCATCCCGCTCTCGCTGGCCGCCGAGCCGGAGGTGAAGCGCAAGGGAAAGTTCGTCCTGATTCCGGATGACTATTACGAGCCGCTCCGCCAGCGGGCTGCCTTGATCAAGCATGCGGGGCCGACGGCTCGGGCGTTCTACGGCTTCCTGCAGACGCCGGAGGCGCGGGCGATTCTGGCGACCTACGGCTTCGCGCTTCCTCGATGAATCCCGAGGTGGGCGGGATCGGCGCGAGCGGCATGGACTGGGAAGCCCTCGCCGTCTCCCTGCGTCTCGCCGGGTGGACGGCCATCATCCTCCTTCCGCTCGCGCTCCTTCTGGCCCGCGCCTTGGCGTTTCATCGCGTTCCGGGCAAGGGAGTCATCGAGGCGCTGGTGGCCGCGCCTCTCATGCTGCCGCCGACCGTCCTGGGCTTCTATCTGCTGACCCTCTTCGCCGGCGGCGCGCCGCTCGGCCGCGCCTGGGCCGCCGTCTTCGGTCATCCGCTGGCCTTCAGCTTCTCTGGCCTGTTGGCGGCGAGCCTGGTGTTCAACCTGCCGTTCGCGGCGCAGCCGATGCAGCGGGCCTTCGAATCCCTGCCTCCCGACGTGCGCGAGGCGGCCTGGGTCAGCGGACTTGCGCCTTGGGCCGCCTTCTGGCGCATCGAGCTGCCGCTCGCCTGGCCCGGGATCGCCTCGGCGTTCGCGCTGACCTTCGCGCACACGATGGGCGAGTTCGGGGTGGTCCTGATGGTCGGCGGCTCGATCCCGGGCCAGACGCGGACGCTTGCGCTCGCCATCTACGACCGCATGCAAGCCTTTGACTATCGCGCGGCGGGCGCCATGAGCGCGGCGCTGCTGGCGGTTTCCATCGTCGCGATCGCCCTGGTTCAGGGCCTCTCGCGCCGCGTGGGCCGGCGGAATGGCTGAGCGGGGCCTATCCGTGCGCCTCGCCCAGGCGGGGCCGATCCCGTTGGACGCGGCGCTCGCCTGCGCGCCGGGCGAGGTTCTGGGGATCGTCGGGCCATCCGGGGCCGGCAAGACCACCCTGCTGCGCGCCATCGCCGGGCTCTGCCGGGTGGACACCGGCCGTGTCGTCGTGGACGAGGCGGTCTGGTTCGATTCCGCCCTGGGACTGGACGTGGCGCCGCACCGGCGCGCGGTGGGCCTGGTCTTCCAGGAGCACGCGCTGTTCCCGCACCTGACGGCCATGGGCAACGTGGCGACCGCGCTCACCCATCGGCCGCGCGCCGAGCGCCCCATTCGCGCGGCGGAGCTGCTTCGCCGGGTGCATCTGGAAGGCCTGGAGGATCGCAAGCCCGCCGAGCTGTCGGGCGGCCAGCGTCAGAGGGTCGCGATTGCCCGCGCCCTGGCCCGCGACCCGAAGGTCCTGCTGCTGGACGAACCCTTCTCTGCGGTGGATCGGCGCACCCGCACCCGTCTGCACGCCGAGATCGCCGAGCTTAGGGACGGCCTCTCGGTTCCCATGCTGCTGGTGACCCACGACATCGACGAGGTCGTCCGCCTCGCCGACCGCATCGCGCTGCTCGACCGAGGCGAGGTCCGGCTCGAGGGAGCGACCTCCCAGGTGCTCGAAAGCCCGCTCGCCCGGGAGCTCGTCTGGGGCGAGACGGCGGCGCTGGCGAGTCGCAACGACTGAGACGCGAAAGCGGGCGCGAAAAATTCGCGCGCGACGGGAGAGCGCACACTGCTCTTTAAGCCTTGAATTCGACTATGCGGCAGGGCACACGAGACGAGGAAGCCTACCGGAAATCGTAGCGACTCGACGCACAATCAGAGGCGTCGATCCGCTGCGGAGACCGCGGCGGAACCCGGACCCTCCAGCCCCCAGTCGTCAGGGCCCTAGATGATCTCATCCCTCTTCGGCGCGATCTCCAACGATATCGCCATCGATCTCGGCACCGCCAACACCCTGATCTACATGAAGGGCAAGGGGATCGTGCTCAACGAACCCTCGGTCGTGGCGCTTCGCAACGTGGGCGGCCGCAAGGTGGTCCACGCGGTCGGCATCGAGGCCAAGCAGATGCTCGGCCGCACGCCGGGCCACATGGAGGCGATCCGCCCCATGCGCGACGGCGTCATCGCCGACTTCGAAGTCGCCGAGGAGATGATCAAGTACTTCATCCGCAAGGTTCACAACCGCAAGGGCTTCGTGAACCCGAAGGTAATCGTGTGCGTGCCGTCGGGCGCCACCGCCGTGGAACGCCGCGCCATCAACGACAGCTGCCTGAACGCCGGCGGACGCCGCGTGGGCCTGATCGACGAGCCGATGGCCGCCGCGATCGGCGCGGGCCTGCCGATCCACGAGCCGACCGGTTCGATGGTCGTCGACATCGGCGGCGGCACCACCGAGGTCGCCGTGCTGTCGCTCTCCGGCATCGTCTATTCGCGCTCGGTCCGGGTCGGCGGCGACAAGATGGACGAGGCGATCATCTCCTACATGCGCCGCAACCATAACCTGCTGATCGGCGAAACCACCGCCGAGCGGATCAAGAAGGAAATCGGCACCGCCCGGGCTCCGGCCGACGGCGAGGGCCTGTCCATCGAGGTCAAGGGCCGCGACCTGATGCAAGGCGTGCCGCGCGAAGTTCGGATCAGCGAGAAGCAGGCGTCGGACGCGCTTTCCGAGCCAGTCGGCCAGATCGTCGACGCGGTGAAGATGGCCCTGGAAGCCACCCCGCCCGAGCTCGCCTCCGACATCGCCGACAAGGGCATCATGCTGACCGGCGGCGGCGCTCTGCTGCGCGGCCTGGACGCCGAGATCCGCGACCACACCGGTCTGCCGGTGACTGTGGCCGATGATCCGCTGTCATGCGTCGCGCTGGGGTGCGGCAAGGTGCTCGAACATCCGAAATGGATGAAGGGCGTTCTCGAATCCACGCTAGCCTAGGGCCTCGCGACTCACGCGCCAGTCGGGGCGGCGGGGGGCTGCCGCGAACCACTGAGACGAGGTCCTGAGTGTCCTTACGGGACAGTCCGCTTGGCGAGTTGAAGGTCCCGCTGACCTGGACGGCGGCGATCGCCGTGATCGTCGCGATCGTGGCGGTGGTCGCGATCCTGGTGTCCGACCGGCGCGAGACCTTCCGCTCCGAAGCCTATGGCGCGACCCGCGGCGTGGCCGACCGGGTGCTGACCCCGGTGGGCGATGCGCTGTCGGCGCCCGGCCGCTGGACCGGCGACGGCATCGAC